>NZ_CP173721.1:3068401-3375241 GCF_045181065.1 Microbacterium sp. M | reverse complement strand
GCGCGGTCGCGTACACCGCGAGCACGCAGATCGCGAGCGCGAAGACGGCACCGAGCGGTCCGTAGCGGATCCACAGGTCGCCCAGCACGGAGTGGACCTCGAACTGCCCCCCGAACATGTAGCGCTCGACGTAGCCGTTGTTCGGGTCGTAGTTGAGCGCGCTCATCCCCGTCTTGGCGAGCCAGACGTCATTCGAGGTCGGCACTGTGCCGCTGCCGTATCCCCACGGCTGGGCGGAGATGAGCCCGACGGCCGCGCCCATCTCGGGTCGACCTCCGGCGAGCAGAGAACCGGACGTGTCGATCTGCGCCTGGGTGCGCTCCGCTGCGGCCTCACCCAGCACGCCGTCCAGGATCAGCGCCTGGAACAGGAGGAACACGCTCAGACCCAGTGCCGCAAGGCCGAGGATCGTCTGCCAGGGCCGCGGTCTCAGCCGGCCCGTTCCACCGCTCGTCATCTGCCACAGCACGAGCACGGCGGTGAGCAGCAGGAACGCCGTCATCGAGCGCGAGTCGGAGATCGCGGAGACTCCGGCGACGGTGACCAGTGCGATGAGCTCCAGGATGCGCGAGTTCCTCATCGCGGCGATCCCGAGCAGGATGAGCGCGACGGGGATGGCGAGCGAATATTTCCAGAGGTTCGCAGGATTGCCGCCGGTGAGCACGATGTTCACGAGTCCGCCGACGCCGAAGGCCACGATCGTCGCCCCGGTGCCGATCAGCGAGCGCGCCCACAGCAGCATCCCGATCGAGCAGAGGAACGACAGCATCATCAGAGTCTGTGCGATCAGCAGGGAAGTCGAAGAGGAGCGTCCCGAGTCGAGCTGGGTGAGGGCAGCACCCCAGGCGACGGCGCCGGCCCCGACCAGCAGAAGGGACCGTGCGCGACGGAACCGCTTCAGGTTCGTAACCCACATCGGTGCGAGGACGACGCCGGCGATGAGGCAGATCGTGACGCCAGGCCCGTACTGCGCGCGCATCGCCGCTGTCATCGCCGCCACCACGGCGACGAGGACCGGCAGCAGCGCGCTGTCGCGAGGCGTCGCGGACTCCGCGGTGATCGTCCGTCGCCATCGATGCGTCATCGGCTCCATCGTGTCGGTTCACCCCCTGTCGCGACACTGCCCGTCGCGTGATCACCGGCAGGAAACGGCGGCGCGAACTCTAGAATGATTCTACGCGGACTTCCCGTCTGATCAGGGGCTGCGCTGAGCGATCGGAGGACCGTGTGGGGACGCAGTTCGGTGGCGGGCCGCGCACGCCGGATGCCGTCCCCCACGTGGTCGTCGTGCTCAGCGCGGACCAGGACGCCGTCCAGTGGCGGCAGCGGCACGCCCGCGGTGAGACGCTCGACGAGACGCCGTACGGCTACGAGCGCGCGGAGCCCCTGGTGCGGCTCTCGTGGACGCATTCGAGACCGGAATCCGGGCACGCGCGTCGCCGGCGACGCTCGATCGCGGGCCGACTCGGATTCGACATGGTCCATGTGTGGCGCAATCGCCGACTCATCAGAAGCGCCGATGCCATCTGGACGCATACCGAGCGAGAGCATCTCGCGGTCGCCCTGCTGCAGCTCTTCGTGCGCAGGGGGCGCCGGGTGCCCGTGCTCGCGCAGTCCGTCTGGCTCTGGGATGCGTGGGCGGAATGGGGCGCGGTGCGGCGCCGTCTCGTCGCGGCCCTGCTGCGCACGCACACGATCGAGCTCGTCCACAGCCGCGTCAACCGTGACATCTCCCGGCAGAGCGTGACGGGGCGAGTCGTCGAGCTCATCCCGTTCGGCTCGGCGACGTCGGCTCCGCCGATGGCCCAGCAGGATGCCGGGGCCGAACCGCTCGTCCTCGCCGTGGGAAACGACGCCGACCGCGACTGGGCTGTGCTCGCTGAGGCAGCCGCTCGGCTTCCGCACGCGCGATTTCGGGTGGCGTCGTCGTCTCCGAGGGCCGGTGCGGTCGAATGGCCGGCGAACGTGACCGTTCGTCCGGCTGCGACGCGCACCGAACTGATGGATCTGTACGCCGCGGCATCCGTCGTCGTCGTCCCCCTCATGCAGAACCGGCACGCGTCGGGGGCGACCGCGTGCATCGAAGCGATCAGCGCCGGCCGGCCCCTCGTCGTCACCGCCGCGGGTGGCGTGGACGACTACGTTCGCGACGAGGCCCGGCTGGTCGAGGTCGGTGATGCCGAAGGACTGGCGAGCGCGCTCGCAGATGCGCTGGCCGGCCGCGTCGCCGCCCCCTCCGCGGATGCCGCGGAGCGGCGCGGCATCACGCAGCGCGACTATGTGAACCGCTACCTCCTGGTGACGGCGTGGATGCTGGGACGTCAGGAGTGGGACGCTGCCGTTTCCGAGTTCGCGTCCGTCCCAGCGCCGTCTTCCGGCTGAGGCTCTTCGGGCGCGCTCGCCGTCTCCGATCCGAGCAGCCGTGCACGGTGCCGGATGATGTACCACGAGAACGGGATGACCTGGAAGACGACGACGGCCACGGCGTTCCCCAGCGGGGGACCAGCCGTGCCGATCGCGGGGGTGAGCACGATCGAGAGCGCGAGGCTGGCGAGTGCCATCAGCAGCGTCGGCACGACCTGGAACCGGATGCCCGGTTTGTCCATGATGAACATGCCGAGCGGATACAGCCCCGCCGTGCACGTGACCATCAGTCCGAACGCGAGGATCGTCGTCGTACGCACCTCGAGCGTGCCGTCGGTGATGAAATCGAACACCCAGGGGCCGACGAGTGCGACGAACACGGTCGCGGCGCCGACGCCCGCCGCGAAGATGCCGGCGAGCAGAAACGGACCACGGCGGAGTTCACCGCGGTGTCGTCGGCGTGCGTACATCGGCCAGAGCGCGAGCCCCGCCGCGACGACGAGTCCGTTCAGCGCGAAGAACACCTGGCCCGCGACGCCGTACTCGGCCACGTCCTGGTGCGTTCCCCATTGCGCGAGGACATACCGCTGGGTCGATACGGCAACGGGGTAGGACAGCAGCTGGGCCAGCATCGGCCAGCCGACATCCATGACTCGAACGCCCGGATGACGACGCGGATGCAGCACCATGGCTGCCGCTCGGGGCACGAGAGGGCGGGTGCCGTACGCGGTGAGGCCGAGGCCCAGTGCGCCGACCAGGAACGAAGCGACGTACGAGCTCGTCGCCAGGAACGCATAGGTGTCCGCCGTGCCGAAGGTCAACAGCATCCAGACGCCCAGCAGCGTCAGCGGTGAGATCAGGCCCTGCAGCAGGATGATGAGGTGGTTGCGGCGCAGGCCGAGCATGATGCGCACCCAGATGCCGACCGGCACGCCGAGGCAGAAGATGGTCAGGCATACGAAGGCGGCGAGATCCGCCCCTGGCAGTTCGCCGGTCACGCCGAAGGCGATCGTCCAGCCACCGGTCAGGAGCAGGACGGTGTTGACGAGCATCGTCACCGCGGCGAAGCCGACGAGGATGCGCTCGACCGACGTCAGCTGCGCCGCGAGCGTCCGATCCGTGCGGATGTCGTCACTCGTGGCGATGCCGTTGACGACCACCGCTCCGGCGCCGAGGTCCGTGAAGGACAGCAACGACGGCAACGACGTGAGCATGCTGAACAGGGCGTAGTACTCCACGCCGGCGTCGCCGAGGACGAGACGCGTGGTGAGGACGCCGCACACCAGCGAGATCACCATCGTCAGCGCCTTCGCCCCCAGCGCCAGAATCGAGTTCATCGTGCGATGCGGTCCCGCGCCGCGCGACGGGTGCGCTGCTCGTCCTGCGCGTAGTAGGGACTCTTGTCCGACTTGCGCACCCCGTTCAGCACGATGCCGAGATGCGACTGATGCGTCGAGCCGAGCGCGGTCAGCGCAGACTGCAGCGACTCCCTCTTGGTGGCTCCGGCGCGGACGACGAACAGTACAGAATCGACCTCGGGTGCGAGCCACAGCGCATCGCTCACCGAGAGCACCGGTGCGGTGTCGACGATCACGTATTCGTAGTCCTCGCGGGCCTGGCGGATGATCGCATGCAGCTGTCCGCTGGCCACGAGCTCGCCGGGGTTGGGCGGGAGCACGCCGCTGGTCAGCACGCGCAGGTTGGGGTGGCCCCACTCCTGCACGGCATCCTCCAGCGTGCTGTCGCCGATGAGCACCGTGGTGAGGCCGACGCTGCCCTCCAGCTGGGTGTACCGCGCTGCCGTGGGGCGACGCAGATCCGCCTCCAGGTACAGCACCCGGTGGCCGACCTCGGCGAGGGTGAGCGCCAGCGCCAGGCTGACCGACGACTTCCCTTCGGACGATGCCGCTGAAGTCATGAGGATCACGCGCCGCTGGTCGTCGACTTCGAGGAACTTCAGGGATGCTGCCAGTTGGCGCAGCGACTCGGCGACACGGCTGTCCGGGCGCGCGAGAATCGTCGACGCGAGCTCGCGACCCCCTGGTGCCTCCAGCACCTCGCCGAGCAGAGGCTGCTCGGTCGCCTCGGCGATGTCGGTTCGGCTCGTCAGGCGCGACCCGAACCGGCGCAGCAGGAGCGCGGTCACGACTCCGCAGGCGAGCCCGACGGCACCGCCGATGATGGTGTTCATGCGGGTGTTCGGCGCGACCGGATTGCGGGGCAGCTGCGCGGGCGCGATGGTCTCGATCCGCACGGCCGGGCGGTCGTCCGAGCCGGTGGGGGAGAACTCGCCCACCGCGACGGCCAGCTCCGCGGCGATCGCGTCGGCGGTGGACTGCGCGCCATCGGGAGTGGCGTCCGTCACGCCGATCTCGATGACGACAGTGTTCAGCGGTGCCGAGACATCCACCCGATTGGCGAGGCGAGTCGGCGTCTCAGCGATCTCCAACTCCTCGATCACGGGATCGAGGACGGCGGGCGACGTCGCGAGCACCGTGTACGTCTGCACGAGGTTCTGCACATAGTTCGACCCCTGCACGAGCTCGCTGGTGTTGTCACCGCGCACCGGAATCACGATCACCGACGCCTGTGCGCGATACTGATCCGGCAGGAACTGCGAATAGCCGAACCCCGCGGCCGCGCCGATCGCAGCCAGCAGCACGACCACGATCCAATGCTTCCTCAACGCGGTGAGGTAGTCGTGTAGTGTCATGGCCTGCTCCCTGTTGAGGTGGGGACGTGGATTCTTGCCCGGTCGCACGGAAAGGACGAGGGGTGACTCAGCGCCTGCTCGTGGTGTGCCACGCCAACGTCTGCCGTTCTCCGATGATGCTGTGGACGCTCCGGTCCTTCATGAACGCGGATGCCGTTTCGCTCGCGAGCGCCGGGACCCACGCGCTGCGCCCCGATCCGATCTGCGAGGTCGCGCTGGACGTCCTGGGTGATGCCGTGCCCGCGGAGAGCCGGGAGCGCGGTGCCGTCCAGTTGACGGCGGCGGCGATCGAGGACGCCGATCTGATCATCACGGCGACGAAGCATCAGCGCGGCGAGATCGCCCTGATGTCGCATGACGCGCGCGATCGCACCTTCACGCTTCGCGAGGCGCTGCTGCTGGGCGAGATCGCCGAACGGGGCGGCCACGGGCGCGCCGGCGCGGACCTGGCCGCGTACGCGACCCGACTGCACGGAAGCCGCGGTCTGCTGCAGCTGACGCCGCAATCGCGGCTGCGCCGCCTGACAGCGGATCCGCTCGATCACGCCGATGTCCATCAGGAGCGAGCGCGGGGCCATCGGAAGGGCCTGATCGCCGTCCAGTCGGACGCGCGCCGTCTCGCGGTGCAACTGCGGAGCATGCTCGGCCTCTGAGGTGTGGGGTGCGCTCATGGCGTCCGCACCTGCCTGCTCTGCTCGAACTCCCACTCCGCTGCCCGTCGCCTCGCGCGCCGTGCCGATCCGTGAATCGTCGAGCCGGCCGCGAGTCGATGAGCGAGCTCCTCGTACGCGTCCGCGACCTCGTCCCAGCGGAACGCATCGCGCGCCCGCTCGCGCAGCGCGGCACCGAGCTCGGCGGTCGCCACGGCATCCGCTTCGGCATCGACGAGATGCGTGGCCACGTCGGCCGCGTCGGTGAAGAACCACCCCTGCTCGTCGAGCACCTCGCGGTTGAACGCGACGTCGTAGGCGATCACGGCCGTCCCCGCGCCCATCGCGCGCAGGAGGGACGGGTTCGTCCCTCCGACCGAGTGGCCGTGCAGGTACGTGGCCGCGTTCGCGTACAGGGCGTCCAGCAGCTCCTGATCGTAGACGCCGCCGACGAGGCGGATGCGGGCGTCGCCCTCAGCGGCGCGGTCGATCGCACGGGTGTAGTCGGCGCTGTACGGTGCGGACCCCACCACCACCAGCGGAAGCGTCGCCGTGCTGCGCCGGTACCCCTCGACGATCTCGAGCACGTGATTCTCCGGCTCGAACCGCGCCACGACGAGGTGGTAGCCACCGGAGACCAGATCGAGTTCTGACACACCACGAGCGGGGAGCTCATCGAGGATCGGAGCACCGTACCTGATCATCTCGGTCGGCACATCGAACTGGTGACGGTAGTAGTCGGCGATGCCGGGGGCATCGGCGATCAGCGCGTCCGCCGTCCGCACGCCGAACTGCTCGGCCCAGCGGTAGTACGCCCGCCCGCGCGGCCCCCACTTCGAGCGTCGCCATTCGAGCCCGTCCATGTGCAGGGCCACCCTCGCACCGCGCAGCCGCAGCAGGGGGAGGAACGGCGAGTTCGCCGCGTTGAACACGAAGGTCGCATCCGGGCGGTGCCGCCCGAGAAGGTGCAGCGTCGACAGCCCGGTGTGGCTGAGCGTCTCGATCTGCTTGACCGGCAGCGCCGGCAGGTGAACGACCCGCATGCCCAGATACGTCTTCGACCGGCGCTCGGACCCGCGCGTGTACACGACGACGCGATGCCCACGATCTGCGAGTCGGCGGCCGACTTCCTCGACCGCCGTCTCGAACCCGCCGTATGCGGCGGGTATCCCCCTCGTCCCCACCATCGCGATCGTGAGGCCCTCCCCGTTGCCCATGTCCTCAGTACGCTCCTCTCGGCTGAGCCATGACCTTGGCCGTGCGCCACATGATCTGCAGGTCGTTCATGACGGACCAGTTCTCCACGTACCGCAGATCCAGTCGCACGCTCTCATCCCACGTGAGGTCGCTGCGACCCGACACCTGCCACAGCCCGGTGATGCCGGGCTTGATGTACAGGCGGCGGTAGACCGTGCCGTCGTACGCGGTGACCTCGCTGGGCAGCGGTGGCCGAGGGCCGACGACGCTCATGTCGCCCACCAGCACGTTCCAGAACTGCGGCAGCTCATCCAGCGAGAGTTTGCGCAGCACTCGTCCCACGCGCGTCACGCGCGGGTCGTCCTTCATCTTGAACAGGAGCCCGGCCCCCTCGTTCTGCTCCTTGAGGGCGGCGAGCTGCTGCTCGGCATCCGTCTTCATGGAGCGGAACTTCACCATCCGGAAGATCCTCCCGTCCCGGCCGACGCGCTCCTGTCGGAAGAAGACGGGCCCGGGGGAGTCCGCCTTGATGACGAGTGCGAGCGCCGGAGCGAGCAGCGCGATCGGCACGAGAGCCACGACCGCGACGGCGATATCCAGCGCACGCTTGAGCAGATGGACCCCGCCCTCGTAGGTCGGGATCTTCACCTGGATCAGCGGCAGGCCCTCCACCTGGCGCAGTGACACTCTCGGGCCGGCCACATCCGTGAGTCGGCTCGAGAGGATCAACTCGGACGCCGTGCCCTCCAACTGCCATCCGAGCTGCTTGACGAAGTCCGGATCCCCATCCGGACGGCTCGCCACGATGATCGTGTCCGCGCTGAGCTGAGTGGCCACCGTCGCGACGGTGTTCACGTTGCCCAGCACGGGGAAGCGATCCCCGTCCACCTCCAGTTCGACGGCGTTGCCGTCGAACAGCGTGGCCCCGACCACGTGATAGGCGGTCTCGCCGCCGCGGCGGAGCGAGTCGATGACGTACCTGACGTCCTCGGCATCGCCCGCCACGACGGTGCGCGACGCGTACTGCCCGTCGCGCCGGCGCTGCAGGAGCCACTTGCGCCACATCCACCGCGCGAGGAGAAGCCCCAGCATCCCCACGGGCAGAGCGATCAGCAGCAGCGGTCGGAGTCCCTGCCACTCCCACAGCACGCCGACGATCGCGAGGAACCCGAACGCGAGCCCGCCGGCATGCGCGACGCGCGTGTATTCGGCGGCCCCGGAGCCGAAGACCGCAGCGGCGCGCGTGCTCAGTGCGCTCAGCATCGGGAACCAGACCGCGATCAGCAGCAACCCGTCGCGCACCACGGCGTCGACCGGCGTCCCCAGCACGAACAGCTGCGCGAGCGCGGTCACCGCGACGGCGAGCACGATGATCGCCGCGTCGGTCACGCGCAGGCGCATCCGGTATCGCCGTTCCCACAGCTGCCGGCGCTCGAGCGTCGCAGACACCCGCGGCGTCACGACGGTGCGCGCGGCGACCTTGACGGTCCGCGGCGCGGCGACCGGCACGAAGGCCGGAGCGCGCGTGAGTCCGACGGCGTCCTCGACGGACGTCATGCTCGGACTCCCCGAGCGCAGAATGAACGCAGAATTCCCCAGTGCGCCATGACTTCCCCAGTTTTTCCCCAGTACGCGAGCGTTGTGCTCGCGGAGTCGTCTGCTTCCCGACCCCTCGGGATCCTGCTGCTCGTCAAGACCCCACGTCTTGACGGATCGGATGTCGTTCCCAGGCGACATCCGGATGCAGCAGGCACTGCAGACTGCGCTCACTCTAGCGGATGGCGCGCGTGAGCGAAAGGTATTTCATCCGATTGGACGAAACGGATGCCGCTGATCGCGACACCCCTGCTCTACTCTGTTCCCGTGACAGATCAGACCGCGTCCGACCGCCTCCGCCTGAGCCGCATGCAGCCCCGCGACCCGCACGAGCCTCACCGCACAGCCAGCACGCTCGAGCTGTTCTTCGACCTCGTGTTCGTGGTCGCGATCAGCGTCGCCTCGGCGCAGTTGCACCACGCACTGAGCGCGGGGGACTTCGTGCACGGGCTCACCTCCTACGCCATGGTCTTCTTCGCGATCTGGTGGGCGTGGATGAACTTCACCTGGTTCGCGACATCGTTCGCGACGGATGACTGGCTGTATCGCGTGCTGACGTTCGTGCAGATGGCCGGTGTGCTCATCCTCGCCGCCGGCGTCCCCGCCGCGTTCGAACACGGCGACTTCACGATTCCGGTGATCGGTTACATCGTCATGCGGATCGCGATGATCGCGCAGTGGCTGCGGGCCTCTCGCTCCGACGAACCGCTGCGCTCGGTCACCCGCCGCTACGCAGCGGGCATCGCTCTCGTCCAGCTGCTGTGGGTGGGCTTCCTCTTCGTGCCTGCGCCGTTCCAGATCGCAGCCTTCGTGCTGTTCGCGCTCCTCGAGGTCGCCGTGCCGGTCTTCGCCGAGCGGCGGCATCAGACGCCGTGGCATCCGCACCACATCACCGAGCGCTACGGGCTGTTCACTCTGATCGTGCTCGGCGAGAGCCTGCTCGCCTCGGCCAACGCGATCGTCGGTGCTCTGGAGGAGGTCGAGTCCCTCGGCCCGCTCATCGCGATCGCCGTCCTGACCCTGGTCGTGACGGCTGCGCTGTGGTGGATCTACTTCTGGCCGCCGCACCACCGCGCGATCACGTCGTTCGGCCGGTCGCTGCGATACGGATACACGCACTACTTCGTTTTCGCGGCAGCCGCCGCGTTCTCCGCCGGCATCGAGGCCGAGATCGACCTGCTCACGCACCACAGCGAGCTGTCGAGCACGGCCGCTTCCTTCACGGTGACCGTGCCGATCGCCGTCTTCCTGCTCGGCGTCTGGTGGATCGCGATCCGCGAGAACGCCGACCGCGTCGTCAACGTCGTGGTGCCTGCAGGCGCGCTGCTGGTCCTGCTCGACCCGGTTCTGCCGATCCCGGTGGCGCTGACCGCGGTGATCCTCATCGGCATCGTCACGGTGCTGGTCATCCGACCCCCGGTCACCCGGCCCGCCTCCGAACTCATAAACGGCGCATAGGCCCGGCATACGACCCTGATCGACTCCTCCGCGAACCTGTACTCACTTCCGGTTCCACGTGAGGAGAAGATCATGAGCCGCATCCCCGACCCCGTCGACACCCCGACCGGCCCGACCTACGAGGGCCGCCCGCTCGACCGTCCTGACGAGGAGGTCGTCGACCAGGGCGCCCCCTTCGACATCCGCACCCTGATCAGCCGGCGCAGCGTCATCGGGCTGGCCGGTCTCGGCGTCGGAGCCGTCGTCCTGGCGGCCTGTGCGCCGACCGCGACCAGCAGCACCGGCGCGTCGTCCGGCTCCTCCGGGGCATCCGACGCGTCGACGGGTTCCACCGCCGAGGGCGAGATCCCGGACGAGACGGCCGGTCCCTACCCCGGCGACGGGTCCAACGGACCGGACGTCCTCGAGGAGTCCGGCATCGTCCGCCAGGACATCCGCTCATCGATCGACGGGTCCGCGACGGCCGAGGGGGTTCCGCTGACGATCCGACTCGAGGTCCGCGACATGCAGAACGACGACGCGCCCTTCGCCGGAGCCGCCGTCTACCTCTGGCACTGCACGGCCGGCGGCGAGTACTCGATGTACTCCGAGGGCCTCGAAGACGTCACCTACCTGCGGGGCGTCCAGGTCGCGGATGCCGAGGGCAACGTCTCGTTCACCTCGATCTTCCCCGGCTGCTACTCGGGACGCTGGCCGCACATCCACTTCGAGGTGTACCCGGACGTCGACTCGATCACGGACTCCGAGAACGCGATCGCCACGTCCCAGATCGCCCTCGCCGAGGACGCCGCCACGACCGTCTACGCGGACTCGCGCTACGAGGGCTCGACCGAGAACCTCGCGCAGGTCACGCTGGCGAGCGACAACGTGTTCGGCGACGACGCGGGGGCCCTGCAACTGGCCACGATCACCGGCGAAGCGACCAGCGGCTACACCGCGACCCTGCAGGTGCGCATCGATACCTCGACGACGCCCACCGCCGGCGCCGCGCCCTCCGGCGGCGGCGAAGGCGGGCCCGGAGGCGGCGAAGGAGGCCCCGGCGAACCCCCGTCCCACTGACCCCAGGAGACAGAGACATGTTCCAGAACCTCACCGGATGGCACGCACTGATCATCCTCGCCGTCGTCGTCCTCATCTTCGGGGCGGCCAAGCTCCCCGCCCTCGCCCGCAGCGTCGGGCAGTCGATGCGCATCCTGAAGACCGAGGTGCAGACCCCTGCCGCAGAGCAGCCCGCGACCAGGGAGTGACGCCATGACCGACCTCGCCACGGCTCGGGGCGAGACGGACGCCCCGACCCGGATGCCGCTGTCGTCGCACCTGAGAGAGGCCCGCACCCGCGTGTTCCGTGCGGCGGCGGCGCTCCTGGCCGGGGTGGTCGTCGGCTACCTGCTCTCCGGGATCATCCTGGAGGTGCTCCGCGCGCCGATCCTCGAGATCGCCGAGTCGCAGGATGCGAGCCTCAATTACGACAGCATCACCGGCGCATTCGATCTGAAGCTCAAGATCGCCCTGTTCGCGGGCATCGCCCTGGCCAGCCCGGTCTGGCTGCACGAGCTGTTCGCGTTCCTCGCGCCAGGGCTCACGCGTCGCGAGAGGAAGTACACGTACGGATTCTTCGGCGCCGCGCTGCCGCTGTTCGCCGCAGGGTGCGCCGCCGGCTTCCTGCTGTTCCCGCACATGGTCGAACTCCTCGCGAGCTTCGCGGATGCCGAGGACAGCACGCTGCTGCAGGCATCCGCGTACGTCGACTTCGTCCTGAAGATCGTGCTCGCCACCGGCATCGCGTTCGTGCTCCCGGTGTTCCTCGTGATGCTGAACCTGCTCGGCATCCTTCCGGCGCACACGCTGGCTCGCAGCTGGCGCGTCGCGATCGTGGCCATCGTGCTGTTCAGTGCGATGGTCACGCCTTCCGCCGACGTGCTGTCGATGTTCCTGATCGCGGTCCCGATGACCGCGCTGTTCCTGACCGCGCTCCTCATCGCCTGGCTGCACGACCGGAGGGAGGCGCGGGAATGTTCGGACTGACCGTCGAGAAGCTCTTCGTCGTGGTGCTCATCGCCGCGGTGCTCATCGGCCCGCATCGGATGCCGCAGTACGCCGGTCGTCTCGCCGCCGTGCTGCGGCAGCTGAAGGACATGACGGTGGAGGCCAAGCGCCGGGCCGAGGAGGAGGCCGGCGCCGCGATCGTCCGCGAGGACTGGCAGGCGCTCGATCCCCGCCGCTACGACCCGCGGCGCATCATCCGCGAGGCCTGGCAGGACGAGCCCGCTGCGGCCGCGGACCCCGTGGCGACCGCCGCGGAACCGGAGCGGCCGGACCCTGCGGAACCCCTTCCGCCGCCCCTGGGCCGCTGGGTCATCGCGGGCTCATCCGCGCATCCTCGTCGCGTGTGGGTGGCCGAGGCATCCGTGCCCGACAGCACCCTCTCCGCAGCCGCGAGCTGACCGCTCCCAGGCCGTGTCGGATGCCGCCTGGTAGACTGTTCCTGCAACGTGAGTGACATCGCCGCAGATTCGGCCATCACGTCGCCATGATCAGGGCCATCACGGACCACGCACACCGACGCGCGCGGCATCCGCTCTGATCGAACGAAGAGCGAGATGCGTACGCGCGCGTCCGCCACAGAGCAGAGCAATGAGCAGCAACACCATGAGCATCATCCACGAGTCCCTGGACTGGAAGCAGGCCGACGACGACGTGCACGTCGCGACGCGCGACGGCGAATTCGCCGGCTTCGTCGAGTTCGACGGCACAGCGCACCTCGTGCGCGACAACCACGGCACCGAACTGGGGTCCTTCGGGACCCTCGCCGACGCCCGCCGCGCCCTCGAGAGCGGCGCCCGCCCCGACGGGCACCCGCTGCGGCTGCGGTTGCGCCGCCGGATCCGCCGCGCCCGGGCCTGAACGACCCCGAAAACCCCCTCGGCGTATTCCCGCTGCCGTATACGGGCCGGGTTACGCTGGGTTGAAGCGATGGGCAACTGCCTTTGGCTTCCGCAGCTCAAAGGGCTCCCGATCGGCAGGAGAGCATCATCTCCAGTATTCAGCTCGACTCGACCACTTCGACTCTCGGGCCCGTGCGCCAGACGTACGCGGGCAACGCCGACATACCTCCGATGGCCAGCGCCTATCGCGAGGTGCAGCAGGTGGTCCGCGAGACCGGTCTGATGCAGCGCACTCCGATCTTCTACTCCCTCGTCGCCGGCGCGCTCGCGCTGGCATTCGGCGGGGCCATCACCGGCTTCATCCTCCTCGGCGACAGCTGGTTCCAGCTGCTGATCGCGGGGGCCCTCGGCATCCTGTTCACACAGGTCGCCTTTCTCGCGCACGAAGCAGCCCACCGCCAGATCCTCACCTCGGGGCCCGCGAACTTCCGCCTGGCCCGCATCCTCGCCGCCGGCGTCGTCGGGATCAGCTACGCGTGGTGGGACTCCAAGCACACCCGCCACCACGGCAACCCGAACCAGGTCGGCAAGGACCCGGACATCGACGTCGACACGATCTCGTTCCTGGAAGAGGATGCCGCGAAGTCGCGGGGCTTCATCCGCATGATCACCCGCAAGCAGGGCTGGTTGTTCTTCCCGCTGCTGACCCTCGAGGGTCTCAATCTGCACTACCTCGGACTCAAGCACCTGACCACCCGCAAGGGCGTCAAGGGACGCTGGATCGAGCTCAGCCTCATCGCCGTGCGCTTCGCGATCGTCCTCGTGCCGGTCTTCCTGATGCTGCCGCTCGGCATGGCGTTCGCCTTCATGGGCGTGCAGCTGGCCGTCTTCGGCGTGTACATGGGCGCCTCGTTCGCACCGAACCACAAGGGCATGCCGATCATCGCGCCTGACGCCCGCCTCGACTTCTTCTCGAAGCAGGTGCGCACCTCGCGCAACGTCAACGGCGGCTGGTGGGCCACCTGGTTCATGGGCGGACTCAACCACCAGGTCGAGCACCACCTGTTCCCGAACATGTCGCGCCTGCACCTGTCGAAGGCCAGAGGCATCGTCCGCGACTACTGCTCCGCCAACGGCGTCCCGTACACCGAGACGAGCCTCATCCGCTCCTACGCGATCGTGATCGAGTACCTGAACAGGGTCGGTCTCGCAGCGAGCGACCCGTTCGACTGCCCTGCCGCATCGCAGATGCGCCGCGCCTGACGCGCCGACCTGCAGGAACTCCGACCTACAGGATCCCGAGCTCCAGGGCGAGGGTCACCGCGCGGGTGCGGTCCGAGACGCCGAGCTTCTCGAACACGTGTAGCAGGTGCGTCTTGACGGTCGCCTCGCCGATGAACAGGTCACGCGCGATCTCCGGGTTGCTGCGGCCGGCGGACACGAGTCGCAGGACCTCGAGCTCGCGGGGGCTGAGCTGCGGCGTCGCCTGGGCATCCTGGCGCATGCGCGTCACGAGCGTCGCCGCGATCGTGGGCGCCAGCACGGTGTGGCCCTCGGCGACGGCCCTGATGCCGGCGAGGATCTCCTCGTGCGGTGCGGCCTTGAGCAGATAACCGCTCGCGCCGGCCTCGATCGCCCCGAGGATGTCGTCGTCCGTTTCGTACGTCGTGAGCACGAGCACGCGGACTTCAGGCAGCAGCCGGGCGATGCGCGCAGTCGCCTCGGCGCCCGAGAGCTTCGGCATCCGCAGATCCATCAAGACGATGTCGGGCCGCGTCGCCTCGGCGAGTTCGACCGCCTCCGCGCCATCGGATGCTTCGCCCACGACCTCGATGCCGTCGTCGAGCGCGATGAGCCCCACGATGCCCGCCCGCACGACGGGGTGATCGTCGGCGACGACGACTCGGATCATGACAGGTCCTTCTCCTCGTTCAACGGGATGCGCACGGTCAGCACGGTGCCGGTCGGCTCGGCATCCCGCACATCCAGGATGCCGCCGACCAGCGCCACCCGGTCGCGCATGCCGGCCAGGCCGAAGCCGTTCCCGGCGTCGATCTCCGCGCCGCCCTGCCCGTCGTCGCTGACGCGGAGCACCGCGTCCGATCCGACCTGCAGCGTCAGCCGGGCCGTGTCGGCGGCTGCATGCTTGCGGACGTTCGCGAGCCCCTCCTGCGCGCACCGCAGCAGGACCACCTGCACATCGCGCGGCACCGTCCACTCGGATGCCTCCACGTGCACGGCCGTGCCCGTCTCGTGCGCGAACCGCTCGCCGAGCCGCTGCAGCGCCTGAGCCAGGGAGCCGGACGGGTCGGTCGCCGGCGACTCCACAACCACGAGGGCGCGTGCTTCGCGCAGCGCGTCGCGCGCGGCATCCTCGATCAGTGCGATCGTCGTCGCCGACCCGTCGCGTCCGGCGCGCTCCGCCAGCATGACGATGCTCGTCAGGCTCTGCGCGATCGTGTCGTGCACGTCGCGGGCGAGGCGTTCGCGTTCCGCCGTGGCGCCGGCCTCACGACTCGCGGCATCGAGGTCCGCCTGAGCGGCGGTGAGGTCGGACAGCAGGCGCTGGCGCTCGGCGCCCCATTCCGCGATCCGCGTGATCCACAGTCCCAGCGCGATCGAGAACGCGGCGGAGAGCCCCGAGGTGAGGAAACCGGCCAGCAGCGCCCAGGTCTCGAAACCTCCCCAGCTCCAGTACGACAGTCCCAGGATCACCGCGTTGATGACGGTGGCGACGATCGCCTGGCGGGGAGACCGTGCGGTCATCCAGAGCAGCGGCAGCACGATGGTCTGCAGCAGCAGCATGCTCGGCTGGATCGCCACCCCGATGGCGAGCAGCGCCATCAGCGAGAACTGCAGTGCGTATGAGGCGGCGGGCGAGGGAATCGGGGACTCCCGGATGCTCACGTAGCGACGCGCGCCGAACGCGTAGACGGCTCCGATCGCGAGTGCGACCACGACCAGGATCCACTGCGTGCCAGGCGTCCTCGGCTCCTCCGTGAGCGCGAGCACGGACATCACGATCATCAGGGCACCGACAGCGATGTCCCAGCCCAGCTGCTCTCTGCCGATCCGACTCATCGCACCCACTCTGGCACTTCCGGCGGACGGATGCGGTCAGCCATCACGGCGGATCCACCGGAAGGTGATCCTGCTGAGGACGAAACCGATCACGAGCCACCCGGCGAGCATGATCGCGATCATGCCGAGCTCCCACGAGCCGCTCACCTCGGCCGCCTTGAAGGAATCCGGCAGGAAGACCGAGCGCATGCCCTGGGCGATCCACTTCACCGGCAGGACGCCCGACGCGGTCTGCAACCATTCCGGCAGCATCGCGAAGGCGATGTACACGCCGGAGATGAACTGGATCAGCAGCACGACGGGGATCACGACCGCTCCGGCCGTCTTCCCCGATCGCGGCACAGAGGACAGGGCGATGCCCAGCAGCGTGCAGGTGATCAGACCGAGCACGAAGATCCAGGCGAACCGGAGCCAGGCTTCGGGCTCGGTCGGAAGCTCGGCTCCGAACACGACGGCGGCCACCACCATGAGCAGAGCGATCTGCAGGATCGCGGTGACGAACACTTCGCCGATCTTGCCGAGGAAGTAGGTCACGGGCGAGATCGGCGTGCCGCCGAGGCGCTTGAGGGTGCCGTCGCTCTTCTCGGTCGCGATCTCCAGCGCCGGTCCCTGGACTCCCGAGAGCAGGATGCCACCCGCGATGAGGCCGGGCAGGTAGTAGGTCGCCATGCTCACGGCATCCGGCCCCTCGCCGATGTCTCCGGTGAAGATCGTCGCGAAGATCATGTACATCAGTGTGGGGAACAGGAAGGTGAAGAACACCTGGTCGCCGGCGCGGAAGTACTGCTTCAGCTCGAAGCCGATGCGTCGGATGCCGAGGCGGATCGTGCGCGACAGCCCGAAGGACGGGGACGGTGCCGGTGCGGTGATGGTCATGCTCGTTCCTCCACGAGAAGGTCTTCGGTGGTAGGGGTCTGATCGCGGATGAGCCCCAGATAGATGTCCTCGAGCGTCGGGCGGACCACCTCGAGCCCGCGCGGTTCTCCGGCGTCGCGGTGCAGCTCGGCGACCGCGGTGCCCGGCTCGGGCGTGCGGAGCTCCTGGACGGTGCCGGCGGCATCCGTCCAGCGCACCAGCGGTACACGCGCCTGCGCGCCGCCGATCTCGTCGATCGCGCCGATGGCGACGAGCTGCCCTCCCGCGATGACGGCGGCCCGATCACCGAGCTGCGCCGCCTCATCGAGGTAGTGGGTCGTCAGCAGGATGCTGGTGCCCTCCGCCTTGAGCGAGCGGATGAGGTCCCAGAACTGACGTCGTGCCTCTGGGTCGAAGCCCGTCGTCGGTTCGTCCAGGAACAGCAGCTCAGGGCGTCCGACGATGCCGAGCGCCACGTCGAGTCGCCGTCGCTGGCCTCCTGAGAGCTTCCCGACCCTGACCTTCTGCTTGGCCTCGAGGCCGACCGCGGCGATGACGGCGTCGACCGGGCGCGGGTTCGGGTAGTAGCCGGCGAACTCGCTGAGGAGCTCGTGGACCGTGAAGTTGCCGGTCTCTCCGCTGGACTGCAGCACGATGCCGAGGCGGGACTTCCATTCCAGCCCGCCGCGCTGCGGGTCGACCCCGAGCACGCGGACATCGCCCGATGTGCGGTGCCGGTATCCCTCCAGGATCTCGATCGTGGTGGACTTGCCTGCGCCGTTCGGGCCGAGCAGGGCGAAGGTCTCGCCGCGGCGGATGTCGAAGCTGATGCCGTCCACGGCCGTGAACGCGCCGTACGTCTTTCGCAGGTCCTGCACCTGGATCACAGAATCGGTCATGGTCCCAGCGTGGCCTGCGCCTCATCGCCGCGGTAGCCGTGGACGGACGGATTCCGCCATCCACCAGTCGGTGGATGGGCCCTGGCGCGCAGGGATATCCGTAGGCTCGAGACATGACCGAGCTCCACGACCTCACCGCAATCGAACAGCTGGCGGCGCTGCGCACGCGCGAGATCGCGCCGGTCGAGCTCGTCTCGCACTATCTCGACCGGATCGCGCACCGGGATGCCGGGATCGGCGCGTTCGTCGAGGTCACCGCGGAGGCCGCGCTGGAGCGCGCCGCCGCTCTCGGCAGCGCACGAACCGAGGGCGCCCTCTGGGGACTCCCGTTCGCCGACAAGGACCTGGTCGCCCGCGCCGGCGTCCCGACGCGCTTCGGATCCCGCCTGCACGACGGTTTCGTGCCGGATGCCACGGCCGATCAGGCGGCGGTGCTCGATGAGGCCGGTGGCATCAGCCTCGGCAAGACCGCGACACCGGAGTTCGGCATGACCGGGTACACGGAGTCGCGCATCGGACCGCCGACGCGCGACCCGTGGAACCCGGAGAACGGCGCGGGCGGATCGAGCGGGGGAGCGGCAGCGGCCGTCGCGGCGGGGATGCTGCCGCTCGCACCGGGCTCCGACGCCGGCGGATCGATCCGGATTCCGGCGGCCACCGTCGGACTGGTCGGCATCAAACCGTCCCGCGGGCGGGTCCCGTTCGCCTCCGGCCTCGACAACCCCGGTGGGCTGGCGGTGGCGGGGCCGATCGCGCGGACCGTGGCGGACGCCGCGCTGCTGCTGGATGTCCAGGCCGCCGGTCGCCCGTACGCGTATGCGACGGCGGCTCCGGGCGACGGGCCGTTCCGCGAGGCGACCGAACGCGTCGCCGGACGCACGCGCATCGGCGTCACGACGGTGTCGCCGTGGGACGACGACGAGGACATCCGCCTCGATGCCGACGCCGGCCGCGCGGTCGAGGTGGCCACGGCGCTGCTCGCCGACGGTCACGACGTCGATCTCCTCGACTGGCGGCCCCGAGGGTACGCCTCGATGTTCACCGCGTTGTGGCGCACGAGCGCCGCCCGCATGGCGCTGACGGATGCCGAGCTCGAGCACGTCGAGCCGATCACCGCCTGGCTGGCGCGCGAGGGACGCAGGCTCACAGGCCGGGAGGTCCTGGAGGCGCTCGCCGCGGCGACCGTCTTCGAACGCGAGACGATCACGGCGTTCTCTCCCTTCGACGCCGTCCTCACCCCGGCGCTCGCGCTGCCCGCGCGCCCGGTGGGGTGGTTCTCCGCCGAGGATGCCGCGGAGAATTTCGCGCAGCAGGTGCGGTACGCGCCGTATTCGAGCTTCGTCAACGTGTCGGGTCTGCCGGCGATCGTCGTTCCGGTGACGACCGATGCCTCCGGCCACCCCGTCTGCGTGCAGCTGATCGGCCGACCCGGTGGCGAGGCGATGATCATCGCGCTCGCCGCCGAGCTCGAGCGGCGGGTCCCAGCGATGCCTCGTCCGCCGATCTGGTGACCGGCGCCGTCGGTCAGTGCCGGACGCGGGCGCGCGACTTCGCGACGCCGGCGAGCGTCGCGCGCAGCGGAGTGCCGAGATAGAGTCCCAGGGACGCACCGGCGGCGAGGCCGACGCCGATCGAGGCCGCCAGGACGAGCGGCGCGATGCTGACGAGCATCGCCTCGGGGGTTCCATCGGAATCGGCCAGCCCCAGCAGCCCCCGGAACACGGTCAGACCGGGGACCAGCGGCACGATCGCGGCGGTGGTGACCGCGACCGACGGCACGTGCAGTCCGCGGGCGATCAGTATCCCGAGGAAGCTGGCCAGCAGCGCTCCGAAGGCGCTCGCCGCGCCCTCCTGCACGCCCAGGAAGATGGCCGAGCTGTACCCGAGGATCGCGATCACGCTCAGCACGGCGCTGACGACGATGATCCGCAGGCCGGCGCCGTTGAACAGCGCGACGGCGACCGCGATGATGATGGCGCCGGCGATCTGCGCCGGCACCGGACCGAACGGCACGGCGTCGTCCGGGAGCGCCATGCCGAATCCGAGCAGCTGCGCGAGCCCGAGGCCGATCAGGATTCCCAGCACGACGCCGACGGTCTGCATGATCAGGTCGAGGATGCGGCCGCCTGCGGTGAGCGCGAACCCGTCGATGGCATCCTGGGCCGCGGCGACGACCGACAGACCGGAGAGCATCAGCACGATCCCCGCGGCGACCATGATCGAAGGGCGCACATCGTCGAACGGTGGGATCCCTGCCGAACCCAGAGCGGAGACGACCGTTGCGAACACGGTGATGACGAACGCGCCGGCGATCTGGCCGAAGAACGACGGCACCTGCAGGCGGGCGAGCCCGGCCTGCGCGAATGCCGCGCACAGCGCCGCGAGGAAGGCGAGCGCGATGAGCGCCGGTGTCGCATCGAAGAGGATCGCGACGCCGACCGTGAGCAGGGCTCGCGCGAAGATCACGACTACGGGGCGGTACAGGAACGGCGTGCGGCGGATCGCTCGGAAGGTGCTCCGGGCCTCGCTGAGATCCATCCCGTCGGTGATGTCGGCGAGGAGGGCCTGCAGCCGCTGCAGCTTCGCGTGATCGGGTGAGGAGGCGTGCACCACCCGCAGCAGCGTGGTCGGTGCGTCGTCCTCGCCGCGGTGATAGGACACGGTGATGGACGTGAACGTCACGTCCACCTGCACGCCCTTGAGTCCGTATACCTGCGCGACCCGGGTGATCGCGAAGGTCACGTCGTGCGCGGAGGCGCCGACCGCGAACATGGATGCGCCGATGTGCAGGGCGAGATCGAGGATCTTCGAGACGATCGTCGCGCTGAGCACCGGGTGCACCTCGGTGAGGGCGACGCGCGACGGGTCGCTGCGGATCGCTCGTCGCACCGAGCTCAGGAAGCGCCACTCGCGTTCAGAGGACATCTCCCCATTGTCGGGCAGACCGACCGCCGTGGCGGGCTAAACCTCCGGGAGGCGGTCACCGATCAGCGCGAGGTTCTGGATCGCGGCGAGTCCGTACTGCGCGACGTCGTTGGTCCCGACGCTCGGCGCCTCATCCACAGGATTGAGGACACCGGGCCCGTCGATGTGACGCAGCACGAAGTCCCGACGGTGCACGAGCCACTCGCCGATGCCCTCGAACGCCTGCCACGCGGCATCCGCCAGCGCAGCGTCGCCCGTCTGGGCCGCGACGTACGCGGTCAGCCTGCTGTGCGCCTGTTCGAGGTGGATGCCGGTGAGCCGCTGCCCGACCGCCTCCTCCTGCTCTTCGGCGGAGGCGAGGTAGAGGCGGCAGTACTGCAGCCAGGCATCCCGGAAGCCGGGGACGTCGACGAGTGAGATGAGCTCGCTCGCCACTTCGACGAGCCCGAATACCGCGCTCAGGTGCGAGACCGAGATGCGGTCGCGCGCCGTGTCGAAGCGGCCGGTCTCGATGTCGTACAGCGCCTCGCCGGTGAGGAATCCGTGGGGCAGGGCGCCGATGTCGGCCATCGTGCCGAGCAGCCGGTCGCGCGAGCGCTCGTTGCCGGTGCGCTCCCAGTCGGCGAGCCAGGTGGCCGCCAGTGCACCCCAGTCGGTGCCGAGCCCGACCGCCAGTGCGGCCCGATCCGGGCGGTACGTCGCAGCATCCGGGCGCACCTTGCGCGTGGGATCGGTGTCGACGAAGCGCTCGTCGCTGTCTCGGAGCTCGGTGAGCAGGTCGCCGACCCGCTCGTCGGCGGTGAGGTAGTGGAAGATCCGCCGGTAGATCGGGCTGGAGATGCGCAGCTGCTTGGCGCTGCACCCCCAGTGCTGGACGTTGTGGCGCGAGCCGAGGCCCTGCCAACGACCCAGGTGGTAGACGTCGACCTCGCCGGTGTGGCGGGTCATCGCCTCTGCCAGGCGGAACACATCGGCGCGGCCGCTGCGCAGGTACGAGTACCAGAGCCAGAGGTCGGGGGAGAGCTCGCTGTTGTCCCAGGCGTATCCGCCGACGTCGTAGCGCCACACGTGCCGGTCGAGGTCGTAGGCGTGCATGACGTCGCCGTAGTTCCAGAACCCGTACCAGCGGCGCTGGTCGATCTGACCGAGATAGAAATCGAGCAGGAAGTCGTTGCTGTCCTCGATCTCGGTGCGCGCCGGCGTCGAGCGGTCTACCGGTGCCCAGTCGCCGAAGACGCCGACCGCATGCAGATGCTCGGGGGTGGGCTGCAGCAGGGGCGGGCGCTGCATGTCGGCCACCGAGGCCGCCACGTCCTCCAGAGCCGGCGTCGCGTCGTACGCGAACAGGGTCAGCTCGTGCGTGCGGGCCACGCCGTGGGCATCGCCGAAGCCCGGCTCGTAATCCTCGTACGTGATCTCCAGGCCCTCGAGCTGGGTTGCGAAATCGTCCTGTCCGAGGCCGTCGTGATAGAACCGCACGTCCATCGGCTGCGCCTCGGGGGCATACAGCCAGGCCGTCAGCTCGGCGCGCTCGCCGGCTGCTGCTCGGAGGTCCAGCTGGCCGGGGTGCGACTGCCAGAACGAGCGGATGCCGAGGCCGAAGCCGCCCGTCGGGTCGCTGACCGCGATGTACCCCTCCGCCCTGGTGCCCGCGCCGGCGTCGATCCAGGCGTGCCCGGGTGCTGTGCGCTTGCGGATGCCGAAGCCGTCGGCGCTGAGCTGCGTCAGCGTGACGTCGCTCCAGGCGGGGATCAGGTCGAGCCGCGTCGAGACCTCGGGGTTCCACGTGTCCGTCGACGGCGTCTGCGCACCGCGGATCTGCGCGGCGCGCACCTCGGCGCCTGGATCACGGCGCAGCCCGGTGAGGCCGCGGACGGCTTCGGCGAAGAAGCCGCCGTCGGCACCGGCGATGCGGACATGACGGTCGTGCAGTTCCGCCCGCAGCGGCACGTCGGCGCGGATGCCGAGGCCGGCGAGGAAGTCGTGCTCGGCGTCGCCGTCCCAGATGACCGAGTGCACGAGTCGCACTTCGGAGGAGCCCGCGACGATGACGAAGCGGACCGTGAACGGCAGCCACTCGCGGTCCCCGCCCTCGTCGCGGTGCATGCCGTCGACCCGCACGACCACGCGGACGGGACCCTCGTGCTCGACCTCGACCTTCTTCACACGCGAGCGGAACCGGCGGCGCGGCGCGGCGCCGCCGTCGTCTGCGATCTCGTCCTGCAGCAGGCTCACCAGGCGCAGGTCCTCGGCGACGACGCGGCCGTTGCGGGTCACGCGGCGCGCCAGCACGTCGGCCGGTGCGCTCGGGAACGCGATCCGAAGGATCCCGTTGTCCACGACGAGCTCGTCGTCGGCGCGCTCGACCTGCACGGGGGATTCGGCGGTCGGCACGGCATCCTGACCCGTGACGACCTCGTACGAGCCGGGGGCGTCGAGCGCGCCGACCGCGCAGCCCGCCCACTTCAGCGAGCCGTCCGGCCAGGTCGCGAGCGGCCAGAACTGAGCGGGGACGAGTTCGCCGCCGGCCTCGCGCAGCCGCAGGCGGCCGGGGTCGGCGACGGTGCCCCTGGGCAGCGGCACCCCCCATGTCGCGCCGCCGCGCAGGCGCGCGGGCGGGGCGTCATCGAGCCAGCGGAGCGGGACGGTCACTGTCGAGTCGGTCACAGCGAGTGAACCTCCAGGTTGCGGTAGCAGGCGACGAGTGGCGACATCTGGCGGAACCCGATGCGCCCGTCGTGGATTCTCGGGCCGGTGCTCTCGTCATCGGTCCAGTCGAACAGCAGCAGATCGTCGATCGAGAAGGCGACGCGGGGGCCGTCCTTGATGATCTCGATGCGGTAGAACGCGTCGCGGGCGTCGATGACCGGGGGCAGCGGGTCGGCGCCCTGCGACACGAGGTGGAACCCTGGCGACTTGCGCAGATTGCACGTGTGGAACGCACGCTCCTCCTCCCACCGGCGGCGGAAGTACGACACGTGCAGGGTGCGGAGGTCGCCGGAGTGGTACTGCGGATACGCTCCGGTTCGGGGCGCCAGGGCGGAGTCGAAGATGCCGTCGGCATTCGGCGCCTGCTCGGCGTCCGCGGCGGCGCCGAAGAAGAGCATCGCCAGCCCCGGCTCCGACCGCGGCGAGAACTCCCATGCGATCCGGATGCGATCGCCGAACACCTCGGGGCACCAGAACGTGAAGTGGTCGTCGAATCCGCCGCTGCTCGAGAGCAGCATCCCGTCGTCCGCAGGCTGGGCCGAGACGGGGCCCTCGGCGACCCATCCGTCCAGGTCTTCCTGCGACGTCAGAGCGCTGCGGTAGACGAGAGTCATCCCTTCACCGATCCGATCAGCATCCCCTTGGCGAAGTGCTTCTGCAGGAACGGATAGAACAGGATGATCGGCAGCGTCGCGACGATGATCACGGCGAACTTGATGCCCTGCGCCGGAGGCAGCTGGGTCGGATCCTGCTCGACCACCGACAGGTCGGTGGCGACCGTCACCTGGCGCAGGAACATCTGCAGGGTCCACATCGAGTTGTCGTTGAGGTACAGCAGCGGCGACATGAAGTCGTTCCAGATGCCGACCGCGTAGAACAGCGCGAACGTGGCGAGGACGGGCTTGGACAGCGGCAGGATGATGCTCCACAGCGTCTGCAGCTCGTTCGCGCCGTCGATCTTCGCTGATTCCTCCAGCTCTGCGGGGAGCTGCTGGAAGAAGTTCTTGATGATGATGAGGCTGAACGGGTTGATCGCCATCGGCAGGATCAGCGCCCAGTAGTTGTTGAGCAGACCGAGGTCCTTCACGACGAGGAACGTCGGGATCATGCCCCCGCCGAACACCATCGTGAAGACGATGAGCGACAGGATGAGCTTCCCGCCGGGGAGGTTCGCCTTGCTGAGCGGGTATGCCATGGATGCCGTCAGTGCGAGCTGCACGATCGTCCCGACCGCGGTCACGGCGATCGTCGTGACGAGGGCCCGGAGGAACGCGGGGCTGGTGAAGATCGCCTCGTACGCCTTGAGGGAGAACGTCTCCGGCCACAGGAAGAACGAGCGCGTCGCCAGTTCCGCCTCTGTTGCGAAGGAGCCGGCGAGCACGAAGGCGAAGGGCACCAGCGCGAGGATCGCGACGGCGATCATCAGCGCGAGGTTGAACACGTCGAAGACGCGCCCCGCGGGGGTGTTGAACCGATACTTCTCGCGAGCCATCAGAAGATCCCTGCCTGGGTGAAGCGCTTGGCGAGCCAGTTCGCGCCGAAGATGAGGACGACGCCGACGACCGCCTTGAAGAGGCCGACAGCGGTGCTGTAGCTGTAGGAGCCCTGCGTGATGCCCATGAAGTACACGTAGGTGTCGAAGACATCGGCGACCGAGCGGTTGAGCGAGTTCGTCATGAGGTAGATCTGCTCGAACCCGGTGTTGAGCACCTGGCCCATCTGCAGCACGAGCATCACGACGACGGTGGGCGCGATCGACGGCAGGGTGATGTGCCAGACGCGCTGGAACCGGCCGGCGCCGTCGATGATGGCCGCCTCGTACTGCGCCTGGTCGACGCCGGCGAGGGCGGCGAGGAAGATGATCGTTCCCCAGCCGGTGTTCTTCCAGATGTCCTGCAGCACGATGATCGGCCGGAACCAGGCCGGGTCGGCGAGGAAGTTGATCTCCGTGCCGAGGATGCCGTTGATGAGCTGGAACAGCGGACCGATGTCGAGCGCGAACAGCAGGTAGGTCAGCGATGCGACGACGGTCCACGACAGGAAGTGCGGGATGTAGATGAGCGTCTGCACGGTGCGCTTGAGGATCATCAGGCGCATCTCGTTGAGAAGCAGCGCCACGATGATCGTCAGCGGGAACGCGATCACCAGGCTCAGCAGAGCGAGGATCAGCGTGTTGGCGAGCAGCCGGGGGAAGTCCGGCGAGGAGAAGAAGTCCTCGAAATGCGCGAAGCCGACCCACGGGCTGTCCTGGATGCCGAGGAACGGCACGTAGTCCTTGAACGCGATGATCGCGCCGTACATCGGCCAGTAGCGGAACAGGAGGAAGTAGATGATGCCTGGCAGCAGCAGCAGGTAGAGCCACTTGAACTGCGTGAAGTGCACACGGACGCCACGGCGCCGTTTGGACTTCTTCGTGACGGTGAGCGTCTCGGTCGCCGTCACGGCGTTGTCGAGCATGGTCATGGGAGCAGCCTCTCGGGAGGCCGGGGCGGCACGCGGTGCCGCCCCGGCGGTCCGGATCAGGAGTCGGCGTCAGCCAGCTCGTTGATCTCGGCGATCACGTCGTCGCCGCCGCTCGAGCGCCACAGGTCGATCGCGGCCTGCAGACCGTCGAGGTCGAGCTGGCCGGCGATGTACTGGATGCGGGCGTCAGCGACGATCGTGTCGAGCTGCGCACCCTTGGACACGTACGTCTTCGAGACGTAGGCGGCCGACGGGTCGTAGACCGCGGACTCGAGGTCGGATGCCTCGATCTCCTTGCGCTTGTCGTACATCTCCTGCTCGTACTCGGATGCCTGCTTGGGCAGGTATCCCTGGAAGCCGGTGACGTTGGTGCCGAGCTGCGCGTAGGCGGCGGAGGTGTCCTTGTCGACCTGCGTCGCGCTGTCGATGCCGACCGCGAGGTCGCCTTCGAGTTCGTACGTGACGCCCTCGATGCCGTTGTTCAGCAGCGGGCCGGCTTCTTCCGAGTTCAGCTCGTTCAGCACCTCGAGCACGCCGCGGAGCTGCTCCTCGGTCTTGACCTGGGCCTTGGGGATGGCGAGGAATCCGCTGTACCCGGCGGTCGGGAGCGCGTTGAGCTCTCCGTCGGGGCCCTCGAGGTTTCCGGTGACGTCGACGTAGTTCTGGAAGCCCTCGGGGTCCTGCTCCTTGAGCAGGCTCATGAGCTGGCCGGCGCGGGAGTGCACATCGATGATGATGCCGCCCTTGCCGGTGAGGAACGGCTCGTTCCACTTCGCCGAGTCGAAGGTCGCGTAGTCGGCGTTGACGACGCCGTCCTCGACGAGCTGGCGCTCGAACTGGACGGCCTCGAGCCACTCGTCGGTGGTGAAGTTCGGCACCAGTTCACCGTCGCGCTCGGTCCAGCGGTTGCCGGCGCCGTACCAGGTCTCGATGGCATCCCACGGGCTGTTCGTGCCGATCGTGCCAGGCCACTTGGGGATGATGAGGCCGTAGGTGTCAGCGGCGCCGTTGCCGTCCGGGTCGTTCTCGGTGAAGGCCTTGGCGATCTCGTAGAGCTCATCGGTGGTGGTCGGCAGTTCCAGGCCGAGGTTGGCCAGCCAGTCCTTGCGGATGATGACGGCCTCGCGCATGACGTCGCGCGAGCGGAAGATGCCGTAGACCTTGCCGTTGATGCTGGAGGAGTGCTGCACCTGCGGGAACGTGGTCTTGAGGTTCTCGTAGTCGTCGAGGTACTCGGTGAGATCCCAGAACGCGCCGGCCTCGGCGTTGCGGACGAACCCGGGGTCCTTGCCCTGGATGACCATGACCTGCGGCAGGTCGTCGCCGGCGAGGGTGATGTTGACCTTGTCGCCGTACGACGAGTTCGGCACCCAGGTGATGTCGAGGTCGACGCCGATCTCTTCCTCGATCGCTGTCTCGAACTGGTTGTCGTCTTCGGGGGCGTTGGTGGAGAGGTAGGGCGCCATGATGGTGAGCGTGTCCAGCTCGGCGCCGTCTGCTGCGGCATCCGGACCGGCGGAGCAGCTGGTGAGGGCGAGTGCGGCGACGGCGGCGAGGCCGATGCCGGAGGCGATGGTGCGGTGCTTCATGGGAGAACTCCTTCGTTCGGTGGGGCGTTCGGGGGGAGGGGTCAGTTCGGTGCGTGCGCTTCGGCGAGCCGTCGGTCGTTGGCGGTGAAGAAGCCGACGCAGAGCGCGGTGCTCAGCGTGAGCCAGGCGCCGAGCGAGAGGAACGGGATGATGCCGGGGAGGATCAGGCTGGCCGTCACCACGACGACCGCCGCGAGCAGCAGCAGGATGACGTGCGGCACGTTGCGCAGAGCCCAGCGGAACGCGGTCGGGATGTAGCCGCGCAACGGGAGGTCGTAGTGCGCGAACAGCGGAACGGCGACGGCGGTGACGGCGAACGACAGGGCGAGAGCCGCGGCGGTCAGGATGCCGAGGGGAGTGCCGATGGCGCCGGCGGCGTACTGGCCGAGCGTGCTGGCGGCCAGCAGGGCGGTGACGGCGAACGCCGGCCCGAGGGCGGCGTTGGCTCGCCAGAACTCTCGCCGCCATGCCTGGGCGAAGGAGCGCACGGCCGCGAAGTCGTCTCCGCGCAGGCGCCGGCGGGTCAGCTCGGCTGTGGCGACGGAGGCCGGTGCAGCGCCGAGCACGATGCCGCCCGCGAGGGTGAAGACGCACCAGAGCAGGTTGATCGTGGCGACCCACCAGATCCAGTCGAAGGCGGCGTGCACACGCAGAGCCCAGCCGGGGGCGGCGGTGTTCGTCGTCATCAGCTCTCCAACGTTGCAGGGCAGGGTGGCACTGCTTCGGAATGCGTTTTCCCAAAGCGGCTCCGTGAACGCTAACCCTCGTTCGGGGTGCCCGTCAAGCCGAAATCGGCTCTGTGATAAAAACGTTTCACATTGGGTCGTCGTGTGACGTGGAATCCGCACCACGGGGGATGCACGACCTCTCGCGTCGACGTAGCGTCGCTTGCATGACCGATTCGGAAGAGGA
The DNA here is from genome assembly GCF_045181065.1 of Microbacterium sp. M. Taxonomy (GTDB): domain Bacteria; phylum Actinomycetota; class Actinomycetes; order Actinomycetales; family Microbacteriaceae; genus Microbacterium. The sequence continues at coordinate 3,346,945 of NZ_CP173721.1, read as the reverse complement.
TTCCCGGAAGAACTCCAACAGAGGCGTCGCCGTCGGAATAGCGCTCGGTCTGCCGCTCGGGGCAGCACTCGGGATGCTGGTGTTCGACAATCTCGCGCTGGGAGCGGGCATCGGACTCGTGGTCGGTATCGCGATCGGTGCCGGGCTCGAGATGACCGAGAAGGGCGAGGAGCCCGAGTAGTTCCAGCGCTGCCCGCGTGGCGCATTGGTAGCGTGGGGCGATGTTCGTTTTCGGAGTGCTGGCGGCGGTGACCGGCGTCGTCGTGTTCCATCTCGCGCTGGCGAGCACGATGCGGGCGAATGCCGGCATCCGGATTCCGTTCTTCCGCAACGCCGAGGTGGTTCCGCGTGGATCCGTCGTGTTGCGGGCGATCGGAGCGGGGCTCATCGTCTTCGGCGCTGTGATGCTCGGCCTGACGGCGTGGTACCTGCCGTTCCTGGTCATCCTGGTGGGACCCGTCGCCACGTTCGTGGCGATCGTGGTGCACAACCGTTCAACGCAGCGTCGCGCGGAGGTCTGACGGATGTTGCGTGGTCACGTCCCCCTTCCGCAGCCGGAGTCCGCGAGACCGCTGCCGCCGGAGGAGTTCGCGCGCTGGTACGGGCCGTGGGATCCGCTGACGCCGGCGTCGATCGCCGCCTTCCTCGACGGCTTCGACCGGCCGTGGTGGATCGTCGGCGGTTGGGCGCTCGAGAAGGCGACCGGTGTCTCCCGCCAGCACGAGGACATGGACGTCTCGATCGCGCATCACGATGCCGAGGCCCTGCGTGTGTTCCTCGCGGAGCGCGGATGGACGACGTGGAACGCCGACAGCGGCTGGCTGCGTCCGTTCGACGAGCGTTTCCGTGAGATCCGGAGCAGCAGCGGGATCTGGGTGCGTGCCGACGCGGTCTCGCCGTGGGTGCTCGACGTGCCGCTGACGCCCTTCAACGGCACGCGTTGGACCAACAAGCGTCTTCCGTCTCAGGAGTACGACCTCGACGAGGTCACCTGGGTTTCAGGGGACGGCCTGCGCTATCTCAATCCCGAGGTGGTGCTGTTCATGAAGTTCGCGCAGGTGCGCGAGAAGGACATCGTGGATGCCGAGGCGACGCTCGGGCTTCTCGATGTGCGCCGGAGGGCGTGGCTGCGTGACTCGATCGCGCAACTCGACCCGACGCACCCCTGGGCGGGCTAGGGGAGCGGCATCACGCCCGTTGGCGCGACGGCTTCAGCCGAAGCTGCCCGCGAAGGAACGGCAGTGCGGGGGCGCGGTAGCTCAGCATCCCCTCGTCCTGCGGATGGAGCGTGATCTCCGCCTGTCCGAAGCGCCACATCCGGTTGAACAGGAACACCCCGAGGATCACGTCGTGCTCGGCCGACACCTGCCAGGTGCCGAGGCCCCACTGCGTCGGCTGGCCGCGGCCCTCGATCACCAGCGTCGGGCGGGTGCCGGCATAGAGCGCGAACCAGGGCTTGTGGAGGTTCAGCTCGATGCGGCGGGTCCCAGTGGTCATGCTGATCACGCTACCGGGCGGGGCGTTGCCGTCGGGACGATGGGGAGGTGCTGAGTCAGCCTTCGGCTGCTGATGAGGAATGCTCCGGCGGCGTGAATCGGAGTGCGTTCGTCTCTCGGCGTGCGAATCCGACCGATTCATACAGTCGCAGCGCTGATTCTCGGGACGGCCGCGAGGTGAGGTCGAGGGTGCGCAGCCCTCGCTCCGTGGCCAGTTCGGTCATGCGCTGAAGCAATGCGCGTGCGATGCCTTTGCCGCGCGTGGTCTCGTCCACGACGACGTCTTCGACGTGGCCGCGAAGTCCGGAGAGCAGCGGAACCGTAACCAGGGTGGCCGCGCCGACGATGCGGCCGTCCACACGCACGACGAGCAGATCCGTCGCGTCGTGCGCGACGATCGTCGCAACGCGATCTCGATCGAAGGTCGCGGTTCTCGACAGCTGCGGGAGCAACCGCGCGATGTCGTCGGCATCGGCATCGGTGATGGCTGTGAGGACTTCGACATCGGGCGAGGGCGTATCCATGCCGACAAGCTACCGTTTGTCGTGGCGGCCGACAGCGCCGCTATCACCGTTGCAGAGCCAGGTGCGTGCCACACGGCATCCCAGCGGGGCAGCATTGCCTACCAGGCGTAGACATTCTCGGACACCTGTGTAGCGCCCTCCGGGACCACGGCGCCGTCGGGGTGGATCTCGAAGGATCCCGGGCCGCCACTCATCCGTCCGCCGCACCCGACGACCCAATCATCACCGCGTTGCGCGACGAGGCAGGCGGAATTCGCTTCATCGCCCTTGGCGAGCCACAGTGACGTTCCGTCGTGCTCGCCGACGAATCGGCTGGTTGAGGCGTCGAGTGATTCGTACGCGTACTCTTCCAACTCCGGCAACTGGTCGGCGGCGTCGCGTTCGCCTTCGAGATCTGTGTACGTTGCGTACTGAACGCACCCGGTGAGCATGACAGCCGACATCGCCATCAGAGTGACCGCAACGAGTCGAAGGCTTGCCATGTGGTCATCATGTACGGCTCGAGCCGGGATGTCCATGATCTGGCGTCCAGCGGTTGCGCTGGGCGCATCAGGGCAAAGCAAAACCCCCGCCATGTAGAAGCTAGGCGAGGGTTTCTGGGACCGTTGTAACGACGGTCCGTGTGGCTCCGACGGGCGTCGATTCCGTGACCCCACGATTTTCAGTTGGATGCGGTGGGTCTGTGGGTGCTCGTTAGTTGCCATTTGCTGCGTGGTTCCGCGGAAGTTGTCATGGTTGGTGGCGGCTGGTTGAGGGAGGTTTCAACGGAGTTACCGGCACGGAACCGGCACAATGGGACGGAGTTCAGGCTGCCTGTAGCCTTGCGCTAGAAGTCCGCGGATCAGAGAGGTCATTGCATTGTTGCACTTTCAAACTCCCGGTGCGCCGGGCGGGAATCTGCTTGAGCACCTCCTGATCGAGTCCATGGGGGCGGTGAGAGGAGGAGGTATCTTCGCGTGGGCGAACGCACCCGGCGTCCACACACTGCTCGAAGACACTGTCATGGAAGAGATGCTGCGGGACGCGGACTTCCAGCTAATCGTCGGAACGGACTCGATCACCAACACCGCGGCAATCGCCAAGCTGTCTGGACTCGAGACGGTTCGCCCGCGTTTGCGCGTCAAGGCCTTCCTAAGTCCCGTTTCGTCGTTGTTTCATCCAAAGCTCGCCTGGTTCGAGCACCGCGACCACTTGAGCCTTATCGTCGGCTCGGGGAATCTCACGATGGGTGGACTCCTCTCGAACTGGGAAGCGATGACTGTCCTGAAGCTGACCGGGGAGGACGCGAGGGCGGCACTCGCCGAGATACAGAGATTCATCACGCAACACGCTGGATCCCTACTGCCGCTCTCAGATAGTAGGGTCATCGCTCGAGTGGCGGCCAATGACGGGGATGAACGGAGTATCAGGCGTCGTTCCGTGCCGATGCAGGCGGTGGACGCGCCTAGCGCAGTCGACGGGGCAAACGAGGTACTGGTTGCTGAGATTCCTGCGTCCGGGGGGCGGTGGAAACAGGCAAACTTCGATCGGTCAAACTATGAGACCTTCTTTGGAGCGAAGGTGGGTTCGCAACGACGGATCGTTCTCCAGAGCGTTTCAGGGGATGGCGAGCTTGGTGAGATCGAGAGCCGCCCGAGTGTCGAGGTCTCGAGCAGTAACTTCCGGTTTGAGCTCGCGGCGGCAGCAGGAATTCCATACCCTAGCGGCGGCGCACCCATCGGCGTGTTCGTACGACTCGCCACGGGACAGTTCATATACACACTTCTGCTGCCTGGCGAAACAGGGTACGAGAAGGCGAGTCAATTCTTGGCTCACCGCTGGAACGGCCCAACGCGGGAGAAGCGACGAGTTCGCACGACTGCTGACGATCTTCGCGGTGCATGGCCCGAGGCGGCGCTCTGGACCACGGAGATGCCAGAACTTTAGGGTCGCGCGACGACCAATACCTCCGCGTTGGCAGGCAGGACGCCGTGAAGTTCGGCACGGTTGAACCGGCTGTGTGACGAATCCTCGATATCTCGCACGTCGACACTCGTGAAGTACTCTTCGGCCTTCTTGACGATGCGCTCGATCGTCATTAGGCGTGTCTCTGGCCGAGCTGTCGTGCCGCCGCCCTGGGGGGAGTATGACAGCACGAGTGGGATCTGACGACGGTGCGCTGCTGAGAAGACCGCGTCGAACGCCTCGGCGACCTCGGTGCGAATACTGAATGGGGACTGATGCCGCTGGGTCCTGTATAGCCCGCGCGAAGGTCCGCTGGTCCCGGGCGCGAGAGTGACGCCTGGGTCGTCAGCGAGCGCGATCGTCTCGAGTACGTGATAGAAGCGGCTGTAGTGATCGCGGGTGTACGGGGGATCCGCGTAGATTGCGCCCACAGAGTCGTCGAGTGTTTCTAGGACGGTCCTGAAATCGCTCGTGATAGTTGCGCAACGGTATTTGACGGGCTCGAGATCTGCATAACGTTGCAGCCATTGCTCAAACACCGCGAACGCCGTCCTCTCGCGAGCTCGTATTGCTTGAGCCACGGTGCCAGGTTTTGCCAAGCCGGCCTTATCGCGCAGCCGTGATGGCTGAGCAAAGTGGCTTCCAACGGTCGCGACGAGGTCACTCGCCGTGCCCAGGACGGATGCTACGAGTGTGGCATTCGCTGGGGAGGTCGAGCTGTGTCCGATCGCAAAGATGAGGGCATCGAGTTCGAGCGCTTGCGCGTAGGAAAAGTAGACGCCACCGTAGTAGCGGGTAAGAGTGGCACCTGAATCGGAGAGGATAGGGAGCGCGGTTGCCTTGGCGTGCGCCAGTTCAGGCTCGGTTGCGGTGAGAGAGGCAGTGGAGCCTTCTTCAACGAGCAGTGCAAACCGCTGGGGGTTGCGACTTGCTTCTTGGCTAACTGCTGACTCGTACTCAAGCAGTGCTGATACGCCACCCCGAACGTGTCCGAGCCATTGTCGAGCGGTAGCGATGATCCTCTGACGTTCGGTGTGGTCGTATCGACATGGATGCGACAAGGCTGTCGCGAGAACCGCGGAGTATGCCTGGACGTCGACCGAGAATACGGGCCGGTAGTTGGCGAGGCCGCGCGACACAACCCCGCTCCCAGCGAACAGGTCAAGCACCATGCGCCCCGGGGGAGTCAGATCGACGACTGCAGACACGATGGGTTCCAGGTGTCTGAGCTTGTTGCCTAGGTAGTGGATCGGGCGAAACCCTCTGGAGTCGGTGACCATTGACTCAACTTCTCTTCGTGTCGGTGCCCCCACGTAGCGTGAGGGGATGTTGAAACTCAATCTGCAGTGGTCGCGAGCACGTCGGCAGCTTCGGCGAAGACCCGCCAGAGTGGGCTGGCAGTGCGTCGGTAGTAGACGCGATGCTCGCTAGGCACTCGTTCCTCTGCGATGAGCCCGGCGCGTGCGAGTCGTGAGAGCTCCTGGCGCACCGCAGTGTGCGGCCCGAGCTCGGGCGGCGGCTCCGACTGGTAGAAGCGCTCAGCGCCGCGGCTGAGTACCCAAAGTGCTACGGGCAACCTGCAACTTCGCCCGAACAACTCGGCGCTCACTCGCTCTGGATCCATCATTCACCTTTTACAAATTACTTGTTTAAAGTACAATAAGACAGAACAGATTGGAATCCAAGTGACACTCGACATCGCAGGCTTGGTTCAGGAGCGTGAGGGTGGCGACTTGGTGGCGCCCAGGGGGCAACTAGTTCCGCTGCTGCCGGCCGGTCACGCCGCGTTGCCCGAGATCGTCTGCGGCAGCTCGGTGGACGGCCTCGTGGTTGTCGGCGAAGCTTCTCGCGCGCTCGAAGCGCTCCCGCGTGTTCGGCCCGAGATCATGGGGGGCGTGAAGCTCTGTTATCTAGATCCTCCGTACAACACGGGCGAGCGATTCGCCTACTACGACGATCGTCGTGACTCCGATGCGTGGCTCAACGATTTCAAGTCTCATCTTGAGGGCTTGCGTCCGTTGCTAGCGAGCGACGCAAGCGTGTGGGTGCATCTCGATGATTCCGAGCAGCACCGCGCCCGAGTGGTGTTGGACGAGGTATTTGGCCGCGAAGCATTTGTGGGGACGATCATCTGGCAGAAGCGTCTGACGCGTGACAGCAGGAAAGCATTTAGCTCAATGCATGACTACATCCATGTATACGCGCCAGCTGGGCCGAAGGCATGGAAGCGTGTGCGCAACGGACTAAGTGACGGTGGCGCATTTGCAAATCCTGATGGTGATCCGCGTGGTCCCTGGCGATCTGCGCCGATGACCGTCCAGGCCGGACACGCGACACCGAGCCAGTTCTATACGGTCGTTACGCCAACCGGGGCGAAGCACGAACCTCCTGCTGGACGTTGCTGGACCTACACCGAGGCAAGACTGAAGGAGCTGGTCGCAGAGGGACGTGTCTATTGGCCCCGGGGTGGGGATGGTAAGCCGCGGCTGAAACGCTACCAGAGCGAGTCTGGTGGTCTCGCTCCCTTTACAATCTGGGGCGCATCGGAAGTGGGTGACACGGCAAGTGCCAAGAAGTCGCTGCTTCGAGAGTTTCCATCGATGGCTGCCTTCGATACGCCGAAGCCGATTGAACTACTTGAGCGCATTGTGGGGATCGCAACTGATCCAGGTGATCTCGTGCTCGACTATTACCTCGGCTCAGGAACGACGGCAGTCGCCTCTCAGCGTCTTGGGCGATCGTGGGTGGGTGTTGAGCGTAACGCTGACGTCGTCGAGCGGTTCGTGGTTCCGCGACTTGTCTCTGCGTATCGAGCCAACCCAGCTGGTGGAATCGGGCTGTCCCGTCTCGGGTAGCTCGCGGTGAGGAGCGCCCGGACCGCAGCGAAGCGAGGACCGGACGCACCGGAGCTGCGAGCTACCCGAGAGCGGCCGCTAGGCCGGCCTTGAATGAGTAAAGAAAGTTCTCACAGCTCGCCTACCTCGTGCCGCGACGAACGCGACTGAGTGCATGATCGAAGCCATTGGCGGAGCTGGGCCCCGAGGCTAGGTGAATTCCCCCGCGCGCCTAGTTTCGGGAGGATCGTTTGCGAATGCCACCATGGGTAGATCAGCGGTGTTCGCTGCAACGCGTTTCATGGCATCGATGAGCCGTGGCCGTGTAGCGCCGGGGCCGCCAAGCCAAGTGATGTACTGATCGGCGGTAACTCGGATGGCGGTGATAAGTTGCAGAGACGCGGCGGTGACGACGGGAAGTGGCGCTTTGAGCCGCGGGGCCGATGGGCCTTCGGCCGGAACCAAGAAGGCGTTGAGGCCGCCCAGCTGTCCGTGGGCGATGCCCGAGTACACGGAGTAGAGCCGTTTCTTGTCGAACAGTTGCGACGTCTCGGCGACGAGGTTCTGAACCATCGCGGAGAGTTCAGGTTTCTTCGATCGGGGAAGCCCCATGCGCGTGAGTTCGGCGGAGTAGAAGTCCCGGCGTTCGGCGGCGTCGACTAGCTCGCCGGTTGTGCGCGATTCGAGCGCGTCGGGAACTCCCACGTCGTATCTCAGATCTGCATTGAGCATTGAGATGATTCGATGCAGATGGGTCTCGACGTCCAAAGCATCCGTGAGCCACAGGGACCGCCCCGCTGCTTCCAACCCGCCACGTGCCACTGTGATGAGGGCGGTAGCGGGCCGCTTCTCTGTGCGGATGAGCTGGCCAAATGCGCGGGCGTGATCGCAGGCGCTGAGTAACGAACGCTCGGCCAGTCGCGCCGCCTCGAGGACGTGCTGTCCTCCGCCGCGCTGCTCCGCTGCCACGTACAGTCGTGTCGCCGCAGAGGGTTCCGAAGAATCAAGGGTCTTCTCGCTGGGGAGAGATGCGACGGCAGCATTGGAGACATCAATCAAGCTGGATGACAGAATCTTCGCCGTGCGCAGCTCGTCGTTCACATCGAGCCTGGGATCCTCCAACATCAAGCCAGGGTATCGGGGAGGTATCCGGCACAAAACCGGCACGAGCTCCCGGAGAGGGCGTTTCGTCTCGCTGCGCTCGCTCAGCGGAGGGGAGTTCTGCTCGTTCAACGACCAGGCCGGAACCGCCCAGGGGAGCGGCTCGGAAACCGCCTCTCACCAGGGCAAAGCAAAACCCCCGCCATGTAGAAGCTAGGCGAGGGTTTCTAAGGTGATTGTAATGATCACCCTGTGGCTCCGACGGGCGTCGATCCCGTGACCTCACGATTTTCAGTCGTGCGCTCTACCAACTGAGCTACAGAGCCTCGCGGCACGAACGAATCTGCCGCGTCTTAGACGACAGGCCCTCTTCGAAAAAAGGGCCTGTCGCTCAGAGCGACCCTGACGGGACTTGAACCCGCGACCTCCGCCGTGACAGGGCGGCACGCTAACCAACTGCGCTACAGGGCCATGCTTTTAAATTGTATCGGAACCGTAGGAGTGACCCCAACGGGATTCGAACCCGTGCTACCGCCGTGAAAGGGCGGCGTCCTAGGCCGCTAAACGATGGGGCCGAAGTCTGTCCCGGAGGACTTCCTTGCCGACGCTCAAGCATAAAGGATGCTCTGACGAAAACGCGAATCGAGGGCGAGTCCTCTATCCGATCGGGCGTGTCGGGAGGACGATGGATGCTGTGAGTCGCGTCGTTTCGGGCGAACCCGCGCCGTGGGCAAACGTGCGCGACCACTGTTGCAGATGTGACACTTGTTGTTAGTGTGACATCTGTGAAACCGGCGGAAGGAGCCGTGTGAACGACAAGGTTGCGGATGACGCTGCCCGTGCGGCATCCGAAGACTGCGACTGCGCACCCAACGCAGCCGAACGAACTGCTCTCTGGCAGCGCGGCTCGATGACCCGCCGCGCGGCGATCGGTGTCGGCGCGCTCAGTGTCGTCGCCCTCAGCGCCTTCGGCATCACCAATGGAGTGAACGCCGCGCACGCCGCCGAGTACCCGAGTTGGGACGACGTCCAGCGAGCGATGCAGAGCGAGGCGGCCAAGGCTGCCGAGGTCAAGCGCATCGAAGGCCTCATCGCCGCCCTCACGCAGAAGGTCGCCGAGACCCAGGCCGCCGCCGAAGCGGCATCCAACGAGTTCTACGAGGCGCAGCAGGCGTTCTTCGACGCCGCGACCGAGGCGGACGAGCTCCAGGCTCAGGCCGATGAGCAGTCCGCTGCTGCCGACGCCGCCGCCACGAAGGCCGGGCAGGTCGCTGCACAGCTCTACCGCAACGGCGGTGACGACACCGCCCTCCAGCTCTTCTTCGCCGGCTCAGCAGCAGACGCCGACCAGCTGCTGTCCAAGCTCGGCACGATGGACAAGCTGCTCGAGTACAACCAGACCGTCTACGACGACGCCGTCGCCGCGCGCAACTCCGCGCAGCAGCTCAGCGACCAGGCCCTCGTGGCTCGCGAAGAGCGCGATCGTCTGCAGAAGATCGCCGAAGAGAAGATGGTCGCCGCGCAGAACGCCGCCGACGCGGCACAGGCCGCGCTCGACGAGCAGTCCGCGAACCTCGACACGCTCCAGACCCAGCTCCTCGCTCTCAAGGAAGCCACCGCAGCGACGGTCGCCTCCTATCAGGAGGGTGTCGAGGTGCGCCGCAAGGCCGAAGAAGCACGCAAGGCCGAGGAAGAGCGCAAGCGTCGCGAGGCCGAAGAAGCTGCCCGACGCGAAGCCGAAGCCGGTGGTGGCGGAGGCGGCGGTGGTGGCGGCGGTGGCGGCGGCGGCGGCGGAGGCGGGAGCGGCTGGGTCCGCCCGCACGGCGGCTACCGCTCGTCCGGATACGGCCGACGCCCCGTGAAGTGCTCGAACGGCAACTGCTCTTCGAGCTTCCACCGCGGCGTCGACCTCGCCAACGGCTGCGGCGCGCCGATCTACGCGGCGGCGTCCGGTGTCGTCGACGCGGCCTTCTACAACGGCGGGTACGGCAATTACATCCGCATCCAGCACGCCGGCGGCAGCGCCACCGGCTACGCGCACATCCGTTCCGGCGGCACAGTGGTGCGCAGCGGCCAGCACGTCTCGGCCGGACAGGTCATCGCCTACGCCGGCAACACCGGCAACTCGCTGGGTTGCCACCTGCACTTCGAGGTCTACATCGGCGGTGCGCCGATCAACCCGATCGGATTCATGGCGGATCGCGGCGTCGGCGTCTGACCTCACCGACGAGAAAACCCCCGGTTCGCGTCAGCGAACCGGGGGTTTTCGTCTGTCGGGCGACGGTCAGTGACCCTGCTCGCCGAACCGGACGATCGCCTCGTCGAGGATGCGCTGCGCCTCCGCGGCATCCCCCCAGGCGTCGACCTTGACCCACTTGTTGGGCTCGAGGTCCTTGTAGTGCTCGAAGAAGTGCTCGATCTCCTTCTTCGTGTACTCGGCCAGGTCGCCGATGTCCTGGATGTGCGCCCAGCGAGGGTCCTTGCTCAGCACGGCGACGAGCTTGTCGTCGCCACCGGCCTCATCGCTCATCTTCAGTACGGCGACGGGGCGCACCTCGACGACGACGCCGGGGTAGATGGCGTGGTCGAGCAGGACCAGGACGTCCAGCGGGTCGCCGTCCTCTCCGAGCGTGTTGTCGAAGTAGCCGTAGTCGGCCGGGTAGCCGAACGTCGTGTACAGAACGCGGTCGAGGTGCACTCGTCCGGTCTCGTGGTCGACTTCGTACTTCACGCGGCTGCCGCGCGGGATCTCGATGACGGCGTCGTGTGCGCCCATGCGTGTGCTCCTCAGAAAAGACGGTTGGATGCCGCGGACAAGCCTACTTCGCTCGAACCGTCTCGCGTGAGAACGCTTGTGCGAGGGCTACCGTTGGACACGTGCCCTCGCTGAACCCCGCCGTCGCAGAGATCCGTCTCGCCGTCCGCACCGCGCTCGCCGATCTGCCAGACGGCGCGACCGTCCTCGTGGCGCTGTCCGGCGGTGCCGACTCGCTCGCACTCACGGCGGCGACCGTGTTCGAGGCGCGCGCCCGGGGCATGAAGGTCCTCAGCCTCACGGTCGATCACCGATTGCAGGCGGGTTCCGATCGTGTCGCGGCGACCGCCGCCGCGACGGCGGAGCGACTCGGCGTGGACGACGCACTGCAGATCGAGGTCGACGTGTCGGGCCGCGGCGAGGGCCTCGAGGCCGCTGCGCGCGACGCCCGATACGCAGCCCTCCGTGGCGTCGCCGGTGCCGAGCGCGCCGCCGCCGTCCTTCTCGGGCACACCCTCGATGACCAGGCCGAGACGGTGCTGCTGGGCCTCGCCCGCGGCTCCGGCGCGACGAGTCTGCAGGGGATGGTGTCGAATCGTGAGGACGAGGACGGCCTCCGCTGGGTCCGTCCCCTGCTGACGGTGCGGCGCGAGACGACCAGGGCGTTCTGCGCGGCATCCGATCTGGAGGTGTGGGACGACCCGCACAACACCGATGCGCGCTTCGCCAGGGTGCGAGCGCGCGAAAACGTGCTTCCGGTGCTGGAGGCCGAACTCGGACCCGGCATCGCGCAAGCGCTCGCCCGCACGGCCGAGCAGCTCCGAGAGGATGCCGAGGCCTTCGACGAGATGATCCACGAGACCATCGAGGACATCGTCGAGCACGCCGAGGCAGGCATCTCCGTCACCGTTGCCGCCCTCGCCGCCAACCCGGCCGCCCTGCGCAACCGGATCATCCGACTTGTCGTCGACAGCGAATTCGGTGCGAGCCTGACCCGCACGCAGACCCTCGAGGTCGCGCGCCTCGCCACCGACTGGTCCGGTCAGGGACCGATCGACCTGCCGGGGTGCTCGGCCGCGCGCCGGGGGGGACGGATCGTCTTCACGGCGCGCTGACCGGGGCGGTTACTTCTTGCCGCCGAGCAGACCGCCGAGGATGCCGCCCAGGTCGATCCCGCCACCCGTGCCGCCCTTCGAGCCGCCGCCGAGAATGCCCCCGAGCAGATCGCCGATCCCCCCGCCGCCACCGGAGGAGGAGCCGCCGCCCACGAGACCGCCGATGAGATCGCCGATGCCACCGCCGGATTCCTCGCCAGCCGCGCTCTTGTCGGCCTTGCCCTTGCTGGCATTGGCGATCAGGTTCATCACGATCGGCGCCAGCATCGGCAGAAGCTTGCCGAAGTCGATGCCGGCGGTCTCCTTCGATTCGGTGAGCTTCGTCGTGACCTCGGCCTGCTTGTCGCCGAGAACGTGCTTGACGATCTTCTCGCCATCGGCCTGATCGATGTCGTCGACCTTCGACGGCGTCGCGCCCTGGTGCTTCTGCAGCGCCTTCTGGATCGCCGCCGAGCCTTCGGAGCTCTCCGCGTTCTTCGCCAGGCCGGTCAGCAGCACCGCGCCGCCTTCCTCCACAGCCTTCTTCGCCTCTTCGGGGGACACCCCCAGCTTTGCGGCGATGTCGTCGATCGGAACCTGCTTGAGGATGTCATCGAGGGCCATGCGAAATCCTTCCGTCGGGGCGTTCGCCCTGGTCACGGCTCACATTAGTGCCGAAGCGCCCGCATCCGTCACATAAAATCGATCCATGCGCGCCGCTGATATCCAGGACGACCTTGCACAGATCCTCGTCACAGAGGAGGAGATCCAGGCCAAGCTCGTCGAGCTGGCGGCCAGGGTCGCGGAGGATTACGCCGGCAAGGACCTGCTGCTCGTCGGCGTCCTCAAGGGCGCGGTGATGGTGATGGCCGACTTCGCACGGGCGCTGCCGTTCCACGCGCCGATGGACTGGATGGCCGTGTCGAGCTACGGCTCGAGCACGAAGTCCAGCGGTGTCGTCCAGATCCGCAAGGACCTCGACACCGACCTGCACGACAAGCACGTCCTGATCGTCGAGGACATCATCGACTCCGGCCTGACCCTCAGCTGGCTGCTGGAGAACTTCGCGTCCCGCGACCCCGCCTCGATCGAGGTGCTCGCGCTGCTGCGCAAGCCGGATGCGGCCAAGGTCGAGATCGACTGCAAGTACGTCGGCTTCGACATCCCCACCGACTTCGTGGTCGGCTACGGCCTCGACTACGACGAGCGCTACCGCAACCTGCGCGACGTCGCCGTGCTCGCGCCGCACGTCTACAGCTGACCTGTCCGCCGTGGGCGAATCACAGCGGCCGCCAAGCGGGCGGGCGGTACGCTGAACCCATCATGGATGTGAAGAAGATCACCCGGAATCCCCTGATCTACGTCGCGCTGGTCGGCGTGCTCCTGTTCAGCGGATTCCTGCTGATCTCGAACCTCGGAGCGCCGAAGCAGATCACGGTGCAGCAGGGTCTCGAGCTGCTCGCCGGCGACACGGTCACCGAGGTCACGAACACCGACGGCGATCAGCGCGTCGACATGACCCTCTCGAAGGAGTTCGAGGGCGCCAAGGACGTGCAGTTCTACTACGTGGACGCCCGAGGCGACCAGATCGTCGAGGCCATCGACGCGGCCGACCCGAAGGACGGCTTCACCGACGTCGTACCCCGCGCCACCTGGTTCGACAGCTTCCTCTCGCTGCTCATCCCGCTCGTCCTGCTGGGCCTGCTGTTCTGGTGGCTGCTGAGCTCGATGCAGGGCGGCGGCGGCAAGGTCATGCAGTTCGGCAAGTCCAAGGCCAAGCTCGTCAACAAGGAGACCCCGACGGTCACCTTCGCAGACGTCGCCGGCGCCGACGAGGCCATCGAAGAGCTCCAGGAGATCAAGGAGTTCCTCCAGGATCCTGCGAAGTTCCAGGCCATCGGCGCCCGCATCCCGAAGGGCGTGCTGCTGTACGGCCCTCCGGGTACCGGCAAGACCCTGCTGGCCCGCGCCGTCGCAGGCGAGGCAGGCGCCCCGTTCTACTCGATCTCCGGATCCGACTTCGTCGAGATGTTCGTCGGCGTCGGCGCTTCGCGCGTGCGCGACCTGTTCAATCAGGCCAAGGAGAACGCTCCCGCGATCATCTTCATCGACGAGATCGATGCCGTCGGCCGTCACCGCGGCGCCGGCATGGGCGGCGGCAACGACGAGCGCGAGCAGACGCTGAACCAGATGCTCGTCGAGATGGACGGCTTCGACCCGAACGCCAACGTCATCGTGATCGCGGCCACCAACCGTCCGGACATCCTCGATCCCGCGCTGCTGCGCCCGGGTCGCTTCGACCGGCAGATCGGCGTCGACGCTCCCGACCTCAAGGGCCGTCTGCACATCCTCGAGGTGCACGCGAAGGGCAAGCCGCTGGCCAAGTCCGTCGACCTCGAGGTCGTCGCGCGCAAGACTCCGGGGTTCACGGGCGCCGACCTCGCGAACGTCCTCAACGAGGCGGCGCTGCTCACGGCTCGCTCCAACGCGCAGCTCGTCGACAACCGTGCGCTGGACGAGGCCATCGACCGTGTGATCGCCGGCCCGCAGCGTCGTACGCGCGTCATGAAGGACCGCGAGCGCCTGATCACCGCCTACCACGAGGGCGGTCACGCCTTGGCGGCCGCGGCGATGAACTACACGGATCCGGTCACCAAGATCACGATCCTCCCGCGCGGCAAGGCGCTGGGCTACACGATGGTGCTGCCGCTGGATGACAAGTATTCGGTCACGCGCAACGAACTGCAGGACCAGCTCACCTACGCGATGGGCGGACGCGTCGCGGAAGAGCTCGTCTTCCACGACCCGACCACCGGGGCGTCGAACGACATCGAGAAGGCGACCAGCATCGCCCGAAAGATGGTCATCGAATACGGCATGACCACCGATCTCGGACCGGTCAAGCTCGGCTCCGAGGGCGGCGAGCCGTTCGCCGGACGCGACATGGGCCGCGGCCGCGAGTACTCCGAGACCGTCGCGCAACGCGTCGACGTCGAGGTGCGCGCGCTCATCGAACAGGCGCACAACGAGGCCTACCAGGTGATCAGCGACAACCGCGACGTCCTCGACCGCCTCGCGCTCGCCCTGCTCGAGGAGGAGACGCTCGATCACAACCGGATCGCCGAGCTCTTCCACGACGTCCGCAAGCTCCCCGAGCGCCCGCTGTGGCTGTCCAGCGAGGACCGCCCCGTGTCGACCAGGCCCCCGATCGAAGTGCCCAAGCGGCTCGTGCCCGCGGATGCTGCGGCATCCGAAGCGGCACCGGCGGATGCTGCGGCCGCCCGTGGCACCGCCGATTCCGCTCCTTCCCCCGGACACACGCGTCCGGCGACCGCCTGATCGTGACCGTCGACAGGGAGCGGGTCGCAGCTCTCACCCGCGAGCTGCTCGAGGCGATCGGCGAGGACCCGGAGCGCCCCGGGCTCAAGCAGACGCCGCAGCGCGTCGCCGACCTGTACGCCGAGTTCTTCTCCGGCGTCGGTGAGGATGCCGCGACGCCGCTCGCCCACACCATCAGCGTCTCGCGGGGCCCGGCTCCCGAGACGCTGCCCAGCGGCGCGGTCGTGCTGCGCGACATCCGATTCCGCTCGGTGTGCGAGCACCATCTGCTGCCCTTCGCCGGACGGGCGCATCTCGCGTACCTCCCCGGCGAGCAGGTCGTCGGACTCGGCGCCCTCGTGAAAGTCGTCGAGATCCTCGCGACCCGGCCGCAGGTGCAGGAGCGTCTCGGCGAGCAGATCGCCGACACGATCGACGCGCACCTCGACACCCGTGGTGTGCTCGTCGTGCTGGATGCCGTGCACGGCTGCGTCACGATGCGCGGGGGACGCCAGCCCGAGGCATCCACCCTCACCATCGCCGCCCGCGGCGCGTACGCCGACCCCACGGCCCGTGCCGAGATCATCGCGCTGATCGCGGCATCCGCAGGCCTCGGAGCCGAACTGCCGTGACTGTCATCTGGGGCATCGTCAACGTCACGCCTGATTCCTTCAGCGACGGCGGGCGCTTCTTCGACTCCGCGCGCGCGATCGAGCACGGTCTTCGCCTGTGGCGCGAGGGCGCCGGCGTGCTGGACATCGGCGGAGAGTCGACCCGACCGGGCGCCGAACGCGTCGATCCGTCCGTCGAGCAGGAGCGCGTGCTGCCGGTCATCGCGGCGCTCGCCGCCGAAGGCGCCACGGTCAGCATCGACACCCTCAACGCGTCCACGGCGGTCGCGGCTGTCGAGGCGGGTGCACGGATCGTCAACGACGTCTCCGGCGGCCTGGCGGATGAGCGGATGCTCCCTGCCGTCGCCGGGACCGAAGCCGACTACGCGCTCGGCCACTGGCGCGGTCCGTCCGCCGACATGTACGCGAATGCGACCTATCTCCGAGCGGCGCGCGAGGTCGCCGGCGAGCTGCGCGAAGGCGTCGGCCGTGCAGCGGCCGCCGGCATCGCCCCGTCGCGCCTCATCCTCGACCCCGGCATCGGGTTCGCGAAGGCGGGGGACACGAACTGGGACGTGCTGCGCGGGCTGGACGAGATCACGGCCCTCGGCCACCGCGTCCTGATCGGCACATCGCGCAAGAGGTTCCTGGCCGAGGTGCTTCAGGTCGCCGCCGACGACGAGATCTCGCTCGAGCGCCGCGATCTCGCGACGGCTGTCACGAGCGCTCTCGCGGCTCGTGCCGGTGCCTGGGCCGTGCGCGTCCACGACGTCGCCGCCACCCGCGACGCCCTCGCCGTCGCCCGCGCCTGGGAGGGCTGAACATGCACCCCATCGATGAGATCTTCCTGGCCGGGCTCACGGCGTTCGGCCGACACGGCGTGTACGAGCACGAGCGAGAGAACGGCCAGGAGTTCACGGTCGATCTGCGGCTGAGCCTCGACCTCTCGGATGCCGCGGCATCCGACGACGTCGCCGACACCGTGCACTACGGAGAACTCGCCGACAAGGTCGTCGAGATCGTCGAGGGGGAGCCGGTCAACCTCATCGAGACGCTCGCCGAGCGGATCGCCGACGTCGCCCTCGCCGACGAGCGCGTGCTGTTCGCCATGGTCACGGTGCACAAGCCGCACGCCCCCATCGCGCATACGTTCTCGGATGTGTCCGTGACGGTCCGCCGCGGGCGTCCGGAGGCGCGCTGATGGTCCGGATGCCGCCCCTGCCGCCACTCGACCCTCGACCGGGCCGCGATGCGACGGTCGCCGTCGTCGCGCTCGGGGCGAATCTCGGCGACCGACGCGAGACCGTGGAGCACGCAGCCGCGCGCATCGCGCGACTGCCGCTGGTCGACGACGTGCGGCTGTCACCGCTGCACGAGACGGTCGCCGTCCGCCCCGAAGGGCCTGACCCCGATGCGCCGACCTACGTCAACGCCGTCGCGCTGGTGACGACGCGGCTGGCCCCGCAGGTTCTGCTCGGCATGCTGCACGCCATCGAGGAGGAGCACGGGCGCGAGCGCCGCGAGCGCTGGGGAGACCGGACGCTCGACCTGGATCTGATTACGTACGGCGACGTCACCTCCGACGAACAGCACCTGCTGCTGCCGCATCCGCGTGCCGCCGAGCGCCTTTTCGTGCTCGAACCCTGGCTCGATCTCGATTCGGAGGCCGTGATCCCCGGTCGTGGACGCGTGGCCGGCCTGGTGGAGGCACTGCGAGCGGATGCCGCGGGCGACCGCAACGGCGACGATCACGGCGAGTCCACCCGATGAGGCGCACGTCCGCCCTCGTGCTGATCGTGCTGGCGCTGCTGGGCGCGGCCGGAGGGTTCGGACTCGACCACCTGCTCACGGTCAGCGGGCGCGCGACGTTCACGCCGTCCTCCTGGCTGCCGGTGCTGCTGATCCTGCTCGCCGCCGCGTGCCTCGCACTGGCCTGGCCGGTGCGCCGCAGCGTCCGCGGACGCTCCGGCAAGCGCGTGGATCCGTTCCGCGCGCTGCGCGCGGCGACACTGGCGCGTGCCTCCAGTCTGCTCGGTGCCCTGCTCGGCGGCTTCGGCGCCGGCTTCCTGCTGTTCCTGCTGTCCCGTCCGGTCGGGCCGCCGGTAGGGTCGATGGTGGCGATGGTCGCACTCGTTGCGAGCTCCATCGTCCTCGTGGCGGCCGCGCTCGTCGCCGAACAGTTCTGCACCCTGCCGAAGGATCCTGATGACCGACAGCCAGACGAACCCTCCCCAGGAGCCGATGCCGGGCACTGACCACGGCCCGGCGCAGAGCCCCGTGCTCGACGAAGGCACCTACACCGGCATCCGCGAGCCGCGCGGTGCAGGCCGCCTCGCCCTCGACGGGCACTGGCACCAGATCTCGCCGCGCTACGTCGTGTCGCAGCTGGTGCAGAACCTCGTCTTCATCGCGGTCGTCGCCATCGCCGCCGGCGTGCTCAGCGCGATCATCGGCGAGATGTGGGTGTGGATCCCCGCCGGCGTCGTGATCCTGATCACCCTCCTCACCCTCGCGATCCTGCCGCGTCAGGCGAAGGCGATCGGGTACATGCTGCGCGCAGACGACATCGTCTTCCGCAAGGGCATCCTGTGGCAGCGCATGATCGCGGTGCCGTACGGGCGCATGCAGCTCGTCGACATCACGCACGGCCCGCTGGACCGCGCGTTCGGCGTCTCGCAGCTGAAGATGGTGACCGCCGCCGCGACGACCGGCGTGCAGATCCCCGGTCTCAGCCAGGCAGCGGCCGAAGCGCTGCGCGACACCCTGATCGAGGTCGCCGAGACCCGCCGGACCGGCCTGTGAGCGTCCCGTCCTTCGGCCCCTCCGGGCTGCCCGAACCCACTCCTCCGGCGGCGCAGACGCTGGGCGATGAAACCCTCGCCGACGGTGAATGGCACCGACTGCACCCGCTGACGCCGCTGTTCAAGGGCGGCCTGGTGCTCATCGTGCTGGCCGGCATCATCATCAGCAACTTCCGCGACCGCTTCATCTACTGGATCGTCAACCTCTTCACCCCTGACGAGGTCCACGTCGACGAGTACAGCAGCGGAGACCCGATCGACTGGGTGCTGGCGAACAATCTCATCCTGGTCGTGCTGCTCGCGGCCCTCGGGGTCGTGCTCGTGCTGTGCGCGGCGTTCTGGCTGGTCTGGCGGTTCCAGGAGTTCCGCATCACCGACGATCACGTCGAGGTGCGCAAGGGGATCATCTTCCGCTCCCATCGGCGGGCGCCGCTGGATCGCGTGCAGGGCGTCAACCTCACCCGTCCCTTCCCGGCCAGGCTCATCGGCATGGCGAAGCTCGAGGTGGTCGGCGCGGGCACCGACGCCAACGTGCCGCTGGAATACCTCTCGACTCCCAAGGCGGAGGCCGTGCGCGCCGACATCCTGCGCCTCGCCTCCGGCGCCAGGGCGGCGCGCGAGGCCGCCCGCACCGGGCAGCAGGTGCCGGCCACGAGCAGGCGCCAGCAGGTCGCGGGCACCGTCAGCCACGGCATCAACGGAATGATCGACGGCGTCGATCTCGCCGACGTCGCCCCGGAGAGCGTCGTGAAGATCCCGACCGGCCGGCTGGTCGGATCCCAGCTGCTCAGTGGTCTGCTGTGGTTCGTCTTCTTCGCCGCCATCTTCGTCATCGTGCTGGCGTTCACGATCCCGGCGATTCTCGCCGATGAGGGCGCCGGCGCCGGATTCGCGATCCTCGGCATCAGCCTCGGCATCGGCATCCCGATGGTGATCGCGGCCGTGGCGATCACCTGGGCGCAGATCTCCAAGTCGTTGCGCTATTCCATCGCGCCGACCCCGGACGGCGTGCGCATCACGTACGGACTGTTCACGACGGTCACTGAGACGATCCCACCCGGTCGCATCTTCGCCGTCGAGGTCACGCAGTCGCTGCTGTGGCGTCCGTTCGGCTGGTGGACGATCAAGATCAACCGCATGAGCGGCAAGAGCGCAGCCCAGCAGTCGTCGGGCAGCGCGCAGCAGTTCAACATCGTGCTCCCGGTGGGCAAGCGCGCCGACGTCGAGCGGGTGCTCGGGCTGATACTGCCCGACCTGCCGGGCGACGATGTGCCGCTGGTCTGGGAGCACGGCATCCTGGGCCCTGCGCAGGAGGACCCGTACGTGCGGATGCAGCCGCGCGCGTGGTGGCGCCGTCCTGTCTCGTGGAAGCGGCACGGCTTCGCGCTCACCGACTTCGGACTGATCCTGCGGCGCGGTGTGCTGTGGCGCAAGCTCGCGGTCTTCCCGCTGGCGCGCATGCAGGGCGCATCGGTCTCGCAGGGACCGATCGACCGCGCGCAGCGTGTCGCCTGGATGAAGGCGCACAGCGTCACGGGTCCCATCCTCGGCGAGATCGTCGGCATCGACGGCGCGCAGCTCATGGCCGCGTTCGATGACATGTCCCGCCGCACGTCGGCATCCGTCGAGCGGGATCGAGGGCACCGCTGGGCAGTGCAGTCGGATGCCGCGGTTCCGGATGCCCAGCCGCAGGCGTGGGCCGCGCCGACGTTCCGGCCGGCCGCGCCGGCCTTCATCGTGCCCGCTTTCGGGGCGCCGCCCGTTTCGGGTGGACCGGTTCCCCCGGTCGGACCGCCGGCGCCTCCGGCCGCCGTGCCGCCGCCCCCGCCTGCCGTCCCTGCGGTTCCGCCGCAGCCGGTGCCTCCTGTGGTTCCGCCGCAACCGGTGCCGCCCGTGGTTCCGGCGCCACCCGCGCCCGCGGCTCCGTCCGCAGCGCCTCCGGCGGCACCGCCTGCACCGCCTGCGGCACCGCCTGCACCGCCGGCGCCTCCCGCCGAGCCCACTGGCCAGCCGGAGGAGCCCCCGCGTGAATCGTGAGGGCCGCCTCGGCGTCGGCATCATCGGTGCGGGGCGTGTCGGTCCTGTGATCGGTGCGGCGCTCGCCGGTGCGGGGCATGCGATCGTCGGCATCACGGCATCGTCCGACGACGAACGCGTGTCGGCCGTGCTGCCCGATGTCCCGGTGCTCGACGCCCCCGAGGTGCTGCGCCGCAGCGAGCTCGTCATCCTCGCGGTGCCGCATGCTGACCTCCCGGACATCGTCGCCGGCCTCGCGCAGCTCGGTGCGTGGCAGCCGGGGCAGCTCGTCCTGCACACGGACCCGGCGTACGGGATCGGCGTGCTCGAGCCAGCGCAGCGCGCAGGGGTCATCCCGCTGGCGGTGCATCCCGCGATCACGTTCACCGGCACCACGATCGATCTGCGTCAGCTGCAGGCATCCTTCGCCGCTGTGACCGCGCCGGCACCGGTGCTGCCGATCGCACAGGCGCTGGCGGTCGAGCTCGGCTGCGAGCCGGTCGTCATCGCCGAGGAGGACCGGCCGGCATACGCGGAGGCGATCGCCACGGCATCCGAATTCTCCCGGTCGATCATCTCCCAGGCGACGGGCCTGCTGCGGGGGATCGGCGTCGAGAACCCCGGCGGGTACCTGTCGGCGCTGGTGCAGTCGACGGTCGAGCGCGCTCTGCGTGACGCGTCGGATCCGCTGCTGCCCTGAGGGTCAGCGTCCTCCCGAGAAGCCGCCTCCGCCTCCTCCGCCGGAGAAGCCGCCGCCGGTCGACCCTCCGAAACTCGATGAGCTCCCGCTGCTGGGTGAGGTGTACGTCGACGAGCCGGCGGTCGCGGTCGAGAAGCCGGCGAGCCGGATCGAGAGTCCGACGGCCGCGCCGTTGACCCACACCGGGGTCCGCTGGTCCTGCGCGTACGCGGTCTCGAGGACCGCTCCCCATTCGCGCTCCTGACCGAACAGGACGGCGTAGGGCAGCAGCAGTTCATACAGATGGATCACGTCGATCGTCCCGTCGGGGCGGCGCTCGGCCCCGGTGTAGGACTGCAGCATCTGCAGACGGTCCGCCTCGGCCACCCTGATGAACTCGCGCACCCCCTCGAGATGCTCGAGTTCGAGAGCGCCCTGCGGGGTCGGCACCGTCCGCGGAGACAGAGCTGCGATGAGGGAGACCACCACGCCGGCGCCCAGGAACGCCGACAGCAGGATGCCGGCGACCGCGCTCTCGCGGCCCAGCACGGCGCCCCAGATGCCGAGACCGAGACCGACCGCTGCCACGCCGAGCGCGATCCAGCACAGTACCGCGGCGGTGCGGCTGCGGACCTTCGTGGTGAGTCCGCGCGCCCTGGCCTCCTTCTGTCCGGCCTTGATCAGACCCTGCATGCGCTTCGCGAACGCGGAGCTCTCCTTCGGGATCGTCATGACGACGTCCGGCTCATCGTTGTTGAACACCGCCTTCAGGGCGCGGTGATCGAGGGGATCGGGGATCGGAGCGCTGAGTCGGCGGAGCCTGGGACGGGTCTGATCCTTCTTGTCCTCCGGCAGCTCTTCGAGGCGGACGAGTCCCCGCACGGCGAGGTGGATGATCTGCGCGGTGATCGGGTTGCGCGCACGGGGCACGATCGTGTTCGCGAGGAGCGGCGGCATCGATGTCGACACCTCGTACTGGGCGACGATGACACCCGTCGCGCGGCGGCGCGAGCGGACCATCGCCGACGTCGCGATCCATCCGCCCGCGGCCAGTGCTGCTGCGCCTCCGCTGGTCACGAGCGGGACGACGTCGGTGACAGGGTTCGGCTGCCGCGTGTCGGGCTGGACGACGGTTCCCGGTTCGAAGCCGATCGCGACGGAAACGCCCTCACCCGCGGCGAGGCTGTTCTCCGCAACAGTGGCCGTGTCGCCGTCGACGGCGATGCCGCAGCGGTCCTGCGATCCCTGCTCGCCGATGTAGCAGGCGGAGTCGCCGGTCAGCTGCGCGCTCAGCTCCGGAGCGAACACGATGTCGGCGGTGAATTCGTCGATCGGCTGCGTGCTGTCCAGTGGCAGGAGATCCCAGTAGAACTCGTCGAAGCCGTTGCGGGCGGCCAGGATGACATCGCGCATCTCATAGGTGATGACGTAGGTCGTCGGTCCGTGCACGAACTCGTCTGTTCCGGTGAGGATGTACAGGACGTCGTCGTCCTCCTCGGTCTCGTAGGGAACGGGTGCTCCGTCGGCATCCTCGACGGAGATCACGCGGGGCTCGGTCGACGCGCCCTCGTAGCCCATCGGGAGTCCCCGCACGATGCCGCGATTCTGGTCGATCTCGGGGAAATCGGCGGTCAGCGTCTCGGTGACCAGCATGGTGGCACGGCCCTCGTCATCGGTGCCGACCTGGTACTGCGCATCCCAGGACGCGTAGGAGAAATCGTTCACATCGCCGGAGACGGATGCCGGCACGGATGCCGCGGCGGCCGTGGCAGGCAGAGCCCATGCCGCGGCGGCGAAGGCGAGTGCGGCGAGCAGGCGGAGTCCTCGACGAGCGCTCATGGCTTCCACGCTACCCGCCCGCGATAAACTGACCGCTGACCTTGCAAGGAGCCCCGCATGACGAACGCGCCTGACGCGCCCGCCCCCGTCCCCAACGACGACGAGGACACTCACGAGCAGAAGGCCGTTCGTCTCGCCAAGCGCGAGCGTCTGATCGCGAAGCGTGCGGACGCCTCCGGCGGGGCGTTCCCCGTCGGGGTGCCGGTGACGCACACGATCCCGGCGCTGCGAGCCGACTACGGCGACCTCGAGGCCGGTGCCGAGACCGGCGTCGTCGTCGGCGTCGCAGGACGCGTCGTGTTCAGCCGCAACACCGGAAAGCTCTGCTTCGCGACCCTGCAGGCCGGCGACGGTTCGCGCATCCAGGCCATGATCTCCCTCGCGAACGTCGGCGACGAGTCGCTGGCTGACTGGAAGGAGTACGTCGACCTCGGCGACCACGTCTTCGTGCACGGCGAGGTGATCTCCAGCCGCCGCGGCGAGCTGTCGATCATGGCGGATGACTGGACGATCGCGTCCAAGGCGATCCTTCCGCTGCCGAACGCCTACTCCGAGCTCAGCGAAGAGGGTCGCGTGCGCAGCCGCTACCTCGACCTGATCGTCCGGGAGCAGGCGCGCACCACCGTCCGCGCCCGCGCGGCCGTGAATGCCAGCCTTCGCGCGACGTTCGCGAACCACGACTATCTCGAGGTCGAGACGCCCATGCTGCAGGTGCAGCACGGCGGTGCGTCGGCGCGGCCCTTCGTCACGCATTCGAATGCGTTCGACACCGAGCTGTACCTGCGCATCGCGCCGGAACTGTATCTGAAGCGCGCCGTCGTCGGCGGCATCGAGCGGGTGTTCGAGATCAACAGGAACTTCCGCAACGAAGGCGCCGACTCGACGCACAGCCCGGAGTTCGCGATGCTCGAGGCCTATCAGGCCTACGGCGACTACGACCAGATGGCCCAGCTCACCCAGGAACTGGTTCAGCAGGCCGCGATCGCGGTCACCGGCTCGACCACCGTGACGTGGGCGGACGGCACCGAGTACGACCTGGGCGGCGAGTGGGACCGCATCTCGATGTACGAGTCGCTGTCCGCGGCATCCGGACGATCCGTGACTCCGGACGATTCCGTCGAGGACCTGATCGCATTCGCCGAGCAGAGTGGCGTCGACGTCCCGCCGCAGGCGACGCACGGCAAGCTCGTCGAAGAGCTCTGGGAGCACTTCGTGAAGGGCGACCTCGTGCGCCCGACGTTCGTGATGGACTTCCCGCTCGACACCTCGCCGCTCGTGCGCGAGCACCGCTCGATCGAGGGCGTCGTGGAGAAGTGGGACCTGTACATCCGCGGCTTCGAACTGGCCACCGGGTACTCCGAGCTGGTGGACCCGGTCATCCAGCGCGAGCGCTTCATCGAGCAGGCCAAGCTCGCCGCGCGCGGCGATGTCGAGGCGATGCGCGTCGATGAGGAATTCCTCCGCGCGCTCGAGCACGGCATGCCGCCGTCCGGGGGCATGGGCATGGGGATCGACCGTCTGCTGATGGCCATCACCGGCCTCGGTATCCGCGAGACCATCCTTTTCCCGCTCGTGAAGTGACTCGGCGCGGCGTCATGCCGCGTCGTCCATGCGTCGATCGAACGCCCACTCCGGCAACGGACGGGTCCTGATGAGTTCCCTCAGAAGGATCCCGAAACTGTAGTCGGGGTCGATCGCGTGCACCTGCTCGAGGTACTTCTCGGAGTGCGATGGGCGCCCGAGCGCCCACGACAGCCACGCGGCGAGAGCGAGCGGACCGACCCGCCGCTGCCGTGGTGCGAGAGCAGCCAACGACCGCGCTGCGCGAAGCGCGGCGTGCAGCCGGGAGACGTCGGGACGCGGACCCGAGCCGACCATCACTCCCCAGCTCTGCGCGGAGGGCAGCGTGCCGGAGCGGCTGTGCGTCAGCTGGGACGCCAGCGCCTCCTGCCCCTCACGCAGATCACCTGCCCACTGCATGAGGGCGACGTCACGGTAGATCGGCCGTGCCAGCAGCCAGATCAGCGCCGCGCACGCGTAGGGCGGTGGATCAGCCGGGAGGTTCACGGCGGACTCGAACAACGCGGGGACGTCCTCGATGAGCATCGCGGCCGCGAACGCCTCCGGATGCTCTCGCTCGGCTTCGTCCTCGCGGCCCATGCGGGCACGGTGGATCACCTCCTCCAGCGCGATCAGCGCGCGCCCGACCTTCTCGGTCGTCATCAGGCCGTAGTCCGGCAGTGCCGTACCCGCAGACTGATCGCCCTCGATGCCGGACGCCTCTGGCGGGCGCTCGGCGGAGTGGATGGTGTCGAGCGGATGCAGCGCCGGTTCTTCATCGAGGTAGCGCGCCCAGCCCTCGGGCGTCACGCAGAGCGCGTCGACGATGCCGAGCCGCTGCTCCTCTGCGGCGACGAGCACGGCGTCGACGACGACGCTGTGCGGGAGGACGATGCCGTCCCTCGTGGGCTGGGCGATCTCATCGCAGTACACGACGAGGGCGACGGAATCCGTGCGCTCGACGCGACCGACCAGGGCGACGGCACGTTCGGCGAAGGCATCAGGATCGTCGTCGTCGGGCAGGTCGATGCGCAGCGCGCCGTACGTGCGCGTGCCCTCGAAAGGGGTCAGGACGATGCTCCGTGTCGGCGTGAAGCCGGCGAGGGCGGGTACGAGGCCCAGGAATTGCGCGGAACTGTTGGCTTTCATCACGAGTGTCATCACGCGAGTGTGGCAACGCGGGCACGGGCTGCAGGAGCGGAATCGGGGATTGTGGATGGATTCCGGCATATACGGATCTGTGCAGGGCGAGTGGGCCGACGACGGCGCGGCACGACCACAGGCGAGCGGCGTACGATGGAGGCATGGAGAGCATCTGGACCGCGGTCGCCTGGTCGATCCTGCCGACCCTCGCGGTCTGCGTGGTGTTCTTCTTCGTGCTCCGCGGCATCCTGCGCTTCGATCGCACCGAGCGCAAGGTCCACGCGCAGATCGAGGCCGAGGAGCGCGCGGCGCGCGGTCTGCCGCCGAAGGCGTCCTGACCGGGGCGCGTCCGACCCACCCACTACGCTGAGTCCAGGACCGGCGTGAGGCGGACGGTCCGGACTGCACGGGGGTGACGCGCATGGATGCCTGGCCCTGGTGGGTGCTCGCGGGTCTCGCCGTCATCGACATCGCCATCCGCATCACGGCGATCATCGTGGTGCCGCGCAACCGCAGGCCGACGGCCGCGATGGCCTGGCTGCTGGCCATCTTCTTCATCCCCTTCTTCGGGGTGTTCCTGTTCCTGCTGATCGGAAACCCTCGACTGCCGCGTGCCCGCCGTCGCAAGCAGCAGCAGATCAACGACTACATCTCCGAGACCAGCGAGCATCTGCACTTCGGCACGCTGCGCCCGGACGCCCCGGACTGGTTCGGCCCGCTCGTGCGCATGAACCAGCAGATGGGGGCGATGCCGCTCTCGGGCGACAACGGCGCCCACCTGATCTCCGACTACCAGGAATCGCTCGACGCGATGGCGGATGCCGTGCGCACCGCCACGAACTACGTGCACGTCGAGTTCTACATCCTGCAGTCGGATGCCGCGACCGACAACTTCTTCCGTGCGCTCGAAGAGACGGCGCGCCGGGGCGTCTCCGTCCGGGTGCTGCTGGACCACTGGGCCAATCGGTACAAGCCGCGGTATCGCCAGACCGTCGCCCGGCTGAACCGCATGGGCGCTGACTGGCATGTCATGCTGCCGGTGCAGCCGCTCAAGGGGCACATGCAGCGCCCCGACCTGCGCAATCACCGCAAGCTGCTCGTCGTGGACGGTCGCGTCGCGTTCATGGGATCGCAGAACGTCACCGATTCCACCTACAACCTTCCCAAGAACATCAAGCGCGGGCTGCACTGGGTCGACCTCATGGTCCGACTCGACGGCCCCATCGTGGCGAGCGTCAACGCCATCTTCCTGAGCGACTGGTACAGCGAGACCGATCAGGTGCTCTCGGACATCGACATCGCCCACGCGACGCAGGGCACCGGCGACCTCGACTGTCAGGTCGTCCCCTCCGGACCTGGATTCGAGGTCGAGAACAACCTGCGGCTGTTCCTGAGTCTGCTGTACTCGGCCAAGCGCAAGATCATGATCGTGAGTCCGTACTTCGTCCCCGACGAGGCGCTGCTGCTCGCCGTCACCGCGGCATCCGACCGCGGCGTCGAGGTCGAGCTCTTCGTATCCGAAGAGGGCGACCAGGCGATGGTCTACCACGCGCAGCGCAGCTACTACGAGGCACTGTTGCGCGGCGGTGTGCGGATCTGGATGTACCGCAAGCCGTACATCCTGCACACCAAGAGCCTCACGATCGACGACGAGGTCGCCGTGATCGGCTCCAGCAACATGGACATGCGCTCGTTCGGTCTCAACCTCGAGATCTCGCTGCTCGTCCGCGGCGAGGAGTTCGTCAGGGAGATGCGCCACGTCGAGGACGAGTACCGTCGCCTCAGCCGCGAGCTGACGCTGGACGAGTGGATGCAGCAGCCGCTGCGTTCGACCGTGCTCGACAACCTGGCGAGGCTGACCTCCGCCCTGCAGTGATCACGGCTACGGTGGGTGCCATGACCAGGATCACGCGCGCCGCCCTCTCGCTCGCCGGCCTCGCCTCCATCGCTGCACTCGCCGTCGGCTGCGCCGGAACGCCGGCAGGCACCGGCCCCACGAGCTCGAGCGCGCCGGAGCAGAGCACGGCGCCTGCGCCGGCGCCCGGTGGGGACGACGACTTCGATGCCGCCTGGCTCGACGACGGCCGCATGTTCGCCGTGGTCACGATGGGATCCTCGACGTGCATCCCGCAGGTCGACGAGGTCACGGCGTCGGGGCAGCAGGTCACGGTCTCGCTCGTGGACATCGATGCAGATGCCGTGTGCACCGCGGACCTCGCGCCGCGCGCGAGCGTCGGCGCCTTCCCCGAGGGGATCGATCCGACCGAGGACGTCGAACTGGTCGTGACCTACGACGGCGTCACCGACGACGCTGATCTGGACGGAGACCCTGAGCTCGCCGGCATCCCCGGCACCTCGACCGAGTACACGCCCAGCGCCGGATGGTTCGACGACGAGAGCCTCGTGCTGCTGTCGTGGGGGTCGTCCTCGTGCCCGCCGATCGTGGAGTCCGTCGCGGGCAGCGGTGCGACGGGCACGGTCGCCTTCGCCGCCGACGAAGAGGGTAAGCAGTGCACCATGGACATGGCGCCGCGCGCCACGATCGTCGCCTTCCCGGATGACGCGGTCGAGGACGACGGCTTCCAGCTCACGCTGGTCGGCGCGAACCTCGACACCACGATCCCCGTCCGCGGATAAGGACCGTCAGAGCGATTCGGTCGACACCGAATCGGGGATCGCCAGCGTCAGCGCGCCTGGATCGGCGCGGCAGTGCAGACGGATGGCCGTTCCGAACTCGTCGCCGTCCAACTCGATCGGCGTCGCGTGCGTGCCGGCGGCCTCGGCGGACACACCACGGAGGTAGCGCACCGAGGCGTCGCGCCCACGGCGCTCCAGCACGAGCCGCCCGGCGCGGAAGCGCCGCAGCACCGAGTTGTCCCACCAGATCTTTCGCCATACGCCCAGCCAGCCGAACGGCCCTGACGGCTGGATGATCGCGACGTCGAGCGTGCCGTCCGTGATCGAGGCGCTGGGAATCAGCGAGATCCCCGCCGGGAGCATGCCGCAGTTCGCGAACAGCACGCTGTAGACCTTGGTCGAGTGCAGGCGCGACTCGTCCATCTGATAGACGATGCGGAACGGCTTCGCCGCAGCCAGCGATCGCGCGGCGCCATCCACGTACGCCACCCATCCGACGGACTTCTTCAGATCGGGACGCGTGTTCGCGATCATGTCGGCATCCAGTCCCATCCCGGCCAGCACCACGAACGCGTGCGTCTCGGACGTCCCGTCCTCGCGGGTCAGCGTCGCCCAGCCGAGATCGACCGGCACGGTGCGGCCGGCGAGCGCGGCGCGGACGATGGACGCCGGATCGGTCAGGGGCAGTCCGAGGTTGCGGGCGAACAGATTGCCTGTGCCGCTGGGCAGGATTCCGAGCGTCACGCCGCTGTCGGCGTTGGCCTCCGCGACCGCGCGGACGGTGCCGTCGCCTCCGGCGACCAGCACCGCGGAGACCCCTGCGTCCAGCGCCTGGCGGGTCAGGCCCTGCCCGGCATCCTCGACGGTGGTCGGAAGGAACAGCGGAGGAGACCAGCCGGCCTCCTCGGCGATCGAGGCCACCAGGGTCTTCAACTGGGTCTCGTTCACCTTGATCGGGTTGTACACGAGGGCGACCCGGTGCATGGCAGCCGCGGTCGTCATCATGGCCATACTCTAAGGCCTCCTGCCATCGGGGCCCTCGCAGCGGCATCCGCCTCACGCCATAGACTTGACGAATGATCGACCTCGCTCTTCTTCGCGACAACCCCGACGTCGTCCGCCGCTCGCAGATCGCGCGCGGACACGATGCGTCCACCGTCGACGCGGCGATCGAGGCCGACCGATCGCGCCGGACCGCGCTGACCTCCTTCGAAGAGCTGCGCGCCGAGCAGAATGCGTTCGGCAAGCAGGTCGCGAAGGCGCCCAAGGAGGAGAAGGGCGCGCTCGTCGCGCAGGCCAAGGAGCTCGCCGAGCGGGTCAAGCAGGCGCAGCACGCCGCGGGCGAAGCAGCGGATGCCGCGGCATCCGCCCTGGCGCGCATCGAGAACGTCGTGATCGACGGCGTCCCGGCGGGAGGCGAGCAGGACTTCGTCGAGCTCCGTCGCGTCGGCGAGGTGCCGACCTTCGATGCGGCCGAGTACCCGAACGGACCGCGCGACCACCTCGAGATCGGCGAGATCCTCGGTGCGATCGACATGGAACGCGGCGTGAAGGTGTCCGGCTCGCGGTTCTACTTCCTGCGCGGCGTGGGGGCACGACTCGAGATCGCGCTGATGAACCTGGCGCTCGACAAGGCGCTCCAGCACGGCTTCGTACCGCTGATCACGCCGACGCTCGTGCGTCCCGAGATCATGCAGGGCACCGGCTTCCTCGGCGAGCACGCCGACGAGGTCTACCACCTCGACAAGGACGACGACCTGTACCTGGTCGGCACCAGCGAGGTCGCACTCGCCGGGTACCACAAAGACGAGATCGTCGACCTGTCCAAAGGGGCTCTGCGCTACGCCGGCTGGTCGACCTGCTATCGCCGCGAGGCCGGCTCGTACGGCAAGGACACCCGGGGCATCATCCGCGTGCACCAGTTCAACAAGCTCGAGATGTTCGTCTACACGACCCCGGAGGATGCCGAGGCGGAGCACCTGCGCCTCGTCGCGCTGCAGGAGGAGATGCTGACCTCCCTCGGGCTGTCGTACCGTGTGATCGACGTGGCCGCGGGGGACCTCGGCTCCAGCGCCGCGCGCAAGTACGACATCGAGGCGTGGGTTCCCACGCAGGATGCCTTCCGCGAGCTCACATCGACCTCGAACTGCACGAGCTTCCAGGCGCGTCGGCTCGACGTCCGGTACCGTCCGGCCGTCGATGACGGTCAGAGCAAGACCCAGCACGTCGCTACGCTGAACGGCACGCTCGCGACCACCCGCTGGATCGTCGCGATCCTCGAAACGCACCAGCAGCCGGACGGCTCGGTGATCGTCCCGGAGGTGCTGCGGCCCTACCTGGGCGGACTGACCGTGCTGGAGCCGGAGGCGTGACCGTCGCCGCGACGGACCAGCGCTGGCTCGTCGCCCTCGACGTCGACGGCACGATCCTGCTGCAGGACGAGTCGATGAGCCCAGGCGTACCGGAGGCGGTCGCACGGGCGCGGGACGCCGGCCATGTCGTGACGATCGCGACCGGACGCAGCTGGATGGCGACCCACCGCTATCTCGACGCGCTCGAGATCGCCCCGGAGTTCGTGGTGTGCTCGAACGGTGCGGTCACCATGCGCCGGCTGGATGGCGAATGGACGCGCTGGCACGTCGAGACCTTCGACCCGCGAACCGTCCTCAACCTTCTCGGCGACCGACTCCCCGAAGCGCGCTACATGGTCGAGCTCGCCTCCGGTCAGCGGCTGTACACCGCCCAGCTGGACGACTGGACGCTCGACGGCGGACGGCAGGTCTCGTTCGAGGAACTGGGGGAGCACCCGGTTTCGCGCGTCGTGGTGGTCTCGCCTGGGCACGACGAGGAGGACTTCCACCGGCTCGTCACGGAGGCCGGGCTCAACGAGGTCTCGTATGCGATCGGGTGGACCGCGTGGCTCGACATCGCACCTCAGGGCGTCGACAAGGGCACGGCGCTCGCCCGGGTCCATGCCGAACTCGGCATGAACCCCGACCAGGTCTTCGTCGCCGGTGACGGCCGCAACGACATCGGCATGTTCGGGTGGGCGCTGCGCGTCGGAGGGCGTGCGGTCGCGATGGGGCAGGCTCCGGACGAGGTCAAGGATGCCGCAGGCGAAGTCACCGAGGGCGTCGCGGGCGGCGGTCTGGCGCTCGCGCTGGACACCCTCCGTACAGGGTCTCCCCAGGTCATCGCGGGAGAATGAACCTCGGCGTGGCCGGCTTTCGCCCCGAACTCGGCTAGACTCGACGCCTGTTCGGGCAGGTGCATTCCTGCTCGAGGAGGGTTGTCCGAGCGGCCGATGGAGCTGGTCTTGAAAACCAGTGGGCAGAGATGTCTCGTGGGTTCGAATCCCACACCCTCCGCAGTATTCCCGAAAGGCCCCGAGTGAGCGATAAGACCCCCCGTCGTCGCACTGTCGCCCGTCACGGTCAGTTGCGCAGCCCCAGTGCGGTGTCTCAGGTGATGAAGATCATCGGCATCGCGATGGCTGTCGTACTCGTCAGCGGGCTGGGAGTCGCGGCATACGTGGGGACGACGCTGTTCTCGAACTTCTCCGCGAACGCCGTGGAACTGCAGGGCCAGGAGTCGGTCCCGCCGGACATCGCGGAATACAAGGGCGGCTTCAACATGCTGCTCACCGGCGTCGACACGTGCGAGCCGGAGTACGCGCACTTCTTCGGCGAGCGCTGCGAGGGCGACGACGCCAACGGGACGCTCAACGACGTCAACCTGCTTCTGCACGTCTCTGACGAGCCGCGCCGTATCACCGCGGTGAGCTTCCCTCGCGACACCATGCTGCCGATCCCGGCGTGCACGGATGAGAACGGCAACGAGACCTCCTCGATGAGCAAGCAGCAGCTCAACACGGCCTTCTCGTACGGCGGCCTGAACTGCGTCGCCCAGACGATCACCGAGCTCACCGGCCAGGAGATCCAGTTCGCGGCATCCGTGACCTTCGGTGGCGTGATCGAGATCACGAACGCCATCGGCGGCGTCGATGTGTGTCTGGCGACCGGCATCAAGGACCGGTACACCGGCCTCGACCTGCCGGCCGGAACGCACACGGTCGAGGGGCTGCAGGCGCTGCAGTTCCTGCGCACCCGCCACGGCGTCGGCGACGGCAGCGACCTGGGCCGCATCGGCAACCAGCAGCAGTACATGTCGTCGCTGGCGCGCAAGCTCATCAGCTCCGAGGTGCTGGGCGACGTGCCGACGATGTTGAAGCTCGCCGACACGGCGCTGAGCAACATCACCCCGAGCACGTCGCTGCAGAACCCGATGATGCTCGCGCAGATCGCGCTCGCCGTGAAGGACGTGCCCTTCGAGGACATCGTGTTCCTGCAGTACCCGACTCTCGAGGACCCGTACGACGCGAACAGGGTCATCCCCGACCGCGATTCGGC
Source organism: Microbacterium sp. M (assembly GCF_045181065.1). Classification (GTDB taxonomy): domain Bacteria; phylum Actinomycetota; class Actinomycetes; order Actinomycetales; family Microbacteriaceae; genus Microbacterium. The sequence goes on along the minus strand of NZ_CP173721.1, from coordinate 3,314,184 downwards.
CCAGCTCATGTGGGACGCGATCAACGCGAACCAGCAGCTGCAGGTGACCCACCAGAACACCGAGAACGACGGCGTCATCGTCGAGACCCCGACTCCGACCGAGCCCACCGAGCCGACGACCCCGACCGAGCCGACGGATCCGGCCACGACCGAGACCCCCGCGCCTTCCGAGACGGTAGCTGCCCTGCCCGATACGATCAGGGGAAACTCCGCCGCTCAGGCGACCTGCTCGAACGGCAACGTCCGGGAGTAACCGGGCACGGAGTCGTCGAGGGGCCTGGCCCTGATCGGACCCGAAGGACCCTGTGAGCGTGAAGCGCCCCCGTCGTCGTACCGTCGCCCGTCACGGCCAGCTGCATCGCCCCAGCGCGGGCGGGCAGCTGCTGCGGGCTCTCGGCATCGTGCTCGCCGTCGTGCTCGTGAGCGGCGTGGGCGTCGCGGCGTACATCGGCACGACTCTGCTGGGCACGGTCAGCGCCAACTCCGTGGAGATCGATGGTGCCGAATCCGTGCCGCCGGACATCGCGGAGTACGAGGGCGGCTTCAACATGCTGCTGGTCGGCGTCGATGTGTGCGAGGACGAGTACGCGCATCTGTTCCCCGGACGCTGCTCGGGCAAGGGCGAGGACGGCACGCTGAACGACACCAACCTGATCGTCCACGTCTCGGACGAACCGCGGCGTGTGACGGTCGTCAGCGTTCCGCGCGACACGATGCTCGCCATCCCGTCCTGCACGGACGATCAGGGCAACACCTCGTCCGCGATGGACAAGCAGCCGCTCAACAGTGCGTGGTCATACGGAGGGCTGAACTGCGTCCTGCAGACGCTGGAGCTGCTCACCGGACTGGAGATCCAATACGCGGCGTCGGTCACGTGGGGCGGGGTCATCGAGATCACGGATGCCATCGGCGGCGTCGAGGTGTGTCTCGCGACGCCGATCAAGGACGAGCACACCCGGCTGGATCTCCCGGCGGGCGCACGCACGATCCAGGGGTACGAGGCGCTGCAGTTCCTGCGCACCCGCTACGGCGTCGGCGACGGCAGCGACGTGGGGCGCATCGGCAACCAGCAGCTGTACATGTCGTCGCTGGCCCGCAAGATGCTCAGCAGCGAGGTGCTCGGCAATGTCGGCACGATGCTGAAGCTGGCGAACACGGCGGTCGAGAACCTCACGACCAGTACGTCGCTCACACCGATGACGATCGCCCAGATCGGTCTGGCGCTGAAGGACGTCCCCCAGTCGGACATCGTGTTCGCGCAGTATCCGACGTGGCCCGATCCCGACAACCCCGAGAACAAGCTCGTACCCAACCGGGACGCCGCCGATGCGCTCATGGCCGCGATCGAGTCGAATCAACCGTTGCAGATCACTCACGAGAACGGCGAGACCGAAGGCGTGATCGTCGAGGCCCCGGTGACGCCCGCGCCGGTGGCGAGCGGGACGCCTGCTCCGACGGGCACCGCGGTCGCGCTGCCCGAGGAGGTCATGGGCAATTCTGCCGACCAGCAGACCTGCTCCAACGGCAACGTCCGCGGCTGAGCGCCTTCCCTCGCCCGTTGAGTTCGTTTCGATTCGCTTCCCTCGCGCAACGAGCGACGGCTCAGACGCGGGTCAGCCGCACCGCCATGAACTGCCGTCCAGGCAGGTCGACGCGCAGCGACCCCGAGTGGATTCCGGGAAGGCGCTCGACTGTCATGTTCCAGGTGTCGATCACGTCGACCGTCCACTCGCCCTCGGCCAGCAGCAGGCTGCGGAACCGGGGCCGGTTGAAGCCGAAGTAGCCGACTCTGACCCGGCCGTCGACGCCGCCCCATGGCACGTCCCAGTCGCCGGGAAGCGGATCCCAGACGCCGTCCGGCGCCTCGGCCAGCAGCTTCTCGAGGAACGCGATCCGGTCGGGGGAGGTGCCGTGCAGCACGCCGCCCTTCGACCACCACAGGATCTCGTCTTCCAGGCCGAGCGCCTCCGGCAGGTACGTCTCGCCGTGGCCGACGTAGCCGCCGCGCACCGCGCCCTCCCAGAAGCGACGCACCATCTCCTCCCCGGTGATGTTGCCCCAGCCCTGATCGATGTCGCCCTCGTAGGCGCACTCGTCGATGACGACCGGCTTGCCCCAGCGCTCGCGCCACTCGTCCGTGTTCTCGGCCGTGCGGTAGACGTCGACGCGCTGCACGCTCACGTGCGTGATCCATGGCTTCGAGTAGTCGTAGAACGGGCGGCAGTTGTGGATCGAGTTCAGGTGCCCGAACGCATCCTCCTCGCCCACGATCTCGGCCAGCCGCTCCCAGTCGGCGGTGTCCTTGGCCCACAGCAGGTCGTACTCGTTGGCCATCGACCACCACACGTTCGCGAAAGCCGAGAGGCGTCGGACGACGTAGCGCAGGTAGCGTTCATCGACGGCCGGCCCGAGATCGGCGAAGCCCCAGCGGTCGTAGGCGTGGAACAGGATGAGGTCGGCTTCGATTCCGAGCGCACCGAGATCGGTGATGCGCTGCTCGAGCCGCCGGAAGTGCGCCGGATCGAAGCGCTCCAGATCGAACCCGTCCGCGAGCGATCCGACGAACGGGAAATCGGCCGGCTCGTTCACGTTGTACAGGTATGACTTCGGGAACACGCACATGCGGATCTTGGTGAACGGCGCCTCGGCGAGCGTCGCCAGAGTCTGCTCCTGCAGATCCTCCGGCTGATGCGTCCACGCGTAGGCGGTGGTGCCGAGCGGCCGGTGCCGGGTGCCGTCGGCATGACGGAAGTGGAATCCGTCCACGCCGACGGGGCCGTGCACCCCGTCGCGGGGTGCGATCACCTCTGCGACGCCGGTCACGCCGTCCAACGACCGTGCGGTCGATCGGGTGACGAAGGACCAGGCGCCCTCGGCATCCGCCAGAGCCCGCACGAGGTACACGCCGTCGCCGTCGTAGAACCCGCCGACGCGCACCTCGGTACCGTCCGGACGCGTGAACACGGCATCCAGCTCCACGTCGACGAACGGGTTCCCGTGCGACGGACCGTCCAGGCGCACCTCGAGCACATCCCAGCGCGGGGTCGGCTCCGGCAGACGCACCGACACGGATGCCGCAGCGACGGTGTCGTCCTCGTAGGCCGGATCGGGGGCGATCGCCGTCGCGTACGGTGCGCGCTGAACGCCGTCGCCGACCTCGGCGAGGGCGGACCACAGCTTCTGCTGCTCGTCCGGGTCCTCCAGGGCGGGGACGAACGCGACGAGCGAACCCAGGCGGCCGTCCCGGTACTGCGTCGCCATCGGCGAGGCGGCGATGCCGGGCATCAGCTTCTCGAGGATGGCGCGCGCGTCCGGGTGGTCGAGGGCTTCGCCGAAGGTGGAACGGCGGTCGAACATGGTGTCTCCGTCTCGTGGGATGGGAAGGGCGTCAGGCGGATGTCGCGGTGCGGATCGCCGCGTCGACGTCCGCGAGGACGTGAGGGGGAGTGAACATGAGGGCCCCGTTGACCGTGCGTCCCCGCCCCCAGAGGGTGTCGCGGCGCACCGCCTCGGCGCGCTTCGGGTCGAAGGCCGCGACGGTGTCGATCAGCGCACGATACGCGCGCGGGTCGTCGATGACATCCGCGAGCGCGGCGTCCAGTCCCGGCAGCGGGGCTGTCTCCGGCGCGGACGCCGCGGCGAACCGCCATTCGAACCGACCGGAGCCGACGACGAACTCGTCGCTCCCCGGCAGAGCGACCGTGGCCGTCGCGTTGGCGGGCACGAGCGCCGACACGACGATCTCGGCGCCCTCCCGTCGCCACGCGACCGAGGCCGCGCCGTATGGTGTGACGAGCCGCGCGGAGGCGTGATCGAGCGTCGAGAGCGGCCGTGGTGCGATCCGCAGGGCGCGGTATCCCGGAGCCGCCGGAGCGAGGCCGGCGACGACGCGGTGCAGCCAGTCGGCCACGGCGCCGAGCGCGTAGTGGTTGAACGAGGTCATCTCTCCCGGATTCACCGAGCCGTCGGGCAGCAGACTGTCCCACCGCTCCCACACGGTCGTCGCCCCCATCGTGACCGGATACAGCCAGGACGGGCACTCGGTCTGGGTGAGCAGACGTTCGGCTTCGGCGAGATGCCCGCCCACCGTGAGGGCATCCGTGACGAGCGGAGTCCCGACGAATCCGGTGCCGATGCGGTACCCGCCCTCCCGCACGAGGTCGGCGAGCCGGTCGGACAGCGCCTGGCGCAGGGCCGCGTCGGTGACGAGATCGAACTCGAGCGCCAGCGCGTATGCGGTGGGCGCATCGCTCATCATGCGGCCGGACGGCGTCACGTACTCCGAGACGAAGGCCGCACGGCTGCGTTCGGCGCGTGCACCGTACTCCGCGGCATCCGCGTCGTGTCCGAGCAGCGCCGCGGCATCGGCGACCTGCCGCAGGGAGCGCGCGAGATACGCCGAGGCGACGATGTCGCCGTCGACCTTCGCCGCACCGGGCTTGTCGGGCGGGGCGGACGGGTCCAGCCAGTCGCCCAACTGCATCCGCCCGGCCCAGAGGTCGGAGCCGCCGGCGACGGCGAGCACGGCATCCGCCCACGCGCGCATGCTCGGGTACTGGTCGGCGAGCACGCCGAGGTCGCCGAACCGCTCGAACAGCACCGTCGGCACGACCGTCGCGGCATCGCCCCAGGCGGCGGTCGGTCCGCCGCCGCCGAACGCGGGAAGCGCCGCCGGGATGACCAGCGGCACGGAGCCGTCGGTCTGCCGCTGCTCGTGGGCGAGATCGCGCAGCCAGGACGTCAGGAAGCCGTCGCAGTCGTAGAGGAAGCTCGCGGTCGGAGCGAACACCTGGATGTCGCCCGTCCACCCGAGTCGCTCATCGCGCTGGGGGCAGTCGGTCGGGATCGACAGGAAGTTGCCGCGCATGCCCCACACGACGTTCTCGTGCAGGCGGTCGATGAGCGGATCGGAGGACGCGAACGAGCCGGTCCGCGTCATGTCGGTGTGCAGCACGACCGCCTCGACATCGACCGGGTCCACCTCGGCGCCGGTCAGCTCCGCGTATCGGAAGCCGTAGAACGAGAAGCACGACTCGAGCACGTCCTCGCCGCCGGACAGGTCGAACGTCGCCGTCGCCGCCGCGTTGCGCAGCGGGCGGATGCCGAGCTCGCCGTCCTCCAGGACCTCGGCGTGCCGGGCGACCAGCCGGGCGTCCTTCTGCCCGCGCGTCCGGATCCGCAGCCGCCCGACGAGGTTCTGACCGAAGTCGAGAATCCGCCCGCCCGAGGGCGCCTCTATCACCGCCGCGACAGGGAGGCTCTCGATGCGTCGCACGGGAGGTGCGATGCGCGCCTCTGGAACGGGGACGTTCTCGTATCCCGGAAGCGCTGCGGCCCCGACTCGCGCGGGCGCCCAGACGGATGCCGTGCGTCGCAGGTCCTGGTGCTCGCCGGCGTAGATGCCGCTGTCGACGATCGGACCGTCGCCCGCGGCCTCCCACCCGGGGCCGGTGGCGGCGACGGTCTCGCTCGTGCCATCGGTGTAGGTCACGCGCAGCTGTGCCAGGAATGACGGCTGCGTTCCGTACAACCGGTTGGTGAACGTGAAGAAGCCGTACTTCTCGGTGTACCAGGCGCCGGCGATCGTCGCCGACAGCTCGTTCTCGCCGGTGCGCACGTGCGCCGTGACGTCGACCGTCTCGTGCACGAGCCGGTCGCGGTACGCCGTCCATCCGGGGGACAGCACGTCCTCGGATGCGGGGATGCCGTTGACCTCGGGTTCGGCGACGCCGAGCGCGGTCCAGAACAGCAGCGCGCGGGTGACCGGCCGGTCGAGGCGGAACGCCGTGCGGACGATCGCCGGCTTTGCCTCGCGGTCGGGCTCGGCCAGACCGATCGGCAGGGCGACCCATTCGTCCGCGGCGAGGAAGCCCGCCGCGATGGGCAGCGGTTCGCTCCACGCGGTGACGGCGCCCGAGAGCGCGCGTGCGCGCACGCGGACCTCCCGCGTCTCGCCGGGACCCAGAGCTGCGAACGGCCATGCCACCAGGACGCTCTCGCGACCGTCGAGGGTGACCTCAGTCGTGCTGTCGGTGAGATCGACGGCGGCCTGCTGCCAGTCGGCGTCGGAGGCGACGGTCCAGCTCAGGCGCGGACGCGGCGTCGCGACGAACGACGTGTCGTCGCGGAGCTCGGCGCGCAGCGTGGCGATGCGAGGGGCGGTGACCGCGGCATCCGTCATTCGTCGTCTCCTTCGGCGACCCAGCTCCGTACGGCGACGTCGCCGGAACGAGCATAGACACCGATGACCCTGCCCGTGAACGACTCGCAGGTCTCGGATGAGAGGAAGCGGCCGTCGACCTGCGCGAGTTCGGTGCGCTCGCCGTCGACCGTCGCACCGAGGTGGAGCACGTCGCTGGTGCGCGGAAGTCCGCGATCGCCATCGGGGCGACGCGAATCGAGATGCAGGTCCAGCGTCGTAGAGGTCAGTGGGACCGTCCATTCCTGAACGAGGTCGCCGACCACGGCGCGGGCCGTGAGCGCACCGTCTCCGGCCTCGACCTCGACGTGGAACCGTTCGTCGTAGCGCACGGCGAGACCGCCGACCCCGGCGCTGACGTCGATGCGGACGGTGGCGGCGTTCGTGAGGTGCTCCTGACGACGGCCGACGAAGACCGGGCGCGGATCGTCCAGCGTGCGGCCGTCACCGTGCAGCACGAGGGCGCCGTCGCGCAGCTCCGCGAGCGAGTTCGGCAGGGCGCGGACCGCGATCCATTCGTGATCCAGGTGCAGGGCGTCCGCGAACGAGACTTCCACCCTGGTGCCCGCGCGCGGGTTCAGCAGCACGGGGTCGATCGCCGGCCAGCCGTCCTCCTCCCAGCGCACCGGGGTCACGAACGTCTCGCGTCCCAGCGCCGAGAAAGCGCGCGTCATGCTGCGCGGGCGCACTCCGAGCAGCACGCACAGCCACTCGCCGTCCGGGCCGACCACGAGGTCGCCGTGACCGGTGTTCTGCACCGGGCGGGTCGTCGATCGGGCGGACACGAGCGGGTTCTGCGGTGCGGTCTCGAACGGCCCCTCAGGCGACGTACCGCGTGCGATCGAGACGCCGTGACCGCGCTCGGTGCCTCCCTCGGCGATCATCAGGTACCAGCGGTCGTCGACCTCGTAGAGATGCGGGGCCTCGGGGAACTGCCCTCCGGTGCCCGACCACACCGACCGCGGCGCCTCCAGGGCGATGTGCCGGTCCAGGTCGACCTTCACCTGCTGGATGCCGAGATGCTGACCGATGTCGTCGCCGCCGAGAATGAGCCCCGAGAACGTGACGTAGACGTTCCCGTCGCGGTCCCAGGCGATGTCCGGATCGATGCCGTCGAGGGACGCCGATCCGTCCTGCTTCAGGAGCAGGTCGCCGTCGCTCCACGGGCCTGCGGCATCCGACGCGGTGAAGTGCAGCATCCCTCGGCCCATCGCGTCCGTGATGACGAGGTGGAAGAGGCCGTCCCGGTGCCTGAGCGTCGGCGCCCACGCGCCGCCCGCCGTCGCGACGTCCTCGACGGCGAGCTGTCCGGGGCGCACGGCGACGTGGCCGATGAGCTCCCACGTCTCGAAGTCATGGGAGCGATGGATCGGGATGCCGGGCAGGTACTCGAAGGTCGATGTGGCGAGGTACCACTCGGGTCCGTCGGCGGTCTCCACCCGCACGACCGAGGGATCGGGATGGAAGCCGTTGATCAGCGGGTTGTGCAGCGTGGTCATGCGCGGGTCCTTGCGGTCGAGGAGGGGTCAGGCGGAGAGGAGGCGGCCGAGCTCGCGGGCGAGTGCGACGGCACGAGGGTCAGCGCCCCCGGGCCATGGACCGCGGGCGATCGTCCAGGCGAACGCCAGCCCAGAATCCGGGTCGACGCACGCGAGAGCGCCCATCGCGCCGTCATGACCGAACGAGCGCGGTCCGCCGAAGGCGAGCTGCTGAGACGGCTTCTGGAAGACGATCGCGTGGGCGCGATCGTGCTGATGGAGCACCTCGTCGTAGCCGCGAATCTGCTGCTGCCCGATCTGCTCGATCGTGTCCGCGCTCAGGAACGCCTGCTGTCCGTCGACGCCGGTGACGGCTGCGGCGAGCAGACGTGCGATCCCGCGCGCCGATCCGGTTCCCGAGCCGGCCGGATGACCGAAGCCCCAGCTCGCCTCATCGTTCGCGAAGTCGACGGCCGGTCCCGGAGTGGCGAAGACGACGGGGCCCAGCGCGGAGAAGACGGGTGCGGTCGCGTCCGCGACCGGGCGGATCATCGGCAGCACGGCGACGCGGCGGTCTCGAAGCGCGTCCGGCAAGCCGAGGTGGAAGTCGATCCCGTGCGGTGCCCGGATCTCCTGCTCGTAGTAGTCGTGCAGCGTGCGACCCGTGACGCGGAACACGAGCTCCGAGGCGAGGTTGCCGATGGTGAAGGCGTGGTAGCCGAATGCGCTTCCGGGATGCCAGAACGGACGGCTCGCGGCGAGGCGCTCCGCTGCGGCGTGATGATCGAGGAGCTCCGCCCAGGACAGCGCCGGCGCCGCCTGCGGCAGACCCGCCTGGTGCGAGAGCAGCTGGCGCACCGTGACGCCGTGCTTGCCCGCCGCGGCGAACTCCGGCCAGTAGTGCGCCACGCGCTCGTCCAGATCGATCTCGCCGCGCTCGAGGAGCAGGCCGATCGACAGGCCGATCGTGTTCTTCGTGACGGAGTACGGCACGATCACCGACTCCTCGCCGAGGTGCGGGCCACCCCAGGCGTCCAGGACCGGGAGGCCCTCGTGGAACGCCGCGACCTGGAACGACAGATCCGGGTCGGCGGCCAGATAGCCATCGAGCGTGTCGACGATCTCGCCGAGCCGTGGCTCGGCGCGCCCCTGGAGAGGTCCGTCGAGCGTGTCGAGGCTCACGCAGTGTCCCAGTCGATCGAGAGGGGCAGATCGGCGACCGACGGTCCGATCCGGAACGTGTAGGTCCCCGGTTCGACGACCCAGTCGCTCGCCCAGTGGGCGAGACGGCGCGCGGGGACGGGTACGGTGGCGGTGACCGTCTCGCCCGGCTCGACGCGGACGACCACGAACCCGACGAGCCAGCGCACCGGCCGATCGACGGAGGAGTCGCTGCGCTCGGCGTAGACCTGGACGACCTGCTTGCCGGCGCGCTCGCCGGAGTTGGTGAGCACCACCTCGACCGCGTCCTCGTGGCGCCGTGCGGAGCCCCACGACCATGACGTGTACCCGAGCCCGTGACCGAACGCGAACGCCGGCTCTGCGGCATCCCTCAGCCAGGCGCGGTACCCGATGTGCAGGCCCTCGCTGTAGGCGAGGCGTCCGTCGGTGGGGGCGACCTCGGTCACCGGCACGTCCGCGAGCGCGGCCGGCCAGGTGGTGGGCAGGCGTCCGCCTGGCTCGGCGGCACCGGTGAGCACGTCGGCGATCGCGTGGCCGAACTCCTGACCGCCGAAGTATCCCTGCAGGATCGCGCCGACGCCACCCGCCCACGGCAGCACGACGGGCGACCCCGCGTTGACGACGACGATGGTCGGTGTGCCGGTGGCGGCGACGGCGCGCACGAGGTCGTCCTGATGACCGGGCAGATCCAGGTCGACGCGGTCGTACCCCTCCGATTCGACCTTCGAGTTCGTGCCGACGACGACGATGGCGACGTCGGCGGATGCCGCCGCTTCCACGGCCCGGGCGATGAGGAGGCCCGCATCCGTGCGCTCCGGGGCGATTCCGAGGGTGGCGCTGAAGGCGCCGCTCAGAGCACCGGCGCCGGCGCGCGTGAACTCCGCACGGAGCTCGATCGCACGCCCGGCGTCGACGTGGACGCCGACGGTGAGCGACGGCGGGTTCAGGAACGCGGCGCCGAGATCGGTGCCCTCGATCACGGGGGAGTCTTCGAGGACGAGCTCTCCGTCGACGAAGAGCCTGCCGGGGTTCGCTCCGGCGAATCCGAGCTGGATCTCGCCGGATTCGGTCGGGGTGTACCGCGTCGTGAGCACGATGGTGCGGCTCGCGGCGATCGGGGCATCGCCGCCGAACCAGACCAGGCCGGTCGCACGGCGATCCTCCGCGAACAGCTCCTGCCCGTCGGCATCGAGAAACCTCACGCGCAGGCCGGGCTCGCCCGTCGCGGGGTTGACGATGTGCGCGAGCGGGATCTCGGCGACGCCCTCCTGCACGACGGCGCCGAGCTCGTAGCGCACCTCCGCATGCGGCAGCGCCGCGCGGATCGCGTCGAGCGGGGACACGACGTTCTCGGGGATGACCGTGGCTGACCCGCCGCCCTGCGTGCGCGCATCGCGGGCGTTCTGCCCGATGACGGCGACCTGGCCGAGGGCCTGCGCAGCCAACGGAAGGATGCCGGTGTTCTGCAGCAGGACGGAGCCCTCGATCGCGGCCTCGCGGGCGAACGCGGGCCCGTCGACGGCGGCCGGCGCGATCGCGGGCGACCCCTCCAGCGCGCCGACGCGCTCGGCGAGCAGCAGGATGCGCAGCACCTTGCGGTCGAGATCCGACTCCTGCACGCGGCCGTCGCGCACGGCGTCGACGAGATCCGCCCACGCCGGTGCCGGCCCGGGCATCGCGAGATCCTGGGCGGCGGGGACGGCATCCAGAGAGCGGACGGCGGTCCAATCGCTGATGACGACGCCGTCGAAGCCCCACTCGCTGTTGAGCGGAGTCTCCAGGAGCGCGTTCTCGGTCATGGTGACGCCGTCGACCGAGTTGTACGCGCTCATGATCGACCACGCGCCGGCTTCGACGGCGCGCTCGAACGGTGCGAGGTACAGCTCGCGCAACGCCCGATCGTCGACCTCGATGTCGACCGTGAACCGGTCGGTCTCCGAGTCGTTCGCGACGTAGTGCTTCGGGGTCGCGGCGACCCCGTTGTCCTGGAGGCCGCGGACATACGCGCTCGCCAGTTCGGCGGTCAGCTCCGGGTCCTCGCTGAAGCACTCGAAGTGCCGTCCGCCGAGCGGCGACCGGTGCAGGTTGATCGTCGGGCCGAGGACGACGTCTACGCCCTTGCGGCGCGCTTCGGATGCCGCGGCAGCCGCGAAGCGGTAGGCGAGGTCCGCATCCCAGGATGCGGCCAGCGCGGAACCGGAGGGGAGGTTGAGCGACGGGTCGCGCTCGTCCCACCGCGGACCGCGGACACCGGCCGGCCCGTCGGAGAGCGTCATCGCCCGCAGGCCGATCTCCGGGATCGGCACCGTGGTCCAGAAGTCCGCGCCCTGCACGAGCGCCGCTTTCTGCTCGAGGGTGAGGCGGTCGAGCAGCGGGACGAGATGCGTGGTCGTCTCGGGGTTCGCGGCGGTCATGCGGCTCCTTCGGTGCTGAGCTGCGCGTCGATGAGCGCGCGTCGTTCGACGCGTCGCTGCTGCTGCGCGTCGGGGTTCGGGACGGGGGCGGCCAGGAACAGCCGCTGGGTGTAAGGGTGCGACGGGTGAGCCGTGACCTGATCGCCGTCGCCCGTCTCGACCAGCTCGCCCCGGTACATCACCGCGACGCGGTGGCTGATGTGGCGGACGACGGCGAGGTCGTGCGAGATGAAGAGATACGCGACCCCGGTGCGCTCCTGGATCTCGATGAACAGGTCGAGCACGCGCGCCTGTGTGGACAGGTCGAGAGCCGAGACCGGCTCGTCGCAGACGATGAGCTTGGGATCCAGCGCCAGCGCGCGGGCGATCGCCACGCGCTGGCGCTGCCCGCCCGAGAACTCACGGGGCAGCCGGCGGGCAGCATCCGCCGGCAGACCGACGCGGTCGAGCAGGTCCGAGACCCGCGCGTTCGCCTCCTTGGACGAGACGCCGCGGGCGGTGAGCGGTTCGGCGAGGATCTGCGCGATCGTCATCGAAGGGTTCAGCGACGAATAAGGGTCCTGGAAGACGACCTGGATCTCGCTGGACAGCGCCCGGCGCTCGCGGCGGTTCAGGTGCGCGATCTCCTGCCCGTCGTATCGGACCGAGCCGTCCGTGACGGGAGCGAGGCCCAGCACGGCACGGCCGAGCGTGGTCTTGCCCGACCCGGATTCTCCGACGAGCCCCATCGTCTCGCCGGCCCGGATGTCGAGCGAGACGCCCTTGAGCGCGTGGAACGGCTCGGCGCGGAAGCCCTTGCCCGGGTACGTGACGTGGAGGTTCTCGACCTCGAGGAGTGCGTTCACGACTGTGCTCCTTCTGCGGCGGTCTTCAGCTCGCCACGGGCCGGACCCTCGTCGAGGATCGCGTCCAGCAGCGACTGCGTGTAGGGGTGGGCGGGGGCGCCGAGGATCGTGCGGACGGGGCCCTGTTCGACGAACAGACCCTGCTGCATGACCGTGACGCGGTCGCACAGATCGGCGACGACGCCGAAGTTGTGCGTGACCAGCAGCATCGCCATCTGGCGTTCTCGCTGCAGATCGCGCAGCAGGTCCAGCACCTCGGCCTGCACCGTGACGTCCAGCGCGGTGGTCGGCTCGTCGGCGATGATCAGATCCGGGTCCGTCGAGACGGCGCCGGCGATCAGGACGCGCTGCGCCATGCCGCCGGAGACCTCGAACGGATACGCGTCGAACGTGCGCTTCGGATTCGGGATGCCGACGCGATCGAGCAGAGCCAGCGCCTTCTCGGTGGCGTCCTTCTTCGACATCCCCAGGTTCTTGCGCAGCGGCTCCACGAGCTGTGATCCGATCGTGAACGACGGGTCGAGGTTGCTCATCGGCTCCTGAGGGATGTAGCCGATGCGTCTGCCCCGGATGCCGGCGTACGCCTTCTCCGCGGCATCCGCCAGCTCCGTGCCCTCGAAATCGATCGATCCGGCCGTGACCCGACCACCGCGGGGCAGCAGGCCGAGCACGGCGAACGCGGTCTGGGTCTTGCCCGAACCGGACTCGCCGATCAGCCCGTGCACCTCGCCCTTGCGGATCTGCAGCGAGACGCCGTGCACCACCTCGATGTCCTCGCCCTCGATCTGCTCGTATGCCACGCGCAGGTCCGAGACCGTGAGGATCGGCGTCGCAGGCAGCGCGGCCGTGCGCGCATCGTCGGCGTGCGTGATCGTGTCCCCGATGACCGGGATCGCCGCCGAGTCCTCCAGCTCCTCGAGATCGCGTCCCGAGGTGCTGATCGACGTCGTGACGGCGGCGATCGATCCGGTGGCCGTGGTCACGGCGCGGCGGCGGCGGCGGCGCACCACGGCGGTGCGCTCCAGCACGTCGCGCATGCCGTTGGCGAGCAGCGTCAGCGCGATCGAGGTGAGCGCGATCGCGAGCGAGGGCCAGAGCATCAGCAGCGGCTGCTTGTAGATGTTCGCGAAGCCGTCGTTGAGCATCCCGCCCCAGGTGGGCACGCTCATGTCGCCGAGCCCGAGGAACTCGAGACCGGACTGGATCGCCACGGCGATGCCGGCGACGATCGCGGACTGGATGATGATCGGAGCGCGGACGACCGACAGGATGTGGCGGCCGATGATGCGCATGTCGGACAGGCCGGCCACCCTGGCCGCATCGACGTAGAGCTCGCCGCGCACGCCCGTGACGGCCGCGTACACCAGGCGGTAGTACGCGGGGGCGAGCAGGATGCCGAAGATGAACATCGCCAGCCACACGCTCGGGCCGAGCACGGCGCGTGCCGCGAGCAGTACGACCATGCCAGGCAGGGCCATCACCAACGACGTCACCCAGGACGCCACCGAGTCGAACCAGCCGCGGTAGTAGCCGGCGATCAGGCCGGAGACGACGCCGATGACCAGCGCGGTGACGACCGCGACGAGAGCCGCGGCGAGCGTGATCTGGGTCGCCACGAGCAGGCGGGACAGCACATCCCGTCCGGCGCTGTCGGCGCCGAGCGGGTGCTCGGCGCTCGGCGGGGCCAGCACGAGCTGCAGCGACGCGAGATTCGGGTCGAACGGGGCCAGCCAGCGACCGATGACCGCGATGATCACGACGATCACGAGGAAGATCAGTGCGGACAGAGCCACGGGGCGCCGGACGAGCCGGCGGAACAGCGAGGTCTTCACGGCCGGCGTCGGCACGGCCGTGGGCACTTCGATAGCGGTCATGAGAGTCGCACCTTCGGGTTGAGGGCTGCTTGGGCGAGGTCGATGACGAGGTTCACGATGATCACGATCACGGCGAACGCGATCACGACGCCCATGACGACGGGGATGTCGCCCTGGGTGGTGGCGGCGACGGTGAGCTGGCCCATACCGGGGAGGGCGAAGACCTGCTCGACGATGACGGCGCCGCCGAGGAGCCCGATGAACTGCACGGCGAGCACGGCGAGGGCAGGGCCTCCGGCGTTGCGGAGGACGTGCTTGTACACGACGCTGCCGCTGGAGAGGCCGCGGGAGCGGAGCGTGCGCACGTAGTCGCGCGACATCGCATCGGTGACGGACCCGCGCACCTGCTGCGCCACCGCGGCGATGGCGCCGACCGAGAGTGCGATGATCGGCAGGGTCACCGAGGACATCCAGCCTGTGAACGACGTCGTGATCGGAATGTACCCGGTGGCCTTGAACCAGCCGAGGTTGATCGCGAAGAAGAGGACGAGATACAGCGCGATCAGGAAACCGGGGATCGCGAACCCCAGGACCGAGATGAGCTGCACCAGGGCGTCGACCCAGCCGCCGCGGCGGGCCGCGAGGACGCCGAGCACCACCGCGATGATGGCGGAGATGACCGTGGCGCCGATCACGAGCGACAGGCTGACGCTGAGGCGGCCGGAGAGGCTGACGGAGACGAGCTGACCGTTGAACCACGAGCGGCCGAGGTCACCGGTGAGGGCGGAGGTGAGCCAATCCCAGTACTGCACGATGAGCGGGCGGTCGAGACCCAGCTCGGCCGACTTCTGGGCGACCAGCTCCTCGGTCGCGTTCTGGCCGAGGATGCGTCGCGCGATGTTCGCGCTGTCGAGGAAGAGGAGCCCGAACGTCACGATGGATATGACGAAGAGCAGGGCGATGCCGGCGAGGACCCGCCGGATGATGAACATGAGCATGCTGCGCTCCTGTGTCGTGGAGGGAGTCTGGACCGGCCCGCCCGCGGACGCGGGCGGGCCGGAATTCGGTGCTACGGCTTCGGGACGAAGTCGTAGATCGCGGGGTACGCGTTGGTCGGGAGCATCTCGACCGTCGTGTTCGCGTCGGTCGCGAAGCTGCCCTGCACCCGGTAGAACGGAGCGAACCAGGCCTGCTCGACGAGGTAGGCGTTGAGCTCCTTCGCCACCGAGGCCTGCGTCGCCTCGTCGCCGAACTGGATCTGCTGGATGTACTCGTCCACCTGCGGGTCGGAGTAGCCGAACGGGTTGAAGATCGCGGTGGGGGCGATCATGAACTGGATCAGCTGCCAGTCGGGGTTCTGCTCGAGCGCCATGAACGACGCAGGGTACTTCGGCGCGAGGAGGTCCGCGATGAAGTTGTTGCCCGGGTCGGTGTACGAGGCGGTGACGCCGATGTCGGCCAACTGCTGCTCGATGAGCGTGTAGGTCGCCGCGCCCAGCAGCGTGGAGCTCGGCATCTCGAGCGTGAACCCGTCCGCGTAGCCCGCCTCGGCGAGCAGTTCCTTGGCCTTCTCCGGGTCATAGGTGTAGTAGTCGTCCAGCGACTCGTCGTACGCCTCGGATCCCTCGGGGAAAACCTGCGTCGTCACGGTGCCGTTGCCCAGCTGCAGCGCCTGCAGCAGGCCTTCGCGATCGAAGGCGTAGTTCAGCGCCTGGCGCACCTTCACGTCGGCGAGCGCGGGATTCATCGTGCCGGCGCGATCCAGCAGCAGCAGGCCCTGGAAGTCGAGCTCGTTCGCGTTGATCGTCCAGCCGGCGGCTTCGACTTCGGTGAGATTGTCGTTGCTCGCGAGCTTGACGCCGTTGGCCTCACCGGCCTTGATCGCGTTGACGGATGCCGTGGCGTCCGCCAGGACGTTGATGACGAGGCCGTCGTAGTGCTGGACGTCCGGGTTCCAGTAGCCGGGGTTCTTCGTGTACGTGTAGCTGGTGCCGGTGACCGTCGCGGCGGTGTCGAGGACGTACGGTCCCGAGCCGATCGGGTCGGTGGCGAGGTCGTCGTTCGCCAGCGACTCGCCGCTCGCGACGAGCCCGGGGTCACGGGTGAGGTAGTTCAGGAACGCGGGGTCGGGGGCCGCGAGGGTGATGACGACCGTCGTGTCATCAGGAGCGGCCAGGTTCGAGACGCCGGCGAAGTAGTTGGCGTCGGGAGACGTGCCGTCCTTGAACCGCTGCAGGTTGTCGATGACGACCTGAGCGGTGAGTTCGGAGTCGTCCGTGAAGGTGACGTCATCGCGCAGCGTCAGCGTGAGCTCGGTGCTGTCGTCGTTGTACGACCACTCGGTCGCGAGCCACGGTTCGATCGTTCCCTCGGGGGTGGCGAGCAGGAGGGTGTCGAACACGGCTTGGTAGAACGGTGCGCGGTTGCCCCACTCGGCCCCTGCGGGGTCGAACGTCGTGGGTGGCGTGATCGCGCCGAGGGTGAGAGTGCCTCCACCCTGTGCGCCGTCGCCGGTGTCCTCGGTCCCCGCGGCGCAGCCGGTGAGAGCGAGAGCCGCGATGGCGATGGTGGCTGCTGTGGCCTTCCAACGGAACATCCTTGGTCCCTTCGATGCGGTGATACCCCTGTGGATCACCTCTTGCGGAGTGAAGCTAGCAGGAAAAGCGAGCGTGCACTAGGTTTTTGTCGCAAATACCTAGCGATCGCTCGGAATTTGTTATAGAACGGTACCCGGAGGGTCCGGCGCCCGCGATCGACAACGGTCGCAGAGCGTGGGATACGGTGACATCGATGACGAACACCACGAGGACGAAGCCGGTTCGGCGCGGAGCCCGCGGCGAGTACGCGAAGACCAGGGAGCGGCGCAAGGCGATCCTGGATGCCGCGCTCGAGGTCTTCGCCGAGGGCGGATACCGCTCCGGTTCGCTGCGCGAGGTCGCCCAGCGCGTCGGGATCAGCGAGGCGGGGCTGCTGCATCATTTCTCGAGCAAGGTCAAGCTGCTGGAGGCGGTGCTCACGCACCGCGACGACCGCGCGCTCGAGATGGTCCCGATGCGCTCGGAGGACGGCGCCGCCACGATGCGCGGTCTCGTGGCGCTCGCCGCGCACAACGCGTCCATCCCCGGCGTGGTCGAGCTCTACTGCACGCTCTCGGCGGAGGCCACGTCGCCCGAGCATCCGGCGCACCAGTACTTCGTCGACCGCTACGACATCACGCGGTCCAACATCGAGCGGGCCCTCGAGTTCCTCCGGGCCGAGGGGCGGCTCCGACCGGGCATGACCTCGTACCGCGGGGCGGTCGCGATCATCGCCATGATGGACGGCCTGCAGGTGCAATGGCTGCTCGACCGCTCCGTGGTGGACATGGAGATCGAGCTGCGTGAGTTCATCTCGGGATTCGTCGACATCGACTGGGACATCGCGGACGAGGCGGAGGCGTCAGCATGATCCGCATCCCCTTCGTCGACGGCTGGACGGTCGGCCCCAAGCTGGGCGCCTTCGAATCGCGGGATGCGGCGACGGCCGCCGTCGCCGTGACCATTCCCCATGACGCGCTCCGGGACCTGCCGCGCTCGGCCGACAGCGTGCAGGGCGTGCACGCCGGCTACATCCCCGGCGGCGTCTTCGAGTACCGCACGACGTTCGACGTCCCTGACGAGTGGCGCGACCGGGCGGTCCGCATCGAGTTCGAGGGCGTCTACCGCGACGCGACCGTGTACATCAACGGCGACTTCGCCGCGCACGAGGCGAACGGTTACGCGGCCTTCGTCGTGGATGCCGATCCGTTCCTGAGGCACGGCGAGCCGAACACGATCGTCGTCGAGGCGCGTGTGCACCGGGACAGCCGCTGGTACACCGGCGGCGGCATCTACCGGCCCGTCCACCTCGTCGTCGGCGATCCGGTGCACATCGCGCTCGACGGCACGAGGGCTGCGGCATCCGACATCGATGCGGAACGGGCGATCGTCGAGATCTCCACGCGGGTCGAGAACGGCACCCGTCACACGGCGATGCGCCGCCTGAGCTGGACGATCGTCGACGACGGCGACATCGAGGTCGCATCGGGCACCTCGCCGGTGACGATCCTGCCGGGCACCGATGCCGTGACCCGCGTCCGCGTTCCCGTCACCGCCCCTCGGCTGTGGAGCCCTGATGCCCCGCACCTGTACCGGGTGCGCACGATCCTCGCGACGATCGACGGAGATCCCGTCGATCAGGACGAGACGGTGCTCGGCATCCGTCGCCTCCAGCTCGACACGGCGCACGGCCTGCGAATCAACGGCGAGACCGTCGATCTCCGCGGCGCCTGCATCCACCACGACAACGGTCCGCTCGGAGCGGTCTCGGTCGAGGCGGCGGAGGACCGTCGCGTGCGGATCCTCAAGGAAGCCGGTTTCAACGCGATCCGCAGCGCCCACAACCCCGCAAGCCGCGCTTTGCTCGAAGCGTGCGACCGGTACGGCATGCTCGTGATGGACGAGCTGACCGACGTGTGGACGAAGTCGAAGACCGCGTTCGACTCGTCGCTCGGGTTCGAAGAGCGCTGGCGGAGAGACGTCGCGGCTCTGGTGGCCAAGGATCTCGGCCACCCCAGCGTCATCCTGTACTCGATCGGCAACGAGATCCTCGAGCTCGCGACGCCGCACGGGGCGACCTGGAGCAGGCGCCTCGCCGAGGAGTTCCGCCGGCTCGACCCGAGCCGTTTCGTGACCAACGGCATCAACGGGATCATCGCGAACCTCGAGCACCTGCAGGCCGCGATGGCGTCGGCCGAGGCATCCGATGCGAACACCATGATGGCCGACATGGGAGAGCAGATGGCGCGAATGAACGCGTCTGCGCTCGTGACGGACTCGATCGAGGAATCCGCCGCCGTGCTCGATGTCGTCGGGTTCAACTATGCGGATTCCCGCTACGAGTTGGATGCCGAACTCTTCCCGAACCGGGTGATCGTCGGGTCAGAGACGTTCCCTGACCGGATCGCCTCGCTCTGGGAAGCCGTGACACGGCTGCCGCACGTGATCGGCGACTTCACGTGGACGGGCTGGGACTACATCGGCGAGGCGGGGATCGGTCGCGTCGACTACACCGACGTCGACGGCTACGAGCCGACCGGAACCGCGGGCCCCTACCCGTATCTGCTCGCCCAGTGCGGCGATATCGACATCACCGGGCACCGGCTGCCGGCGTCGTACTACCGCGAGATCGCGTTCGGGCTGCGGACCGAGCCGATGATCGCCGTGCATCGGCCGCAGCACCATGGTCGGCCGACCGCTAAGACGCCCTGGTCCTGGGACGACGTGGTCTCGAACTGGAGCTGGAGCGTCCCGACCGGATCACCCGTCTCTGTCGACGTCTACGCGGATGCCGACGAGGTCGAACTGCGCCGCAACGGCGTGCCGGTCGCGCGCATCCCTGTGGGGGTGCCGCGCCCGCTCATCGCCCGGTTCGAGACCTCATACGAACCGGGAGAACTGTCCGCGGTCGCGTTTCGGTCGGGGGCCGAGATCGGCCGGACGGCGCTCGTCACGGCCGGCTCCGCCGCGCTCGTCGCACGCGTGGAGGACGGCGGCGACGCCGCGCTCGCCTACGTCGCGATCACTCTCGAGGATGCCGCTGGCACCGTCGTCGTCGACCAGGACGCGCGCGTGACCGTGTCGGTCTCGGACGGTGAACTGGCGGGGATCGGATCCGGCCGCGCCCGCACCGAGGAGTCGTTCGCCGGTCCGTCGGCGACGACGTACGACGGGCGTCTGCTGGCGATCGTGCGTCGCGATCCGGGTGCCGAGGTGCGCGTCACGGCGTCGGCTGAGGGCTTCGCACCGGCGGAGGTCGTCATCTCGGCTCGCCCGGCGTCCCTCGCTCGTTGAGCGAGGACGGCGCCGTTCCCCTCGTTCGTTGAGCGAGGAGGCGGGGCTCGTTCAACGAACGAGAAGAGGAGCGCTCAGCGCGGGTCGTACCGGACCGGCTGATGCGTGCGCGCGACCAGCGCGCGCAGCTCTTCGAGGGTCGCCGGAGCAGCGCCGAGGGCGCGCGCCTGCACGAGCACGTTGCCGAGCGCGGTCGCCTCGACGGGGCCGGCGAGCACCGGCACGCCTGAACGATCGGCGGTCGCCTGACACAGCAGCCGGTTCAGCGATCCGCCGCCCACCAGGTGGATGGCGTCGATCTCACGACCGGAGAGATCTCCGGCCGTCTGCACGGCATCCGCGAAGGCCTGCGCGATCGACTCGACGATCGTGCGCGCGAAGGCCGCGCGGTCGGCCGGCACTGCCGAACCACCGGACGTCAGCACGGCGGCGATGCGCGCCGGCATGTCGCCGGGTGCGCTCAGCGATGGGTCGTTCGCATCGAAAAGGGGGATGTCTCCGGAGACCGCCGCCGCGGCATCCAGCAGCTCTGGCAGGTCGATCGAGGAGGCGTCCTCCGCCTCCCAGGCGCGCACCGTCTCGCTCAGCAGCCAGAGGCCGGTGACATTGTGCAGGAACCGGAACCGGCCGTCCACGCCCGATTCGTGCGTGAAGTTCGCCGCGCGTGCGGCATCCGTCAGCACCGGCTCCGCGATCTCCACGCCGACCAGGCCCCACGTGCCGCACGAGATGTACGCCGAATCCGGCGTCGACAGCGGCACGGCCACGACAGCGGATGCCGTGTCGTGCGAGCCGACGGCGACGACGGGGAGGTCTTTGCCGATGCGCTCGGTCAGATCGGGACGCAGCGTCCCGATCACGACGCCAGGGTCGACGAGCGGCGGGAGGATGCCGGACGGGATGCCGAGACGCTCGGCGAGCTCCAGATCCCACTCCGACGACTCGACCCCGAGGAGCCCGGTCGTCGAGGCGTTCGTGCGCTCGGCGACACGTGCCCCGGTGAGCAGGTAGGCGATGAGATCGGGGATGAGGAGCGCGCCGTCGGCGTCCGCGAGGGCGGTGTCCACGCGGTACTGGTACAGCGTGTTGAACGGCAGGAACTGCAAGCCGTTGCGCTGGTATAGCTCGGTGAAGGGGGCGATCGTGTGCACCTCGGCGACCCCGCGCTCGCTGCGCTCGTCGCGGTAGTGGAACGGCTCCGCGAGCAGTGCGTCGTCGCGCAGCAGACCGTAGTCCACCGCCCAGGAGTCGATGCCGATGCTCTCGATCGACGGCTCCCGGCGGACAGCCTCGGCGAGTCCGTCGACGATGTGACCGTACAGGGCATCGAAGTCCCAGTGCAGTCCGTCTGCGCGCTCGACGGGGCCGTTGGGGAACCGGGTGACGAGCTCGAGCTCGAGCGCGTCGGGTCCGACCCGCCCGATCATGACGCGCCCCGACGTCGCTCCGAGGTCGACCGCGGCGACCGCGCGGATGTCAGTCATCGCAGGAACGCCGCGGCGACGCCGGAGTCGACCGGGATGTGCAGGCCCGTCGTGCGGCTCAGCTCCGGGCCGGTGAGGACGAACACCGCGTCGGCGACGTTCTCGGGGACGACCTCGCGCTTGAGGATCGTGCGGTTCGCGTAGAACTGGCCGAGGTCCTCCTCCGCCACGCCGTACGTGGCCGCGCGGTTCGCGCCCCACCCGGAGGCGAAGATGCCCGAGCCGCGGACGACGCCGTCGGGGTTGATGCCGTTGACGCGGATGCCGAACTCGCCGAGCTCGACCGCGAGCAGCCGCACCTGGTGGGCCTGGTCCGCCTTCGTCGCGGAGTAGGCGATGTTGTTCGGGCCGGCGAAGACGGAGTTCTTCGACGAGATGTAGATGATGTCGCCGCCGAGCTTCTGGTCGATCAGGACCTTCGCCGCAGCCTTCGACACCAGGAAAGAGCCCTTGGCCATGACGTCGTGCTGCAGGTCCCAGTCCTTCTCGGTGGTCTCCAGCAGCGGACGCGACAGCGAAAGACCGGCGTTGTTGACGACGAGGTCGACGCCGCCGAATGCCAGCACGGCCTCGTTCAGCGCGGCCTGGACCGCCTCGGCATCCGCGACGTTCGCGGCGACACCGATCGCGACATCCGTGTTCCCGAGTTCGGCCGCGGCAGCCTGCGCCTTCTCGAGGTCGAGGTCCGCGACGACGACGCAGGCGCCCTCGGCCGCGAGTCGGGTGGCGATGGCCTTGCCGATGCCGGATGCCGCGCCCGTGACGAACGCGATGCGGCCCTGGTGGGACTTCGGCTTCGGCATCCGCTGCAGCTTGGCCTCCTCGAGCGCCCAGTACTCGATGCGGAACTTCTCGGCATCCGAGATGGGGGAGTAGGTCGACAGCGCCTCGGCGCCGCGCATGACGTTGATCGCGTTGACGTAGAACTCGCCGGCGACGCGGGCGGTCTGCTTGTTCGCACCGTACGAGAACATTCCCACGCCGGGGATCAGGACGATGAGGGGGTCCGCGCCGCGGATCGCGGGCGACTCCGCCGTCGCATGCGCGTCGTAGTACGCCTGGTAGTCAGAGCGGTACTCGTCGTGAAGTTCGTGCAGTCGGGCGATCTGGTCCTCCGGTGACGCCGTCGCCGGCAGGTCGAGGATCAGCGGCTTGACCTTCGTGCGCAGGAAGTGGTCGGGGCAGCTCGTGCCGAGAGCGGCGAGTTCGGGCGCGCGCTCGGACGCGAGGAAGTCGAGCACGACGTCGGAGTCGGTGAAGTGGCCGACCATCGGCTTGTCGTGCGAGGCGATCCCGCGGATCGTGGCGGCCAGCGTCGCCGCGCGCTCTCGCCGCTCGGCATCCGGCAGGGCCTCGAAGCCGCCGCGCACGTCGCCGAAGGGTGCCGACTCGCCGTTGGCCTCGATGTAGGCGGCGGCCGTGTCGATGATCCACAGCGAATTGGTCTCGGACTCCTCCGACGTGTCGCCCCAGGCGGTGATGCCGTGGCCGCCGAGGATGCAGCCGATCGCCTGCGGGTTCTTCGCCTTGATCTCGGCGATGTCCAGACCGAGCTGGAAACCGGGGCGGCGCCACGGCACCCAGACGACCTTGTCGCCGAAGATCTTCGTCGTCAGCTCTTCTCCGTCTGCGGCCGTGGCGATCGCGATGCCCGAGTCGGGATGCAGATGGTCGACGTGCGCGGCGTCGACGAGGCCGTGCATCGCCGTGTCGATCGACGGTGCGGCACCGCCCTTGCCGTGGAGGCAGTAGTCGAACGCGGCTACCATCTCGTCCTCGCGGTCAAGACCCGGGTAGACGTCGACGAGCGCGCGCATGCGGTCCAGGCGCAGCACGGCGAGGCCGGACTCCTTCAGGGTGCCCAGGTCGCCGCCCGAGCCCTTGACCCACAGCAACTCGACCGGCTGGCCGGTCACGGGGTCGGTCTCGGTGCCCTTGGCGGAGGTGTTGCCGCCTGCGTAGTTGGTGTTCTTCGGGTCGG
This sequence comes from Microbacterium sp. M, assembly GCF_045181065.1. Classification (GTDB taxonomy): domain Bacteria; phylum Actinomycetota; class Actinomycetes; order Actinomycetales; family Microbacteriaceae; genus Microbacterium. The sequence continues at coordinate 3,290,917 of NZ_CP173721.1, read as the reverse complement.
CACCCAGGCGGTTCGACCGCTCGATGAGGGCGGCAGCGGTGGCGTTGGTCATGAGCTCTCCAAGACAGGAACGATGCACGACCCACGCGGTCGAGCTGTTGGATCATGTGAAATATAACACAACACGAACATTGACCGAAAGGACTCAGCGGATGTCGGCGATCCCGCGATACGGGTCCAGTCGCTCGTCGCGTGGTTCGAGTTCGGTGATCAGCACGGAGATCTCGTGCAGTTCGAGTGCGCGCGCCACCGATCGGCGCTGCAGCTTGCTCGAATCGATCAGAACGACGGTGGTCGCCGCATTCGTCGCCATGGCCTGCTTGAGCTCTGCCTCCTCTACGGAGACCTCTGAGGTCCCGTCGTCGCTGTCCAGAGCATCCGCAGACGAGAAGAAGATGTCGAAGTACACCGAGCGGATGCTGCGCCGTGCGAGGGGGCCGACGAGACTGCCCGTCGTCGGCTCGGCCGTGCCGCCCGAGATCACCGCGCTGACCCCCTCGAAGGGCTGCAGCAGCTGGAAGCTCTCGAACGAGTTGGTGTAGGCGGTCACTCCGGATCGCGGACCGATCGCCGAGGCGAGCATGCTCACCGTCGTCGATGCGTCCAGCGCTATGCTCCCGGCCGTCGGAACCAGCTGCAGCGCCTTCTCGGCGATCGTGCGCTTGGCCGTCGCGCGGATCGCCCGACGCGCATCGAACGGGCGAGCGCGCGGCGCCGCCGTCGCGCCACCACGCACGCGGCGCACCCGGCCCTCGGCCTCGAGTTCGAGCAGATCGCGGCGGATCGTCATGGGCGATACCGCGAACAACTCGGCCGCCGCGTCGATCATCACGCCGCGCGGAGCGTTCGCGAGCTCGACGAGTTCGTCTCTGCGACGCTGCGCGTCGAGGTTGCCGGAGAGTGCCATGAGAGGAATCTATCCGCGCCGTCAGCGCACCGCGGCGATCGCCCGCAGCCCGGCGATGACGTCATCGGCGGTGGGGGCGCGGTCGGGGTCGACGAGATGCTGGGTCATCACGCCCGTGATGAGGGCGAACTGAATCGCACCGGCGGCCCGCCCCGCATCGCCGCCCGCCGAGGTGAACGCTTCGCCGAGGCCGACGCGTCCGCGCTCCTGCGTATCCGCGAGCCGTTGGCGCAGCTCATCGTCGTGCAGCGTCTGCGTGAGGATCTCGAGGTTCGCCTTCCACAGGGCGCGGTCGTGCCGGAAGGAGTCGATCATGCCCGACCAGAACGTGCGGAGCCGCTCGCCGGCGTCGTCGGCATCCGCTCCGGTGCCGACCGTGATCATCGTCTCGGCCAGGTCGCCGGACAGCTCGATCATCGCCTGCAGGAGGAGTTTGTCCTTCGTGCCGTAGTGGTAGCCGATCGAGCCGAGGTTGGTGTTCGATGCCTCGACGATGTCGCGGGCGGTGGTCCGGCTGTAGCCGCGCTCGATCAGGCAGCGCTTGGCGCCCTCGAGCAGGTCCTCCCGGTGTCCCATGCTCCTGATCCTATGCGACGCCTTCACTATTTATACAAGCGTGTGATACGTTCGTGTAACTGACGAGAGGAACCACCGTGCGACTCGAGCGATACACCCGAGGCAACTTCGCCCCGGTCACAGAAGAGATCACCGCCTTCGACCTGCCGGTCACCGGGAAGATCCCCGAGGACCTCGATGGGCGCTACCTGCGCATCGGCCCCAATCCGCTCGGGTTGGAGGACGCCTCGGCGCACCTGTGGACGCTCGGCGAAGGCATGGTGCACGGCGTCCGGCTGCGCGACGGACGTGCGGAGTGGTACCGGAACCGCTGGGTGCGCTCGGCCTCCGTGGCGGACCGCCTGGGTGAACCACGTCGCGGGCGACCCGTTGACGAACGGTTCGACTTCGCTCCGAACGTGCAGGTCGCCGGCCACGGCGGACGCTTCTACGCCCTGATCGAAGGCGGCATCGCGCCCTACGAACTGACCGGCGAGCTCGACACCGTCGGCGTCTCCGATCTGGGCGGGACCCCTGAGGGCTTCACCGCCAACGCCCACACCAAGTACGACCACCGGACCGGCGAGATGCACTCCCTGGCGTTCCGCTACGGTGTGGACTTCATCCAGCACATCGTGTTCGAACCGGGCGGCGGCGTGCAGCGCACGACGAACATTCCCGCGCCGACCATGCCGTATCTGCACGACTTCGGCCTCACCGACAACTTCGTGCTCATCTACACCTCACCCGTGGTGTTCAATCCCGAGCTCTTCGCCACGGGCGTCCCCTTCGGCTGGAACGATGATCTGCCGACCCAGGTCGGCGTCATGCCGCGGGCCGGAGGCGTCGTGCGGTGGATGGATTTGCCGCCCGGCATGGTCGGGCATACTCTCAACGCCTACGAGGAGGCCGGCAGGATCGTCGCCGACGTCGTCGTGCACCGCGGCGTGTTCAGCCTTCTCGACATCGGCGCCGGGCGCCCGGTCCTGGAGCGCTGGACCGTGGATCTCGCCGCGGGGAAGGTCCGCACCGAGCTGCTCCACGACAGGCCGCAGGACTTCCCGCGGATGAACGGCCGGCACGCTGGCCGCCCGTACCGGTTCGGATACTCGGCGTCGACGGAGCTGTACGCCCCGACCAGCGTCACGGAGCCAGACCGCCCCGATGAGGGGTTCTCGAACGCGATCCTGAAGCACGACCTGCTGACCGGGGCGACCGAGACGCACGAGTTCGGGCGCGACGCCGCCGCTGGCGAAGCCGTGTTCGTTCCGGCGGTGAACGCGACCGCTGAGGACGACGGGTACAACCTGCTCTACGTCCACGATCCAGAGCGCGGCGCCGCGGATCTCGTCGTGCTCTCCGCGCAGGACTTCAGTGGCGAGCCCCTCGCCCGCGTGCATCTGCCGGCGCGCGTCCCGCTCGGCCTGCACGGGAACTGGATCCCCGAGCGCTGAGCCGGCGCATCCCGGCCCGCCGTCTAGGCGATCAGGGCCCTGAGCCGCGCCGAGAACCGCTCGATCGTGCGCGTCGCGGCCGGCTCCTCCGGCCGGTTGAGGTGACCGTGCTGCGTGCCCGGTTCGGTGAGGACCTCGACGTCGCGGCCGGCTGCGGCGAGGGTCGCGGCGAAGAACTCGCCGGAGACCCGCAGCTCGTCCGTGTCGCCGTTGACGATGAACGTCGGCGGGTAGTGCACCAGTTCCGATGCCGTGGCATTGCCAGGCACAGCTGGCAGCGGTGCGTCGTCGGCCGACCCGCCGAGGTAGTTCTCGTACATGCCGAGCACGACCTCCGGCTGGAAGCGATCCGCGTCGGGGTTCGCGTCCAGGGCGGCGCGCAGCTCGGCATCCGGAGCGGGCTGAACCGCGAGCAGCGTCGGGTAGGCGAGCAGCGCGAGCGCCGGCGCCTCGTCGGTGCCGGCGAGGCGGAGCGCGGCGCCGGCCGCGAGATTGCCGCCGGCGCTCGTCCCGCCGACGGCGAGCGCGTCGAGCGAGATGCCGAGCTCCTCGGCGTGCGCGCGCGTCCAGCGGATCGCCGTGACCATGTCGTCTGACCCGGCCGGATAGATGTGACCCGGTGCTTCCTCCACGCCGGGGTGGAAGCCCTCGGGTACCGGCGCGAGCCGGTAGTCGACCGAGACGACGGTCGTCCCGCGGGCGGCCAGCTGGCGGGCGACCCAGTCGGATTCGGGCATGTCGATGTCGCCGAACAGGAAGCCGCCGCCATGGGCCCAGACGAGGCCGGTGCCGTCCGGCTCCGGTGCGGGGTACACGCGCACGAGTCCGTCGGCTGCTGCATAGGGCGTGGTCATTCGGTTCCTCTCGGAGAACGCCGGGGACACGGAGATCGGCATCCCGTGTCCCCGGCGGGTCTATCGGGTCAGGCGCCCCAGCCGGCCTGGACGCCGCCGACGCGCTCTGCGGCGATCTTCTGCTGGTAGCCGGATGCCGCGTACGCCGCCATGGGATCTGCGTTCAGGCCCCGGCTCTCGCGCCACTCTGCCAGAGCAGGACGGACATCCGTGTAGAACGCGTCCATGAAGACGGCGTTCGCGGCCAGCACGTCGCCCGAGCGCTGCGCCGCGGTCAGGGCGTCGCGGTCGACGAGCAGCGCACGGGCCGTCATCTCCTGGACGTTCAGGACCGAGCGGATCTGGCCGGGGATCTTGTCCTCGACGTTGTGGCACTGGTCGAGCATGAAGGCCACATCGGGGTTGTTCAGGCCGCCGCCGCGGATGACCTCGAACAGGATGCGGAACAGCTGGAACGGGTCGGCGGCACCCACGATCAGGTCGTCGTCGGCGTAGAAGCGCGAGTTGAAGTCGAACGAGCCCAGCTTGCCCAGGCGCAGCAGCTGCATGACGATGAACTCGATGTTCGTGCCAGGCGCGTGGTGGCCGGTGTCGAGGCAGACCATCGCCTTCTCGCCGAGCGCGCTCACCTGGGCATACGAGGTGCCCCAGTCCGGAACGTCCGTGTGATAGAACGCCGGCTCGAAGAACTTGTACTCCAGCACGAGGCGCTGGTCGTCGCCGAGGCGCGCGTAGATCTGCTCGAGCGAGTCGTGCAGCCGGTCCTGGCGCCCGCGCATGTCGGCCTGACCCGGGTAGTTCGAGCCCTCCGCGAGCCAGATCTTCAAATCGCGCGAGCCGGTCTTGTCCATGACGTCGATGCATGCCAGGTGGTGGTCGATCGCCTTCCGGCGCACCGCGGCATCCTCGTGCGTGAGTGCACCGAACTTGTACTCGTCGTCCTGGAACGTGTTGGAGTTGATCGTTCCGAGTTCGACGCCGAGGTCCTCGGCGTGCTTGCGCAGGTCGGCGAAGTCGCACACGTCCCACGGGATGTGCAGTGCGACGGACGGCGCGAGCCGGGTGTGGGCGTTGACCTGCGCGGCATCCGAGATCTTCTCGAACGGATCGCGAGGCGTACCGGGGGTGCCGAACACCTTGAACCGGGTGCCGGAGTTGCCGAACGCCCAGCTGGGCAGCTCGATGCCCTGCTGCTCGAGGGCGGCAAGGTTCTCTGGGGAGAGGGCGGACATGGTCACTCGCTTTCTGCGGATTCGGATGCTGCGGCGGAGAGCTGATCCGCCAGATTGAAGACTTCGGTGAGTGGCGCGGCCGCCTGGTCGGGGCGTCCTTCGAGGCCGACGAAGAAGCGGGCCATCTCGGCCTCCCAGCGGCCGGCGATCTCGGAAGAGGCGAGATACGCCTGCGCCGCAGCGTCGTCATCGGTCTCGTAGTAGCCGATGAGCACGCCGCCGTCGCCGAGGAACAGCGAGTAATTGCGCCGGCCGGATGCCGCGATCTCGGCGAGCATCTCCGGCCATACCGGAGAGTGGCGCTGGAGGTACTCGTCCAGCAGCTCTGGGCGGACCTGCAGCTGGAAGCAGACCCGGGTGGGGGAGGTCATCGTCGACATGCTCCTCGATCGTGTGATGAATCGTTTCAAGATTAGAGGGCGTCCGCCGATCGTGCAACATCGGAAGCGCTTCAGCCACGATCCACCTTTGGTTCACTCTGCGTTTCCCGAGGAAGGGGGAGTGATTCAGCCGTTCGCGATTCGCTGATCTCTCGTGACCCACCCCGTTCTCACCCGTCTTCGTGCTGTCCTCGCCGGCGCGGCCGCGCTCGCCATCGCCGCAACGGGCATCGGCATCGCGGTGCCGGCATCCGCCGCCGAAGCGCTCCCCGACCTCGTGATCACCGAGATCATGCCCGACAACGCGGGCACGCCCTCTGACCAGGACTACTTCGAGTTCTTCGAGGTCGCGAACACGACCGACGCACCGATCGACTTCGCCGACTACGCGCTGCGATACAACACGTCCGGCTGGTTGTCCGCGGTCGAGCCGGGCACAGAGACCGCGCTCGCCGATGTCATGATCCCCGCCAGGAGCTCCGCCGTGTTCTGGCTGCGATATGCGGTCGGCACCGGCGATGCCGCAGTGGAGCAGTGGCAGCTCGCCGACGCGGACTTCCGTGCGCACTACGGTGACGCCGCATCCGCCTACCCGCTGTTCCACGTGATCGGTCAGGGCGGATTCGCCAACACGGGCGCTCGCGAATTCCGACTGTTCCAGGGCGACCGATCGACGCTCGTCTCGGGCGTCGACTACGACCGCGTCTCCGGCAAGGGGATGTCCGAGCAGTACACGGTACCGGCGTCCGGTGCCGTGTCCGTCGACCGCGTCATGATCGCGCCGACCCCCGGCACGGTCGACCCGGCGCAACTGGTGCGCCCCGGCGGCGGGGAGGTGCCGGACCCCGGCCCGGTCGGCCCCGACCCGGACCGCCCCACCGACCCTGCACTCGCGGCGCCGCTGCTGCAGATCACCGAGCTGGCCCCCGACACGGCGAACGTCGACGGCGCCGATGCCTTCGAATTCGTCGAGGTCTTCAACGCGTCGGACGCACCGGTCGACTTCAGCGACTACACGCTCAGCTACCTCTACACGGACAACGCGCTCACGACACCGGTCACGCTCAACGCGACCCTGTGGCCGGCGTCGCCGGATGATGTCGTGATCCCCGCCGGCGGCACGCTCGTCGCGTGGATAGTGAACCCGGTCGGGGTTGCGAGCGGGCTCACGGTCGCCGACTTCAACGAGGCGTTCGGCACCGACCTCGTGCTCGGCGAGGGCATCGTGCAGCTCTTCAACGGCGGAATGGCGAACGGCGGCTCCCGCGGCATCCAGGTCGCCACCGACACCGGCCACGACGTGAGCCGTGCGTACTACTTCGACAACGACCAGACCACGGCCGACACGGGGATCCAGTACGGCTGGAACCCGGGCGATGGCGCGCACCTGTGGGCGCCAGAGGCTCCGGACGGGACGATCCAGACCATGATGGCGCTCGCGGCGCCGACGCCGGGCTTCGTCAGCGCCGGTCAGGTCCCGGCATCCTTCGTGGCGGCTCCGGCGGCAGGAACCGCACCCGCCATCGAAGATCTCACCGGCGGCTCGGACGTGCCCGATACGTCGGCGCTCGACCTCGGATTCGCGATCACGGACGATGTGCTGGTCCGCTCCGTCACCCTCGAACTCGTCGACAACCTGGGCGCGACTCAGAGCCGGAACCTCACGGTCGAGGCGTCCGACCGGTTCCACTACTCCGTGCCGGCGGCGGACCTGTTCGGCAAGCGCTGGATCGAGTACACCGTCACGGCGAGCGACGGCCTGCAGCAGAGCACGCTCGGGCCGGTGCGCGTCGAGCTCGTCGACGGCGAGCCGGAGCCGGTGCGCCTCAACCTGGCGGACGGGCAGTTCGTCTCCGGCCCCGTTCGCGTGTCCGCGACGGGCGACGACGTGAAGCTCGAGATCGACGGTGCCGAGGTCGACGATGCGGTCGCGTCGCTGGAGACGGGGCCGGTCTTCGCCTTCGAGGCGACGAACACCGATGCCTTCTTCCGCAACGGCGTCAAGCTCGGCGACGAGGTGCTGCGGATCTTCGACGAGGGCTACTACGCGCGCATCGTGACGGTCGACGCGACGGTCCCTGTCGAACGCGTCGTACCGGGGGAGCAGGTCACGCTGTCGATCACGGCCGGTACCAAGGCGTGGCCGAACGCGGACGTCAACGAGAACAACGACGACTTCGCCGCGCAGAACCTGCGCCTCGCCCTGCCGGACGGCCGCGTGCTGCGACCGGACCACTGCGCGACGACCAAGGAGGCGGACGGCCAGGTCACGGCCCCCGCATTCGCGGACTGCCCCGCCCCGTCCGATCGGATCGCCTTCAGCGACGCCTCGCTGGTGTCGTTCCTCGCGACGTTCACGATTCCGGATGACGCGTTCACGTCCGTGTCGACCGTGTGGGACACCACTGCGGTCGAGGACGGCGACCACGCCCTCACGGCCCGTGCCGGAGCGGACGCGGCGACCAGGACCGTCGTCGTCGACAACACCGCGCCGGTCATCGAACCGACCGTCGTCGAGGGCGAGAAGTACCGGGGGCACCTCGTCGTGGATGCCGCAGCGACGGATGCCGGATCCGGCGTCGCCGAGATCTCGGGAACTCTGGACGGCACGCCGATCGCACTGCCGCTCGCGACGTCCTCGCTCGGGCTCGCGCCGGGCGCGCACGTCGCCGAGTTCACCGCTACGGATGCCGTCGGCAACGCCGCTACGACGTCGGTCGCCTTCGAGACGGCCGACGAGCAGCCCGCGATCCGACTCGACGGGCCGACCGACGGCGAGATCCTAGAGGGCGACACCGCCGAGCTCACCGCCACCCCGACATCCGCCGAGGGCGACGCGCTGGATGTGAGCTTCCGCGCCGGCCAGAGTTACGCGCCGGGCGACGAGGGGCTCACCATCAGCCGCGGAATCGTGTCCGACTCACAGACGCAGGACCGCACCGCGGGAGAGGTCCTGGGCGAAGAGGAGCTCGGGGCGCTGCTCGGCACCGACGGCGTGAACGTCGAGACCACCGCCGCGACCGGCCTGCCGTACCAGCTCTACACGATGGCGATATCGGCCGATGTCGGCACGGGTGCTCTTGCGCGGGTGGACTGGCGCGGCACCGCCAATGCCGGAGCGAAGGTGATCCTGTACGTCCGCACCGTCGACGGCGCCTGGGAGCAGGTCGCTCAGCACCTGACGACGGCGGAGACGCCCGAATTCACGCTTGAAGCGCTGGTCCCGGTCGACGGGCACGTCGTGGACGGCGTGCTGACCGCCCTCGTCCAGCATTCGGATGGATTCTCCGCCGACGACCTGTCGACACGCACGAGCGAGGTCGCTCCGTACCACCCCGAGGCCACACCGCGCGACGCCTACGACTTCACGATCGCGATCGAGAGCGACACCCAGTACTACAACGAGACGGACGACTACTACCCGCACCAGCTCGCGATCCACGAGTTCCTTCTGGAGCAGCGGGAGAACCTCAACCTGCAGTACATGATCCACAACGGCGACATCGTCAACGTCCACACCGACGCGCACCAGTGGGACAACGCGAATGCGGCCTACACGATGCTCGACGAGGCCGGCCTGCCCTACGGCGTCCTCGCGGGCAACCACGACGTCGGCGGTCATGCGGCGGACTACACGCAGTACTCCGAGCACTTCGGCGAGGCGCGCTACGCGGGCAACCCCTGGTACGGCGAGTCGTACAAGGACAACCGCGGTCACTACGACCTCGTGTCGGCCGGCGGCATCGACTTCCTCATGCTCTACATGGGCTGGCCGACTCCGAACGACGTGACGGACAACAGCGAGGACATCGCCTGGCTGAACGAGGTGATCCAGCGGTACCCCGAGCGCAAGGTCTGGATCAACCTGCACGAGTACATGCTCACCACCGGTGGACTCGGGCCGTTCCCGCAACGGGTGTTCGATGAGGTCGTGACGCCCAACGCCAACGTCTTCGCCGTCAGCTCGGGTCACTACCACGACGCCTACACGCGCACGGACGAGATCGACGACGACGGCGACGGCGTCGCCGACCGCACGGTGTACTCGATGCTGTTCGACTACCAGGGGCTGCCGGAGGGGGGCCTCGGATACCTGCGTCTGGCGCACTTCGACAACGAGGGCCAGCGCATCATCATCCGCACCTACTCTCCGTCGCTGGCCGATTTCGACTCCGATGAGCCGTCGCTGAACGACCCGGCGGGGATGCAGGAGTTCGAGATCCCCTATGCGGCTGCGGGCATCGTCCCGGCGCAGAAGACCCTGGCCGCCGATTCGTTCCGTGCCGAGATCCTCACGGCGCACGAGATCGGCGCGCAGACCGGCGTCGCCTCCGGCACGCAGACCTCGGCCACCTGGAGCGACCTGACAGAGGGCGAGCACGGCTGGTACGTGGTGGCCACGGGTCCGCACGGCGGCGTGGAGTACTCCGAGGTGCGCACCTTCCAGGCGGCTGCATCTGGAGGAGGAACGCCGGGCGAGCCCGGCGAACCAGGTGAGCCCGGTGACGGCGACGCGGATCCGGGTGACGGCGACGCGGGTGCCGATCCGGGTGACGGCGACGCGGGTACGGACCCAGGCGACGCTGATGCGGGCGGAACGCCGGGGGAGCCGGGCGACAGCGACGCCGGCGGCGAAACCCCGGGAGAACCGGGCGGCGGCACGGGCGGCGGCCAGCCCGGCGAGGGCGACAGTTCCGGCGAACCGGGCGACGGCGCGGACGCAGGTTCCGACGCAGGATCGGACGTGGGTTCCGGCGGCGGTTCCGGCGCTGACCCCGACGGCGGTTCCGACGGTGCTGCGGATGGTGGAGCCCCCGAAGAACCCGCCGCCCAGCCGCATGGCACCGTGACGGCCGCACCGGGATCGGCGCTCGTCCCCGGCGGACGGATGCAGGTCCAGTTCATGGGCTTCCAGGCCGGCGAGCAGGTGCGCTTCGTCCTGCACTCCACGCCGATGCCGCTCGACGAGACGCTCACCGTGGCCTCCGACGGAACGCTCACGGGCATCCTCGGCATCCCGGAGGATGCGGTGGTCGGCGCGCACGAGCTCGAGGCGATCGGCGCCTCCGGGCTGTCGGTGCTGTCCGAGCCGTTCACGATCGCGAAGGCGTCGGCCGCCGGCACCCTGCCGATGACGGGCGTCGACGTGACGATCGGCGTCGTGATCGGCGGCATGCTGCTCGCGATGGGCGGAGTGCTTCTCGTCGGGATCCGGCGGCGCCGCACACGATGACGCGGTGACCTGCGCGACCACACGCTACGGTGTCTGGTCATGGAGCAACAGCTGCGGGCGCTGGACGCCTATGTCGCGCAGGTCGCCGCAGACCCTGACACGGTCGGGGTCGTCGTCATCGGATCGGTGGCTCGCGGCACCGAACGCGAGGACTCCGATGTCGACGTGTACCTGGTGGTCACGGCCGAGGCGTTCGCCAGGGCGGCGGCCGAGGACCGCTGGGCCTGGGTCGATCGCCGTGGCCTGGACTACCCCCGCTCGTACATCGACGTGAAGCTCGCCGATCTCGCCTATCTGCGCACGGCCGTCGACCGGGCCGACGATCCGACCCGTGCCTCGTTCGCGGGCGCGCGGGTGGTGTTCAGCCGCTCCGACGAACTCGCGATGCTGGTCGAGAAGATCAGCACGCTCGGCGACGATGTGTGGGCGGGGCGGATCCGCTCGCACATCGCGCAGGCGCACCTGCACGGCGGCTACTTCCTGCGTCAGGCCGAGGAGCGCGGTGATCCGTTCCTGCTCCAGCACGCCGGGGTGCACCTCGCGCTCGCCGCCGCGCGGGCCGCTCTGGCGAGTGCGCACCGCCTCATGCCCGGGCCGAAGTACATCCATCGGCTCGTGCGCGAGGTTCCCAGCCCTGGCGGGTTCGTCGCGGCGTGGGATGCCGTGGTGGCTGCGCCCTCGATCGCGACCGCGACCGCGCTGATCGAGATCCTCGATGACTGGCTCGGCCGGGATCAGACCCGCGACGAGTCGCTGTCGGTGTTCATCCGCGACAACGAGCTCGCGTGGCTCCGGGGCACGATCCCGGCCGAGTACTTCTGAGACCGCTCAGCCCTTGACGGCCCCGCTGGTCATTCCGGCGACGATCTGACGCTGGAAGAAGACGTACATCACCAGCGGCGGCACTGTGATCAGCAGGATGTTCATGAACAGCAGGTTCCACTGACTGAGGCTCTGACTCTGGAAGTTGTACAGCGTCAACTGCACGGTGGCGTTGGCGTCACCGGGGAGGAAGTACAGCGGACCGGTGAAGTCGTTGAACACCGCGACCGATTGCACGACGATCACCGTCACGGCCACCGGCTTCAGCAGCGGCATGACGACCTGGAAGAACAGTCGCAGGGGACCTGCGCCGTCGATCACGGCCGCCTCATCCAACTCGCGCGGGATCGTCGAGACGAACGCGCGGAACAGCAGGATGCAGAAGCTCAGGCCGAACGTCGCCTCGATGAGGATCATGCCTGGCATGGTCTTGAACAGCCCGATCCCCTGCAGCACCCAGATCGTCGGGACGACGGCCGGCGGCACGATGAGCCCGGCCAGCACGAAGATGTTGATGACCGCGTTCCACTTCGACTTCCGTCGTTGCAGGATGTAGCCGACCATCGCGGCGAACACGACCATGATCGCCACGCTCGCCACCGTCAGGACGGTCGAGTTGATGAACGCCGTCACCAGCATCCAGTCCCGCGCCTGCAGTACCGTGACGATGTTCTCCCACAGGTACCAGCCCTGAGCGGGCAGCGAGAACTCGAAGAGCGAGGCCTCCTGCGGATTCTTGACGGCCGTGAGGAAGATGAACGCGAACGGCACGATGAAGACGACGATCGACGCGATGATGGCGATGATGCCGATGACATAGCGGGTGAAGAACAGCCGCGGTGTCATCGGGCGGCGGTCGGAGCGGGCGATCTTCGCCTTGGAGGATCCTGCCGTGGTGATGGTGCGGGTGAGCGTCATGACTCCACCTGCCTCTTGTTGAGGATGTACTGGATGGGCACGATGATCGCCGTCACCACGATGAACAGCACGACGTTGCCGGCTGTGGACAGACCGTAGAAGCCGGCCTGGTACTGCTTGTAGATGACCGACGCGATCACGTCGCTGGTGAATCCCGGTCCGCCCCTCGTCATCGCCCAGATGAGCTCGAACGACCGCAGACCGCCGATGAGCGACAGCAGGATGACCGTCGCCGTCGCCGGCTGCACCAGGGGCAGCGTGATGTTCTTGAACCGCTGCCATGCACTCGCGCCGTCGACCTTCGCGGCCTCGAAGTACTCCTGCGGGATGGCGACGAGACCGGCGATGAAGATGAGGGTCGCGATGCCGACGCCTTTCCAGACGTCCACGAGTGCGACCGAGATCAGCGCCCACGCCGGGTCGGTGAGCCACCCTGGTCCCTGGACGCCGATGAGCGCGAGGGTCTGGTTGATGAGCCCGTCGAACGGGTCCATCAGCACCTTGAAGGTGATGCCGATGCCGACGGTCGACACCAGCACGGGGAAGAAGATCGTCGACCGGAGGTAACCGCGGCCGAGGATGGAGCCGGTCAGCAGCAGCGCCAGGGCCAGGCCGAAGACGACCTTGAGCGCGCTGGTGACGAAGCCGTACACGAACGTGTTGACGAAGCCCTGCACGAGCATGGGCTCGGTGAAGAACTGGACGTAGTTGTCGAAGCCGATGAACTCGATGTCGAAGAGCGACCATCGGGTCAGGCTGAAGTAGAACGAGGCGAACGTGGGGATCGCGAACAGGACGATGTAGAGCACCGCGGACGGGATGTAGAACCACGTCGGGTACGAGCTCTTGATGCCTTTGCGCTTCCCAGGGGGTGCTGAAACAGCAGCGGTCATGGTGTCTCCGTCGAGTCGATGGGGATGCGGGCCCGCCGGGCGGGCCCGCACCATGGTCAGGAGCGGATCACCAGCCGTCGAGTCCGAGCTGCTGGGCCTGCTTCTTCACGTCCTCGTCGTAGAGCGCTGCGCCCTCGTCGGCCGGGCGGATGCCGCTGCCGACCTCGACCGTGATGTTCTCGAGGTTCGGTCCCTTGATGGGCGAGAGGAACTCGAGCGCCGGGTTCGTGCTTCCCTCGTCGAAGTACGGCTGCATGTCCGTGAGCAGACCGGGCACGTCGTCCGGAAGCTCGCACGCGCTGGTCGCGAACGGTCCGCTGGGCACCATCGCGGTGGTCTGCACCTCGCAGCCACCGGGCGAGTTGATGAAGGCGATGAGCTTCTTGGCGGCCTCGAGCTTGTCGCCCTCGGTGGTCTTCGGGATGTACACCGCGTTCGGCAGCCACACCGTCAGCTTCGTGTCCTCGGCGTTCTGCGCCGGCAGCGGGAAGACGCCGATGTTCTCCAGCTCGTCGGGGAAGTTCTGCTGGAACGTCGAGACGATGCCGGTGAGGATCGGGTAGTGCGCGCCCTCTCCCGTGGCGACCATGCGGGCGCCGTCGTCGTACACGGCTGAGGCGTAGTCCTGGTTCCACCAGCCCGCTTCGAAACCGGCCTGCTGATTGGCGAAGCCCTGCAGCGCCGGCTCGTCCGCGTACTTCCGCTTGCCCGCGGTGTACTCGTCGGCCCAGTCCTCGTCCTGAGCGAGCACGTTGCCGAAGTCGCCGAGGATGAACAGCTGGCTCGTCCACGTGTCGCCGTAGGTCTGGATGACCGGGGTGATGCCTGCGGCCTTGATCGCCTCGTTGTTCGCGGCGAACTCGTCCCAACTGGTCGGGACCTCGAGACCCAGATCCGCGTAGACCTTCTTGTTGTAGACGACGGCTCCGGCCTGCGTCGCGCCGAACGGTGCGCCGTAGATGCCGTTCTCGGTCGAGACCACAGCGGTCATCGTGTCGATGAGATCGCCGACCCAGGGCTGGTCGTCGAGCGGCACGAGGTTCTGGTCCGGGTTGAGCGCCTGGAAGAGCGAACCGGAGTTGTAGTAGAAGACGTCCTCCATCTCGCCGGTGGCGAGCTTGGTCTTCATGAGGTTGTCGCCCTCGGTGCCGGCCGGCTGGGACTCCAGCTTGACGGTGATGTCGGGGTTCTCGGCCTCGAACGCCTCGATGAGCGCTTCGGCGATCTCGATGTTCGTGCCGGTGTTCTGCGTGAGGAACGAGATCTCGACCTTGCCGTCGGCGCTGCCGCCGTCGCCCGTGCTGCAGGCGGCGAGCGGGACTGCGAGGGCTGCGACGCCGACTGCGGCGAGGAGAACCCTTCGGGTACGGGTGCTGTCCATCCTTCTACCTCCATGTAAAAGCTGACTCTTGATTGCGGTCTCGACGTCGAGACCGTCATGCTGTTGAATAGGATGCGTTGAAACCATTCAACTCCCCGTAAGGTACGACGATCCGAGGCGAGAGTCAACGATCGTTTCCGAAATGAGTCGTGCGCGATGACGCGCACAGTGGAAGGAACGACGCCATGGCGGCCACCCCACCCCTCACGCAGTTCGACGCGTCCACGCGTGTGGTCTCGCTGCGCTCGCAGCACGGCGCAGATCTTCTCGGCATCCCGTCCCGAGGGCTGCGGTTGACGTGGCGCACCGAGAGCTCGACCCCTGGTGCCGAGCAGCTCGCCTACCAGCTCGCCATGGGGCCGTCGGGCGACGAACTGGTGCCGGCGGATGAGGTCGCCTCCGCGGAATCGGTGGCGATTCCGGTGGGCGATCTCGCGTCGGGTGAACGCCGAGCATTGGCCGTGCGCATCGCCACCGCGGCGGGATGGACGGCATGGAGCGACGAGCTCGTCGTCGAGGCCGGGCTGGACGCCGGTGACCTCAGCGCCGCCGTCATCGGCATCCCGAGCGAGGTCGAAGGTCCGACGGCGCTGCTGCGCACCGCCTTCACGGTCAAGACCCTCCCCGAGCGTGCGCGACTCCGGCTGAGCGCGCTCGGACTCGTGGATGCCTGGATCAACGGCGAGCGCGCCGGCGACGCCCGGCTCACGCCGGGGTGGACGTCGTACGGCACGCGCGTGCTGATGGACACGATCGACGTCACCGCACTGCTGCGCGAGGGCGACAACGTGATCGTGCTCGAAGTCGGCGACGGCTGGTACCGCGGGCGGATGGGATTCGCGAACCGCACCCGGATCTACGGCGATCGCTCCGGCGCGATCGCGCAGATCGACACCGAGGCCGGCGTGCTCGTCGCCACCGACGACACGTGGCGCGGCGGGTTCGGCGCGGTGCGATCCGCGAGCATCTACGACGGCACCGTCACCGATCTTCGCCTGCGTGCGGAGGGCGTGCACGAGGCATCCTTCGACGACTCGGACTGGATCGCGGCATCCGTGATCCCGACCGACCCGGCCCGCTTCGAACCGCGATCGGCACCGCCGATCCGCATCGTGGCGGAGCGCGAGATGACCCGCACCGACCGCGACGGCGCGGTGCAGTTCGACAGCGGCCAGAACATCTCCGGCTGGGTGCGGCTGGTGGTGCGCGGCCGCGCCGGCGACGTCGTCACCATCCGGCATGCCGAGATCCTCGAGCCCTCAGGAGAGCTGCACACGGCGGCTCTCCGCAGCGCGAAGGCCACGGACGTCTACACGCTCGACCGCGACGGCGAGCACGTGCTCGAGCCGCAGTTCACGTTCCACGGGTTCCAGCATGCCGAGGTCACGGGGCCCGTCGAGGTCGTGTCGGCCACGGCGGTCGCGATCTCGAGCGACCTGCCGGCACGCTCGGCGTTCCGCTCGGCATCCGATGCCCTCGACCGGTTCCACTCCAACGTGTTCTGGTCGCAGCGCGACAACTTCGTGTCGGTTCCGACCGACTGCCCGCAGCGGGACGAGCGGCTGGGCTGGACCGGCGACGCGCAGGCGTTCGCCGCGACGGCCAGCACCCTGATGGATGCCGAGGCCTTCTGGCGGAACTGGCTGCGCGACCTCGAGGCCGACCAGACCGATGAGGGCGGCGTCGCTTCGGTGGTGCCGGACATCATCCGCTTCGAGGACATGCGCATGGGCGAGGGGCCGGTCGACAACATGGGCCGCGCCGGATGGGCTGATGCGGCGACGATCGTCCCGCTGGCGGTGTACGAGGCCTCCGGCAGCGACGAGGTGCTGCGCCAGCAGTTGGGCAGCATGCGCCGGTGGGTCGAGCACCTGCGGCGCCGGGCCGGGGACGGCGTCGTGCTGCCGACCGAGCCCTTCCAGTACGGCGATTGGCTCGATCCGGATGCTCCTGGCGAGCGCCCGTGGGAGGCGAAGGTCTCCAGCGACTACGTCGCGAACGCGTTCTACGTGCACTCGGCCCGCCTGCTCGCTCGCACCGAACGACTCGTGGGCGACGCAGCTCGCGGCGACGAGTACGACGCGCTCGCAGACCGTGTCGCTGCGGCGACATGGGAGCGCTGGGGCGTCGAGGCCGTGTCGACGCAGACCGGGGCGGCCCTGGCCCTGGAGTTCGCGATCGCACCCGAGGGCGAGCGCGCCGCGATCGCGGACGGCCTCGCAGCGAACGTCCGCGCCGAGAACGGACGGATCTCGACGGGCTTCCTCGGCACGCCCCTCGTGCTGTTCGCGCTGTCGAACACCGGGCACCTCGACGAGGCGTACCTCATGCTGCTGCGCCGCGATGCGCCCAGCTGGCTCTACCAGGTCGACCGCGGAGCGACGACGGTCTGGGAGCGCTGGGATGCCATCAAGCCGGACGGCAGCATCCATTCCGGAGACATGGACGCCGGTTCGCATGACTCCGGCGGCAGCATGCTCTCGTTCAACCACTACGCGTACGGCGCGATGATCGACTGGGTCTACCGGACGGTCGCAGGACTCGCTCCCGTCGAGCCGGGGTACCGCCGCACGCGGATCGCTCCGCGGCCGGCAGCCGAGCTCGACCATGCCGCGGCATCCATCGAGACGTCGTACGGCCGGCTCGCGATCGACTGGCGACTGGACGCCGACGAACTGCGGGCGACGGTGGAAGTGCCCTTCGGCGTCACGGCGGATCTCGATCTGCCGGTGACCGAGACCTCGATCGTCACGGTCGATGGCTCACCGGCATCCGGCACCCTGTCCAGCGGAACGCACGAGATCACCGTGACGGCGCCGGCCGTCGCAGGAAGCGAGAAGCGAGCATGAGCACCAGGATCGTCCGCGTCGAGATCGACGCACCGCACGGCAGCGACGTCGTCGCCACCGCCGGGCCCGCCATCGGGTGGGTCACCGAAGCGGATGCCGACGGCTGGCGCCAGGCGAGGGCGGAGCTCGAGCTGACCACGGCCGGCGGGACGCAGGAGCACGTGGTCGACGGGCGAACGTCCGTGCGCGTGCCCTGGCCGTTCCGGGCCCTTTCTCCGCGGGAGGAGGCGTCGCTGCGCGTGCGCGTCACGGGCGTCGACGACGAGGCATCCGAATGGGGCGCACCGAGGCGGATCGTCGCCGGATTCCTCGCGGACGGGGAGTGGCAGGCGCGCACGATCGCCGTCGCGGCGCCTGCGGGACCGGCGGAACCCGCCGTGCTGCGGCGCGAGGTCGCCGTGTCGGGCGACGTGCGCAGGGCGACCCTGTACGCGACAGCGGTCGGCGTCTACCAGGCGGCCGTCAACGGCGCGGATGTCGACGATCAGACGCTCAAGCCGGGCTGGACGCCGTTCCAGGCCAGGACCGTCCACGAGACCACCGATGTGACGACGCTGCTTCGAGCGGGAGCGAACGAGATCACCGTCCGCCTCGCCGGGGCATGGGCGACCGAGCGGTACGGGTTCCGCGACAACGCGCAGCCGGTCTACGCCGACCAGCCGCGGTTCGCCGCCCAGTTGCTCATCGAGTACGCCGACGGCGGGTCCGAGCTCATCGTCACCGACGACTCGTGGGAGAGCGCGCTCGGACCGATCACGGCCAGCGGTTTGTACGCCGGCGAGGACCACGATGCCCGCCTGGTGCCTTCGACCTGGGCCAGGGTCGCCGTCGTCGAGGACCTGCCGGTTCCCGAAGCCCGGGTCTCGCCGTTCGTCCGCCGCATCGAGGAACGCGCGGTCGCCGAGGTCATCACGACGCCCGCTGGGAAGACGGTGCTCGATTTCGGCCAGAATCTCGTCGGCCGCCTGCGCATCCGGGTCGCCGGCCCCGCAGGCACCGTCGTCACGCTGCGGCACGCCGAAGTGCTCGAGCACGGCGAACTCGGCACGCGGCCGCTGCGCGCCGCTGCCGCGACGGATCGGTACACGCTGGCCGGCACGGGCGTCGAGGAGTGGGAGCCGGAGTTCACCTTCCACGGTTTCCGCTACGCGGAGATCGACGGATGGCCCGGCGGGTTCGACCCCGCTGACGTCACCGCCGTCGTGATCCACAGCGACATGGAGCGCACCGGGTGGTTCGACACCTCGCATGCGCTCGTGCGACAGCTGCACGAGAACGTCGTGTGGGGACTGCGCGGAAACTTCCTCTCGGTGCCCACCGATTGTCCGCAGCGCGATGAGCGGCTCGGCTGGACCGGAGACATCCAGGTGTTCACCCCGACGGCGAGCTTCCTGTACGACGTCCGAGGGTTCCTGGACTCCTGGCTGCGCGACCTGGAGATAGAGCAGGTGGACGGCGTCGTGCCCTTCGTCGTGCCGAACGTGCTGGGCCCTGCCCGGCCGGCCGCGGCCTGGGGCGACGCGGCCGCGGTCGTCCCGTGGGTGCTGCACGAGCGCTTCGCCGATCTCGACACGCTCGAGCGCCAGTACGACAGCATGCGGGCCTGGACCGATGCGATCGTCGCGCTCGCCGGCGAGCGGCGGCTCTGGGAGGGCATGTTCCAGTTCGGCGACTGGCTCGACCCCGATGCGCCGCCGAACCAGCCGGCGAAGGCGAAGACCTCGGCCGATATCGTCGCGAGCGCCTACGTCTTCCGTTCCGCCGATCTGACCGCCCGCTCGGCCGCGCTGCTGGGACGGACAGCGGATGCCGAGGCATACGCCCGCATCGCCGAAGAGGTCCGGCAGACGTTCCTCGCCGAGTACGTCACTCCGGCCGGACGCATGATGTCGGATGCGCAGACCGGGTATGCGCTCGCGATCGTGTTCGACATCGTCGAACCGGAGCGCCGCCAGGCCCTGGGTGACAGACTGGCCGAGCTCACGACGCTGGGCGGCTACCGGATCAGCACCGGCTTCGTCGGGACGCCGATCATCCAGGATGCGCTCACCCGCACCGGACATCTCGACGTCGCACGGCGCCTGCTGACCGCGACCGAGAACCCGTCCTGGCTGTACCCGGTCACGATGGGGGCGACCACCATCTGGGAGCGCTGGGACTCCATGCTCCCTGACGGCACGATCAACCCGGGTGAGATGACCTCGTTCAACCACTACGCACTCGGCGCGATCGCGGACTGGCTGCACCGGTCGCTCGCCGGACTCGCGCCCGCGGAGCCGGGGTACGCGCGCCTGCACGTCGAGCCCCGCCCGCTGCAGGGGTTCGAGTTCGCCGAGGCGACGCATGTCACGCCGTACGGACGGGCATCGGTGCGCTGGGACCGCGAGGGCGACGACATCGTGGTGCAGCTCGCCGTCCCCGCGAACACCGAAGCCGATGTGGTGCTCCCCGACGGACAGCGGCACACGGTCGGCTCGGGGGCGCACCGATTCTCGTGCTCCGCACCGCCGCTGGCCGTCGCGCCGTCGGAGGTGGGGCTCTCGTCGAGCCTCGCCGCGATCATCGACGACGCCGAGGCGTACGACGAGATCGTCGGCGCGCTGAACGAGTGGCGTCCGTCCGTTGCGGAGGACTTCCGCAGCGGGACGCAGTGGGGCGACGGACTCGTCCTCGAGGAGCGGCTGTCGCACCTGGCAGCACCCGAGGTGCGCGGGGAGATCGCGCAGCGTCTCGCCGCGCTCAGCGAGCGGAGAAGCGCCGGCGCGTAGGGGCCGGCGGGGATGCCGTACACTCGCGGACAGCGCGCGACAGGACCGGGCGTCGCGAGAGGAAGAGGCAGACAGTGGCAGTGAGCGTACGCGACGTGGCGGCGACCGCCGGAGTCTCGGTGGGTACCGTGTCGAACGTGCTGAACCGGCCGGACAAGGTCGCCGCCGCCACCGTCGAGCGGGTTCAGGCCGCGATCGAGGAGCTCGGTTTCGTGCGCAACGACGCGGCTCGTCAGCTGCGCGCCGGTCGCAGCCGCAGCATCGGTCTCGTCGTGCTCGACGCCGGCAACCCGTTCTTCTCGGACGTCGCGCGCGGCGCAGAGGCGCGCGCCGAGGAGGATCGTCTCTCGGTGCTGCTGGGCAACAGCGACGAGGACGCCTCTCGCGAAGACGGCTACCTCGACCTCTTCCGAGAGCAGCGGGTGAACGGGGTGCTGATCACCCCGGCATCCGATGACGCGGCGAAGCTGCGCCGCCTGCAGGATGCCGGAACCCCCGTCGTCCTCGTCGACCACGAGATCCCGGGGAGCGGGTTCAGCTCGGTGTCGGTCGATGACGTCGAGGGCGGCTACCTGGCGGCGAAGCACCTGCTCGACGTCGGCCGACGCCGGCTGGTGTTCGTCGGAGGACCCGCGGCGATCGCGCAGGTCGCGCATCGTCTGACGGGTGCGCGGCGGGCGGTGGCGGAGGTCGCGGATGCCGGCCTCGAGGTCATCGAGATGCCGGCGCTGACGGTGCTGCACGGACGGGACGCGGGGGAGGATCTCGTCCGGCGCAGCGCCTCAGATCGGCCGGATGCGATCTTCGCCGCGAACGACCTGCTGGCCGTCGGCATCCTGCAGGCGCTGACGATGTTCAGCGACGTGCGGGTGCCGGAGGACATCGCGTTGATCGGCTACGACGACATCGACTTCGCCGCGGCGACCGTCGTGCCGCTGAGCTCGATCCGCCAGCCGGCGCAGCTCATCGGACACACCGCCGTCGACCTGCTGCTGCGCTCGATCGACGACCCGGACGGGGATTACGAGCGCAACGTGCGCTTCCGCCCCGAACTGGTGGTCCGCGCTTCGACCGCCGGCTGAGGTTCTTCGGCCAGGACCGCGTTTCGACGCGATCCGCTCGCTCAACGAGCGAGTGGGAACGAGAGGGTCAGACCTGGTTCCGGCGCCGGCGGCCCACGATCAGAACGACTCCGGCGGCGACCAGCAGGAGCGCCGCGATCGTGACGACCGGCGGCACGCCCTCGCCGCCGGTCTTCGGCAGCTCTCCGCTGCCGTCGCCGTCGGCATCCGCGTCGGCGCCGGTATCCGCGTCCGCGCTGGTGTCGGCTCCGGTGTCGCTGTCGTCACCCGGTGAATCCGCGTGGTTCACGACCGCGAAGGCGAGCGATTCCCCGCCGACGAGCTCGACGCTCGCCCAGCCCTCGGCATCCGTCGGCAGGGCCTGGCCGTCGACCGTCCAGGTCGCGGCCTCCCAGGTCACGCCGTCGACCGCGGGCGGCGCGACCTCGCGGATCCGCAACGATGCTCCGGCCATCAGGTCCGTCACCGTGACGTTCTCTCCGGCGGTCAGGTCCGCGGCTTCGACCGCGCCGCCGTCGAGGGAGTACTCGATCGTATAGACGGTGTCGTCGGGCACGTCCGACGCGCCGTCGCCGTCGACCGTCTTGCTCACCGAGAACGCCGACGTCGGCGTGCTGTTCGCCGTGTTCGTCATCGTCAGTGCGACGGGGTCGGGGGCGTCGCCGCCCGCGAGCTGCATGGTGACCACGCCCAGCGGGCCCGTGACGAGTTCCTCGCCGTCGGCGCTCCAGCTGACCGGTCCCCAGCTGACGCCGTCGATCACGGGGAGCTCGCCCTCGCGAAGCTCGACGACCGTCCCGACCGGCAGGTAGGGCGACACTGCGGGCGCGTCGATGCCGGCCATCAGCGGCTCCTCGCGTTCGAGGAGCTCGCGCCATCGCACGGGGAACAGCGTGTCCGCAGGGACGAGGGATGCGGCATCCCCTGCGACCTGCTTCTCGACCGAGAAGCGCGTCATCTCGACGGCCGTGTTCGTGACCTCGAGTTCGGCTGTCCCGCCGCGCACGACGAGGGAGTTCGACGGGCTCCAGGTGGTGCCCGCCCAGACGTATTCGGGCGGCAGCGCGGCGCTGGCCTGTGTGACCTCCGCCAGATGCACGACGGTGCCGATCGGGAACAGCACAGGGGCGCCCTGGTCGTCGGTGGGGCCCGCGGGTGTCCCGTCGGCGGGAAGCTCGAAGCTGCCGGTCTGCACGTCGCCGAACGGCACATGGGCTTCGTAGTCGACCGTGAACGAGTCGACGAGCACATCAGCCGGATCGATGCCGACGAGATTCTTGGTCACCGTGAAGGTGCCGAGGCGAGCCGAGTGGACGTTGGTGATCGTGCCGGACACCGTGGCCTGGTCGTCCGTGCCGATCACGAGTTCCCCGGACGTCGCGCCCACCGGCGTCTCCCACCGGATCCCCTCCGGCGTCGGCGCGCGCAGCTCGCCGTACGTGATCACGGTCCCGTACGGGAACCGGAGCGGTTCGCCCGCGGCATCCACGGGTCCCACCGGCGTGCCGTCGCCGGGCAGGCGCAGGACGCCGTCGGTGGTGACCCCGCCGGGGGTCGTCGCGGTCCAGGAAACGCTGAACTCGAGCGCTTCCGGAAGGTGGATGCCGGAGGCGAACTGCTTGTTCAGCTGGAACGTGCCCTGGTCGAGCGCGTTGGCGACCTCGATCACGATGTCGCCCGTTTCGGGCAGCGGGATCGAGGCGATCTCGTCGAAGCCGCCGGGCGCATATTCCTGAGTCTCCCCGTCGGCGGTGACCAGGAACACCGGGGCCTCCCACTGGGCGGGATCCGTGGGGGTGCCGTCGAGGGTCGGAACGCCCTCCGCGAGTTCGAGGGTCTCTGCATCCGTCTCGACGTCGTCGAGCAGCTCGGGGTCGCCGAGCGGCAGCACCCGGTCTGTACGCGCCGGGGCCGGATCGGTGTTGTAGCTGACGGTGTATTCGTAGTCCGCGTCGGCGCCGGTGGCGGACTTCACGATCGAGATGGTGCGTTCGGCGTCATCCGGTGCCAGCGTGTTGGTGAGGGTGACCGCGACCGTGGTGTCGTCGCCGATCAGGAACGTGCGGCCCGGATCCCACGACGAGCTCACCCATCGGTAGCCGTCCGGGGGCGTCACGCCGGAGCGGTCCTCCGTGAGTACGATGCGCGTGCCGGTCGGGAAGTCCTCGCCGACCTCGACCGTCGTGCCGTCGAGAGGCACGTCCATGGTGCCGGAGCCGATCCGCTCGCCGCCGTGGAAGGCGACCCAGTTCACCGGCACGGTTCCGTCTGCTTCGACCGTGGTGCCGTCGGGGTCGAGCACCTCGATCCTCTTCGTCACGCTGAACGTGCCGGTCTGCGCTGCGGCGACGTTCGTCACCACGACATCAGCCGTGCCCGTTCCGACGGTGAGCTCATCCGGCGTGATCGTGGCGCCGGTCCACTCGTACCCGGGGACGGATTCGGGGTCGATCTCGTCGAAGGCGATCACGGTGCCGGTGGGGAACGACTCGCCGGCGGCGACCCAGTCGCCGTCGGCGGGGACCTCGAGAGTTCCCGCCGCCTCGGTGCCGTCCGGCTCGGTCGCGGTGTAGTTCACCGTGAACGTCGTGCCTTCGGGCAGCTGCTCGGCATCGATGCCCTCGAGCTCTTTGCGGATGCGGAAGGTGCCGTTCTCGGCGTTGCAGGCGATCTGGCCGGCGAACAGGTACGAGTGCACCTCGCCGCCCAGGAGCGTGACGTTGTTTCCGATGACCTGCCCGTCCAGCGGGGAGGCGCTGACGGTGACGTCCGCGTTCGGGGCGTAGATCGATCCGTCCATGCGGGTGCCGCCCGCGTCGATCGAGACCTCGCCGGTGACGGCCGAGAGGTCCCAGAGCGTGTAGGGCGAGTAGGCGCCCTGCGGGTCGATGCGCGCACCCGTGATCGAGGTCGTGCCGGCCGGCACCTGGATGACGAGCGGGTTCTCCACACCGGGGGTGGGACCTGCGGAGAACTGGATGAGCGACGCGCCCGCGATCTCCGTGTAATCGACGACGTTCACCTGATCGGGGCTGAGGGGCGCCAGCACGGCGCGGTCGCCGGTGTTCTCGGCGACGGCGACCCGGTGGGACGTCTCGGGGAGCCCGGCGAGGCAGGCGGCGGCGTCGTCGTAGGACGCTTCGGCGTTCGCCTCGACGTAGTCGGCGACCGCCGTCGCCGAGGTGTCGGCCGTATAGATGCTCCGGTTGCCCGCAGCGGATGCCGGAGGCGCGGCGTCATCGGGATAGGTCTGCGCTGTGGCGTCGATGATCGGCGGGTGGTCGGGGTTCTCGGGCGTGAGGTTGAGGCGCAGCCAGTCCGCGCGCTGCGAGGCCTTCCACGGGCCGTCCCGCTCGACCATCTTGAGATCGCCCTGCAGCGCGGGATCCGACGTGCCGGCGCTGGTGATCGCCGTGATGCCGCCGCTGGAGGGCGAGTAGGAGTCGACGAGGAGCCGCGTGGGGTCGCCGTCGATCGACGGGATCGTGTAGTCAGCGGTGCCGGCGGCGACGTGGATGATCGCGTACTGCGATTCGCCGGGCTTGGTCGCGACACCGCCGGCTGCGATGCTGCCCTCGGTCTCCTGATTGCCGAGCGTGATGTCCTCGCGGGCGTAGACCGTGAAGCCGCCGTTCATCGCCAACGGGTTGAAGGTGTCGGGGTAAGCGGCCTGAGCCGGCGTCGCGGTCGCAAGGGGGGCGACGACCGCTCCGGTGAGCGCCAGGGCGCCGGCGACGAGGCCGGACAACAGGCGGCGGGCACGGCGAGCGGGGTATTGCAGCATCAGGACAGATCTCTCGTGGCTTCGGGCGCGCCGTCATCGGGTGATCGACGCTGCTCCCGAGAATAGTCGCCGGTCCGGCATGGGACCGATTCCACGGTGGACGTGCTTCGATCGACACATCCTGGACAGCCGGGGTCACCCTGAAGTAGATTCAATTCATAACCGAATGGATATGCAATGACGTTGAATGCCCCCGTTTCTCTCGTCCTCGGCACCTCGCCGCTCGGGTCGGATCCCGACACCGCGCTCGACACCGCGCTCGCCCTGCTCCGCAGCGGCATGCTGGTGGACACCTCCAACATGTACGCGGGCGGCGCATCCGAGCGCGCGCTCGGCGCGGCGCTCGCCGCGATGGATGCCGACGAGCGGGAGACCGCGGCATCCCGCATCGTGTCGAAGGTGGACTGCGACCCCGAGACCGGAGCCTTCGACGCCGATCGGGTACGGCGTTCCTTCGACGAGACGCGTGAGCGGCTCGGTGTCGACCGCCTGCCACTGCTGCACCTGCACGATCCCTACACGGTGACGTCGGCCGAGGCGCTCGCCGCCGGCGGCGCGGTCGAGGCCCTCGTGCAGCTCAGGGACGAAGGAGCCGTCGACGCGATCGGGATCGCCGCGGGGCCGGTTCCGCTCATGCGGCGCTACGTGGACAGCGGCCTGTTCGACGCGGTGCTCTGCCACAATCGCTTCACGCTCGTCGATGACAGCGCTCGCTCCCTGTTCACGGCCGCGCGCGAACGCGGGATGACCGTGTTCAACGCCGCGCCGTTCGGAGGCGATCTCCTCGTCAAAGGACCACGGGAGGGTGCTCGGTACGAATACCGTCCGATCGGGGACGAGCTGGCGGCCTGGACTGCTTCGCTGTTCCGGATCTGCGCCGACCACGACGTGCCGGCCGCCGCGGTAGCGCTGCGTTTCTCGACGGGCTCGTCGCTGGTCGATCGCACCGTCGTCGGCGTCTCGTCAGCGCGCCGCCTCGATGAGCTGCTCGCGCTGGATGCGGTCGTGATCCCGGATGCCGTATGGACCGCGATCGAGGCGCTCGGCTCCGCCCCGTCGCCGGTAGACGATTCGCGGTACGAGGCGGAGGCATGATCGACCATTACTGGGAGAGCACGCTCCCGGGAGAGGGGCGCCGTGCGCCGCGTGCCGATGCTGTGACCGATGCGCCCGTGCTCGATCTGAACGGCATCTGGCGCTTCCGGCTCAGCCCCACGGCCGAAGGCACCGGTCCGGATTTCGTGCGGGAGCACTTCGATGACTCCGGTTGGGACCCGATGCGGGTGCCGTCGCATTGGGTGCTCGAGGAGTTCACCCCGCTTGCCGGAGGTCAGCGCCGGCGCATGCTCGGGACCGAGGAAGGCCCGCTGTACACGAACACGGCCTACCCGATCCCCCTCGATCCCCCACGGGTGCCGACCGAGAACCCGACCGGGGACTATCGCCTCGCGTTCGACGTCCCCGAGGGCTTCGGCCCTGCCGTCCTCCGGTTCCAGGGGGTCGACTCCTGCGCGAAGGTCTGGCTGAACGGGCAGGAACTCGGCTGGTCGACGGGCTCGCGGCTGCCGTTCGAGTTCGACGCTCCGGTCCGCTCCGGTCGCAACGTGCTGGCCGTGCGCGTGCACCGCTGGTCGGCAGGCACCTACCTCGAGGATCAGGACATGTGGTGGCTGCCCGGCATCTTCCGGGACGTCGAGCTGATCGCGCGCCCGCAGGGTGCGATCGACGATCACTTCGTGCACGCCGACTACGATCACGCCGTCGGCCTCGGCATCCTGCGGGTGGATGCCTCGGTGGATGCCATGGTGGAGATCCCCGAGCTCGGCATCCTGATGCCGGCAGGCGAGACGGCCACTGTGCCGGTCGAGCCGTGGAGCGCGGAGAATCCGCGTCTCTACCGCGGCGTCCTGCGTTCGGACGGCGAGCAGGTGGAGCTGGTCGTGGGATTCCGCCGTGTCGAGATCGTCGACGGCGTCTTCACGGTCAACGGGCGCGCGGTGACGTTCCGCGGCGTGAATCGGCACGAGCACCATCCGGACACGGGGCGGACGCTGGATCGGGAGACCATGATCCGCGACATCGTGCTGATGAAGCGGGCCAACATCGACGCGGTTCGTACCAGCCACTACCCGCCGCATCCCGAGTTCCTCCGGCTGTGCGACGAATACGGGCTGTGGGTCGTCGTGGAGGTCGACCTCGAGACGCACGGCTTCATCTACGAGGGCTGGGAGCACAATCCGCCGGCGCTGCCCGAGTGGCGCGATGCCCTCATGGATCGCCTGGCACGAACCGTCGAGCGCGACAAGAACCGGCCGAGCGTCGTCGTCTGGTCGCTCGCGAACGAGAGCATGACCGGCGAGGGGTTCACGCAGATGCGCCGCTGGCTCGACGAGCGGGACCCGTCGCGCGCCGTGCTGTACGAGCGCGACCCCCGCTACCGCGATTCGGACTTCTACTCGCTGATGTACCCGTCCCTGGACCTGCTCGAGCAGATCGGACGGCGCGAGGAACCGCGCGGCGGTCGCCTGAGCATGCACGGGATGGTGTTCGATGCCGAGGGCGACGCGCCGGACGGGATCTCCGACGCGGACGACGAGCGCCGACGCGGCCTGCCGTTCCTGCTGGTCGAGTACGCGCATGCCATGGGCAACGGCCCGGGTGGGCTGCAGGACTACTGGAAGATCATCCGCGCGCACGATCGGCTGTGCGGTGCGTTCGTGTGGGAGTGGATCGACCACGGCTTCACGGCGCGCACCGACGACGGCGTCGCGTACACGATGCACGGCGATGACGTGGACTACGAGCCGCGGGGCGGACGGTTCGGCCTGCATGGACTCGTCTTCAGCGATCGGACGCCGACGCCCGGACTCATCGAGCTGGCGAAGGCGCACGAGACGGTCTCGATCACGATCGACGCCGATGCCGTGGTCATCGCGAACGACCGGCACAGCACCTCGACGGATGACCTCGTCTTCCGCTGGTCGGTCGAACACGACGGCGTGATCGTGGTCGACGGTGCTCTCGATGTACCAGTGCTGGAGCCGGGGGACCGGATCGAGGTGGCCATCCCGGATGCCGCCGCGACCGCGCTGGCATCGCCCGATGCGTCGGGGGACGCGGTGCTGACTGTGGAGGCGGTGCTCTCCGCCGAGGCATCCTGGGCACCGGCCGGCCACGTGGTGTCCTGGGGGCAGCGGGCCGTCCGCCGCCCGCTTCCCGTGCCGGGGTCCACTCGCGCGGCAGTGCGAACGGCGACCGGCGAGCACCTCGTCGGACCGGCGGCCTTCGACGCCCGCACCGGTCGTCTGCGTCGACTCGGCGATCTGGCGCTCGACGGACCGATGCTGGATCTGCACCGCGCGCCGACCGAGAACGACCGCGGGCAGGGAGACACGAACAACCTCGCCGCCGTGTGGCGCAAGACCATGCTGGATCGGCTGCTGCATCGCGTCGATTCCGTATCGGCCGAGGACGGTCGGTTCACGGTGCGCGGTCGCACAGCGGCGAGGACGCATCCGCACGGCGTCGCCTGGACGATGACGTGGACGGCCGAGGGGGAGGGCATCCGTCTGGATGCCGTTGCCGATTTCGTCGGCCCATGGACAGATACGCCCTATATGAACCGCGACATCCCGGTGCCGCGGCTGGGGCTGCTGTTCGGGCTGCCGGGATCGGCGGATCGTGTGACGTGGTTCGGTCGAGGACCGGGGGAGACGTATGTCGACTCCTTCGAGGCGTCGCGCGTCGGGCGCTTCACCTCATCGATCGACGAGCTGCAGGTGCCGTATCCGGTGCCGCAGGAGAACGGCAACCATGTGCAGACGCGCTGGCTCGAGGTGGCGGGCGCCGACCTGCCGACGCTCCGAGTGGACGGCCGTCCGGAGTTCGACTTCACGGCTCGCCGGTGGACGTCGCACGATCTGGAGCGCGCCGACAAGCCGCACGAACTCGTCGATTCGGGGTGCGTGTGGCTGAACATCGACCACGCGCAGCAGGGACTGGGCTCCGCCTCCGTGGGGCCCGCACTGCCCGACCGCTACCGGATCCCGCGTGAGCGGACCGCATGGAGCGTTCTGCTCAGCGTCCGCTGAACAGAACGCTGCCCGCGACTCGACTCGCTTGGCTCGCTCGACGAGCGAGCGCGGAGGAGCCCGCTCAGGGGTTCCCGAGGGCGGCGACGTCGGTGAAGAGGCTGTCCGCGCCGACCTGGCCGCCCTTGAGCAGCAATTCGAGACCGTCGACCGCGGAGTCCGAGCTGTGCGCGCGCAGGATCACGACGTTCCCCCACGGATTCGCGGCGATCGACAGGGCCTCGACCCCGAGCAGCCTGGTCACCCGGCTCGATGTGTCGCCCCCGCACACGATCACGCGCCCGGTCGCGCCGGACCGCACGGTCGCGGAGATGACGGATGCCGCAGCATCCGCGATCGACTCCAGCACCGCGCTGCCGGCGAGCGAATCGATGTCGGCGTCGTCGGACGTCAGAACGACTCCGCGTCCCGCGCGCAGGGCGTCGAGTACGGCAGGCGTCGCCGATGCCCCGTCCAACGGGAGAGGCGTGACGAGCCAACCGGCGTCCGCCGCGGCATCCGCCTGCCGCCTGGTCTGCGCAGAACGACTGCCGGAGACGACGAGCACCGGGCCTCCGGTCGCCGTCGATGTCGGGATCGTCGGGGCATCACCCGGGCTCGCCGCCGCGATGCCGTGCGAGAGTCCACCGGACCCGATCGCGAACACCGGTGCCGCCAGACGCTCCAGTGCGTGGCCGACGGTCTCCAGGTCATCATCCGTGAGCGCATCCAGCACGACGGCCGCCTCGGTGGCATCCTGCAGACGCTCCGGCAGCTGCCCGTATTCCGGCAGGGAGACCGCGCCGATCGTGGCATCCGTCTGGCGTCCGATGTGCACGGACAAGTCGGCTTCCGTCATCGGCGTCGAGGGATGCTGCGACATCGTCGGCTGACGATCCAACCGGTGGATCGTGCCGCGCTCCGCGGCGAAGTGCTGACCGAAGACGGTATAGCGACCGAAATCCGGCTGAGCGAACAGCATCGGCACGACGCGCTCTCCGAAGACCTCGCGGCCCAACTCCAGCACACGGCCCAGGCTGCCGACGTCCGGCGCGGAGTCCGCCGTCGAGCAGGCCTTGTACTGCACGAGTCGCGGTCTCGTCGCAGCGAACGCCTCCAGCACAGGGCGCAGCTCGTCCTCCATCGCGACCGGGTCCAGAGACCGCGAGATCCCCGCGACGCCGACGACATCGACCTCGGATGCCGCGCGCCGCAGCGTTTCGGCATCCGGCAGGGCCGTGAACAGGCGTCCTGACCATCCTCGGCGAGCGAACTGCAGCAACGCGTCGACGCTGCCCGTGAAGTCGTCGCCGTAGAACGCGACGGCTCCCCGTTCCGAGTCAGACACGGACGGGCCCGAACTGCTCTGCCGCGCGACGAATGGCTTCGGACGTCGAGAACGCATCGTCCGCGCTCTCGCCCCGCGCCGCGGATGCCCACGCGTCGCGCATGCTGGCGACGCCCGCCGCCGCCCCGTCGGGATGACCGTGGATGCCGCCGCCGGCGAGCACCAGCAGATCGGTGGTTCCCACGGCGGCGTAAGTGGCGTGCGCGAGACCGGCCCACTGGCCGGAGGACAGCACCGGCACCGTCGGCGTGAGACCCAGCAAGGGCTCGCGCACCGCCGCGATGGAATCGAGCACCTGGTCGTCCGTCTCGTAGAACTTGTTGCTGATGCCGTTCGTGTGCAGGTGGTCGGCTCCGGCGAGGCGGGCCAGCTTCTGCCACGCCCGGAATCCTATCCCCACCTGATCCGAGCGTCCGAACGCACCGAACATCGCGCGGTGCCCGTGGATCGGGACCTCGCTGTGGTGACGCAGGAACTCGAGCCCGGGGATGCCGAGGAGATTGACGCACGCCATGACGGCGGTGCCCCCGGCCGCCACGACCAGGTCGTGGTTCGCCTCGAGTCGGCCGATGTCGTCGGTGATGTTGAAGGCGTACATCGGCTTGCGGCCGGTGCGGTCCGCGTACCTCTCGAGGACGGGCATGACGGCGCGCACGCGCTCGGCCAGGGGTGCGGACGGCCCGTTGCCCTGCAGCTCGTCGTCCTTGATGAAGTCGATCCCGGCTTCGGCGAGCTGCTCGACCACCTCGGCGAGATCGGCGGGGGAGAGTCCGATGCTGGGCTTCACGATCGTGCCGATCATGGTGCCCTCCGCCCTGCCCATCAGGCGACGGGTCCCCTGGACGCCGAACGCGGGACCCGGGTAGTGATCCGCGAAGGCGGGAGGCAGGTCCAGGTCGACGAGGCGGATGGCAGCGAGTTCCTTGATCTCGAAGAGGTTCCCGGCGACGGCGGCGAGGAGGTTCGGCAGTGATGGACCGAAGTTGTCGAGGGGGAAGCGCAGGCGCAGAACCGCTCTGCGCCGCAGCGCAGGGTCGCCGACGGCCCCTGGCAGGGGCGCCGACCCGGTCAGCGGCACCTCCGTGATCGACTCCACCTGTGCGGCGAAGCGCGCGCGCAGATCGTCGGATTCGCGTTCCACACGGACGAATGTGCCCGTCGACTGCTCGCCGGCGAGAACCTCGGCGGCGTGCTGCAGCGGCAGCGAGGTCTCGATGATGTAGGTCGCGATGACGTGCTGTGGTTCCATGCGCGTCACCAGACCAGGGGAAGCCATACCGACATCTCGCCGGCGCCGCGGTTGCCCCACGCGTAGTAGGGCACGAGTCGGACGACGGCCGACGAGGGCTCGACATCGGCGAGGTCCGCGTACAGCGCGTCGTCGTCGGTGGTCGGGAGCACGGCGATCTCGGTCTCGAGCGCGACGACGGCGTGCCCGGCGATCTCCGCTTCGATCGGCGTGAACCCGGCACCGCGACGGAGAGCCGCCTGCTCGAGTACGACGCCGTCCGGCAGATCAGCGCTCTCCAGGCAGTACACGACGGGTCCGCGGCGCACTGCCACCTGATTGGTCGTCTCTTCGGCGAGGCGGTGACCGCGCAGCACGCGCACGGGCATCGGGAGCGTCAGCTCCACGACGTCTCCGACGGACCAGTCGCGTTCGATGCGCGTGTAGGACGATGGTGCCGTGACGGCGACGGCGTCGCCGTTGACGGTGAGCACGGCATCCGTCGACCAGCCGGGGATGCGCAGGTGCAGGGGGACGCGCCCTTCTGCTCCGGTCACGGTGAACCGGATGGTCTCGCCCCAGGGGTAGCCGCCGTCCTCGCGGAGGGCGAGCCGACCGGCGTCGGTCGTGACGTCGAGCGTGCTGCCGCCGTACAGGTGCACGAAGACGCCGTCTTCGCCGACCGAAGCCGCGCGTTCGTGGAATCGTGCGAGAGTCCGTGCGATGTTCGGCGGGCAGCAGAAACAACTGAGGTACGACTCCCGCAGCCGCTCGTCCGACGGCGGCGGCGGTGGTGTCGGGTGCAGCGCGGTATCTCCCGGTCGGCGCAGCGGGAACGGCAGATCCCGTACCTGGCGCAGCGGGTTGGTGTAGAAGTACTCCGACCCGGCCAGGCTGATGCTGGAGAGCAGGCTGTTGAACGCGACCTGCTCGATGACGTCCGCGTACTGCGCCTCGCCGGTGAGCGACAGCATCCGCTCCGCCCAGAAGATGAGGCCGATGTTGGCGCACGACTCGTTGTGGGCCGTCGTGTGCGGCAGCTGGTACGCCCGCCCGTAGGCCTGGTGCACGCGACTGATCTGGTTCTGCCAGGGCGAGCCGTCCGGCGAGGCGCCGTCGTACAGCGCACCGGCGCCGCCGGTGATGTACAGCTTGGTGTCCACAACGTCGCGCCACAGTCGGCCGAGCACCGCCTGCAGCTCGGCATCGCCCGTCTCGGCCACGAGGTCGGCCAGGCCGGCGTAGAGATAGTTCGCTCGGACGGCATGGCCTGCGACCACGGTCTGCTCGCGGACCGGGAGGCGGTCCTGGTTGTCGTCGCCGCCCTCGAAGTCGTCGCGGACTCGCACGAAGGCCTCGGACAGGCGCAGATAGCGCTCCTCTCCGGTCGCCCGGTACAGGTCGATGACGGCCATGTAGTGGGACGGGCAGATCGCGCTCCGAGCGAGTTCGACCGGCTTGTTCGTGGCGAGATCCTCCAGGAAGGATGCCGCCTTGCGCGCGGCATCCAGCAGAGTCGTCGATCCGGTCACCTCGTAGTGCCGGACGCCGGCGGTGATGAGGTGGCCGAGATTGTAGGTCTCGAAGTTGAACCGGTCGGCGAGTTCGATCGCCTCCTGCCGGTTGCGGCTCGAGATGACCGTGGGGGTGTGCAGGTAGCCGTCCTCGCGCTGCACGGAGGCGATGAGCGACGCGATCTCCTCGATGCGGGCGGCGAGCTCGGCATCCGGATCGGTCTCGAGCCGCGCGATCGCGGCCTCCAGCCACTTGTAGAAGTCGCCGTCCATGAAGGGAGGGCCGGAGTGCTCGCCCTCCTCCAGACCGGCCGCGATGCGGAAGTTCGTCAGTCCGGGGCTCACGCTCGGATCGCTCAGTGACGACCAGATCTGGGGGATGGTCACATCCCGGGTGCGGTCGTGCACCTCGCCCCAGAAGCCGCTGGTCCAGCGTGCTCGGGTGGCGTCGAGCGGACGCAGACGAGCGTGTTCTCGCAGCGGAGTCGTCGCGGTCATTGGTGCCCCTTCCAGGTGGCGTTCACGTCACTGTAGTCATGATTCGATCATGAAGTGAATAGAATTTCAACCCTGACTGTTGACACACTTCGGATTCTTTCCTACTGTCATGGTTGTACCTTTCGCACCCGTCAAGGAGGACGCCCCCATGGACTCACGCAGCAATCGTCGCCGGCTCGCGACACTCGGTCTCGCACTCGCAGCGGTGGTTCCGCTCGCCGCGTGCGCCGGTGGCACCGGCGGTTCCGGATCTGAAGGCGGATCCGGCGCCGACCCCGAAACGTTCACCGTCATGACGGCGAACGAGAACCCGGTTCTCGAAGAGCAGCTCACCGCCCTCGCCGAGGGTGCCTGCACCGCTGAGAACGAGGCGCTGCCCCTGGAGCACCAGAAGGTCGCCCAGGCCGACACGGTGCAGAAGATCACGCTGCTCGCGAGCCAGGATGCGCTTCCGACGCACTCGATCGCCGGAACCGCGCTCATCCGCCCCGACGGTGACCTGGGCAAGGCCGGTCTCGTCGGGGATCTCAAAGCCGCACTCGAAGAGGCCGGCACCTGGGACAACGTGCTCCCCGCTGCCGAATCCACGGTCGAGCAGGTGTACGGCGGCTTCGTCTCGATGCCGTACCAGTACAACATCGAGGGCATCTTCTACAACAAGCAGATCTTCGCCGACAACGGCGTCGAAGAGCCGCAGACCTGGGACGACCTGCTCACGGCATCCGCCACTCTGCAGGACGCCGGCGTCATCCCGATGACCGAGGCCGGCGCGAACGGCTGGCCGCTGACGCGCATCATGGGTCTGTACATCTACCGCAACGCGGGCCCGGAGGCCATGACCGCGATCCAGGACGGCTCGGCGAAGCTGACCGATCCGGAGTACGTCGCCGGCGCGCAGGCGCTCGCCGACTACGCGGATGCGGGATACTTCGGTGAGGGCTTCACCACCCGTGACGGCGACACGTCGTCGAACATGTTCCTCACCGGCAAGGCGGCGATGACCTACGACGGCACCTGGCTGCTCAGCGCCATCAACGACCCGGAGCGCAACGAGATCGGCGGCGAGAACGTCGGATTCATGCCGTTCCCGGCGGTCGAGGGCGGCGAAGGATCGATCGACCAGTACCCGGCGAACGCGGGTGCCCCGATGATCGTCAACGCGAAGCAGTTCGGCCCGAAGGTCCAGGACTGGATCAGCTGCATCGCCGAGAACTACGGCCAGCAGGCCCTGCAGGATGCCGGTGTCATCTCCGGCTTCAAAGTCAACGGCGAGGTCACCGATCTCTCCGAGAACACCGCCGAGATCCAGGAGCGCATCGAGACCATCGACGAGACCGTCCTGTGGTTCGAGGCGCTGTTCGACCCGAAGAGCAACTCCCTGGCCTCCACCAACGCGACGCTGCTGACCACGGGGCAGATGACCGCCGAGGACTACATGAAAGAGCTCCAGGCGAGCATCGACGCCAACAGCTGACCCGACGCCGGCCTCCCGGAGACTCTCGCCTCCGGGAGGCCGGCTCCTTCCCTGAGAGAAAGCAGTTTCGAGGATGAACTCGATCTTCGGAGATCGCAAGACGATCTTCATCCTGCTGGCCCCGGCACTCCTGCTGTACACCCTGCTCAAGATCGTGCCGGTGCTGTGGTCGTTCGGCCTGTCCTTCTTCGAAGGCAACACGCTGCGCGGCTTCGAGTGGGTCGGCCTCCAGAACTTCGCGACGTTCTTCACCGACGGCGCCGCTCTGCAGTCCCTGTGGGTCAGCGTCTTCTTCGCGATCGTCGCGACGATCGGGCAGGTGGCGCTCGGGTACGGCTTGGCCCTGCTCTACGTCTTCGTACTGCGCAAGGGCTCGTCGTTCGTCCGCACGATCGTGTTCTTCCCGACCGTGCTGCCCACCGTCGCCGTCGCCCTGCTCTTCAAGAGCTTCGTGGCCGTGGGCGACAACCAGGGCCCGGTCAACGACATCATCAACTTCTTCGGCGGAGAGAGCGTCGAGGTGCTCGCCTCCACGGTCGGCACCATGTCGACCGCGATCGTCATGACGCTGTGGGGCTCCATGGGCTTCTACGCGGTGCTGCTCTACGCGGGACTCCTCGACATCCCCGAGGAGGTCATCGAGTCCGCGCGTCTGGACGGCGCCAACGGCCTCAAGCTCGTCCGGCACATCATCGTGCCGCTGTCGCTTCCGATCCTGATGTCCTCGATCATCTTCAGCCTGAACTCCACGCTCAAGGTCTTCGACAGCCTGCTCGCCCTGAACGGAGGAGGTCCCGGGACCTCGACGGCGCCCCTCACCCTGTACATGTACCGGACGGCTTTCGAATACGCCGAGTACGGCTACGGCTCGACGATCGCGATGGTGCTGACCCTGCTCTGCCTGGTCTTCACGCTGGCGATCTTCCGATCCTCTCGACGCAAGACGGAGGCCTGACATGACGATGACCCGCACGGATGCCGCGACCACCGTCGCCGTTCCGACCCGCCGCCGCCCCAGCCAGACCCGCCGCACGGCGATGCGCCTGATCAGGCGCGTGCCGGTATGGCTCATCGTGGCGCTGCTCATGGTCGTGGTGCTGTACCCGCAGCTGTGGATGGTGCTCGGCTCGTTCAAGACGCAGGCCGAGTTCCTCTCCAACCCCGCACTGTCGCTCCCGGAGACCTGGCAGTTCGACAACTACATCCAGGCGCTCACCAACGGCAACGTCGGACAGAATTACCTCAACAGCATCATCGTCACGATCCCGTCGGTGCTGCTGATCGTGTTCATCGGCGTCGCCGCCGGTTACGCGCTCGAGGTCATGATCTGGAAGGGGCGGGGCGGCGTCCTGCTGTACGTGCTCGCCGGCATCATGGTCCCCGGCCAGATGATCCTCGTGCCGCTGTTCATCGTGTACTTCCGCATGGGCATCACCGACACGCTGCTGCCGCTGATCATCACGTACACCGTGATGGGTCTTCCGCTGACGACGTTCCTGATGGCCACGTACTTCCGCTCGGTCCCGCGCGATATCTTCGAGGCGGCGACGGTGGACGGCTCCGGCCCGCTGCGGTCGTTCTTCGTCATCGGCATCCCCATGATGAAGAACGCGATCCTCACGGTGGGCCTCGTGCAGTTCTTCAGCGTCTGGAACGACCTGCTCATCGCGCTGACGTTCACGACGCGTCCCGAACTGGCGACGATCCAGGTGGGCCTGCTGAGCCTGAGCGACGAATACGGATCGACCCAGTACGGACCGCTGTTCGCCGCGGTGAGCATCAACATCGTCGTGCTGCTGATCGTGTTCCTCGCGCTGAACAAGAAGATCATGGCCGGCATGTCCGGTGGCGCCCTCAAGGGCTGAGACTTGGGAGACTGAAGACATGAGCGCACCCCGCATCGCCTTCCTGCACACGGGAGCCGTCAACATCGCGCCCTTCGGCGCGCTGGCGGCCGAGTTCCTGCCCGACGCGACTGTTGTGAACTACCTCGACGACCGGATCGTGGCCGACCTCGGCGACGAGGCGCGGGCGGCCTCCGTGCCGGAGCGCATCGAGGATCTCGTCCGCGCGGCGGCCGCCGGCGGGGCGGATGCCGTGATGTTCACCTGCTCGTCGATCTCCGAGCTCGCAGCCCCCGCCGCTGCGGCCGCCGGTGTCCGGGTGCTCCGGGTCGACGAAGCCATGGCGGATGCCGCGGTGGCCGCCGGACGCCGCATCCGCGTGCTCGCGACGCTGCCGACGACCTGCCGACCGACGCTCGGCCTGATCGAGGAGCGCGCGGCTCTCGCCGGGGCCGCTCCCGAACTGAGCAGCGAAGTGATCGACGGCGCCTTCGAGGCCATCGTGAGCGGTGACCGAGAGACGCATGACCGCCTCGTCGGCGCGGCGATCGAACGCGGTGCGGCCGAGGCCGACGTGATCGTGCTGGCTCAAGCCTCCATGGCGACGGCGGCCGAGGCCGTGTCCGTCGACGTGCCGGTGCTCACCAGCCCACGGCTGGGCGTCGAGCGGCTGGCCGGGTCGCTGAGCTCCGGGCGTTAAGCCCGCAGCCGCCGGAGCTCGGCTGTCAGGCGCTCG
Source organism: Microbacterium sp. M (assembly GCF_045181065.1). Lineage (GTDB taxonomy): Bacteria > Actinomycetota > Actinomycetes > Actinomycetales > Microbacteriaceae > Microbacterium. The sequence goes on along the minus strand of NZ_CP173721.1, from coordinate 3,253,093 downwards.
CCCATCAACCGGTAGCCGTCGGCATCGGGATGGACGCCATCCGACAGCAGATGAGCCTCCTCGAAGCCCAGGATGCGGGGGCCGTCGATGAGATGGAGCAGATCGTCATCGGTGCCAGCGACGACCTCGGCGATCGCCTCGCGCATCCCCTGCAGCGTGGCGCCGACGGCGTTCGGGGTGCTCTCCAGGCCCGGCGCAACGATCGGAGTGATCACGGCGATCGGCGCCGACGGGTGCGCGGCGCGGACCTGATCGATCAGCCCCGCGACCTGGGGGGCGAAAGCGCGCGGCGACATCGACGCATTGCCCATCACGTTGATCCCCAGGCACAGGCTGATGATGTCGGCCGGCACCGTTGCGATCGTGCGGGTCGAGATCGGGTCGAGATGGCACTGCCCGCCGAATCCGAGGCAGGTCAGGTCCCAGTCGAGAGCACGCGCGACGAGCGCAGGCCACGTCTCGCTCGGCCCCCCGGCGGCGTTGCACTGCGAGATGGACGAGCCGTAAGTGGTCCACCGGGTGGGTGCGGTCGCGGCTGGGACGACCGACCCGCTCAACTGCACCGACCTGATCCACGTCTCGCCGACCTGCGGCAGCCATGCCTGCACCCGATGCGTCCCCGCCGGGAGGGGGACATCGAGGGCGAACGTCCCGGCGACGAGGTCGATGCGGCGATGCAATGCGCCGTCGACGAGGACATCGATGCGCGCGTCGCGGGGGATGTCGAGCAGGAGATCCCCGTCGAGCGCGATGCGCTCGGCATCCGTGTCGACGTCCAACCGGACCCCGACGGACTGGCGCGCGTTCGTGATCAGGTCCGGAGCGAACGCCCGATCCAGGAGCTCAGGGAGCAGCCGCCAGGAGCGCACCGCACCGTCGCGCTCTTCCCAGCCCACCGCCCCGCGCCATGCGTCGGGTCGGATATCGGGTCGAAGATCATGGGCCACGTCTGACGAGCGTAGTCGAAGTGCCCAGTCTGAACAATCGTTATACGGATGAATGGCCCGCCTGTCTCATGGCAGAGCTTCCGCAGGGTCCGTCTGCGGTGAATCGTTTGTGCCAGCCCCCGCTGGACCGTTACGATCTGAGGATGGTTACTCTGCGGGATGTCGCCGGCCACGCCGGGGTCTCGGTGTCGGTGGTTTCGCGCGTGCTCAATTCCGATCCGTCCGTCAGGATCCGGCCGGAGACGCGGCAGCGCATCCTCGATTCCGCGCAATTGCTCAGATACTCGCCGAACTCGGCAGGGCGAGCGCTGCGTCGCTCGCGCACGCACATGCTGGCCTTCGTGGTCCCCGACGTCACCAACGCCACCTTCACGGATCTCGTGAACGGGGTGGAATCGCGAGCGCTGGATCATGACTACTCCGTCGTGCTGGCATCGAGTCCTCGCATGCAACCGGGCAGCGACGGGTTCGCCCGCCTGCTGAACGAGCGTCTGGTGGACGGGGTGCTGCTGCAGAAGGGCGATGAAGCGCCTCTCGACCTGGTGGCGCGAGCGCTCTCGCATCCCGAGCGGACCGTGCTGATCAACTCCGGCCCTGTCGACGGCGTGACGACTCTCGCCATCGACGACGTCGCCGCCGGCGGCCTCGCCACACGGCACCTGATCGAACTCGGGCACACGCGGATCGGGTACGTCGGCGGCGTTCCGACGTCCGACACGAGTGACCGACGACGTGCCGGTGTCGAGCAGGCGCTCGCCGCTGCCGGCTTGACCCTGCCGCCCGAGCACACCACCGCCTTGGGCTACACCTACCGATCGGCTCGGGATGCCGCACGGCTGCTGCTGGGCCGCCAGCCGGCGCCGACGGCCGTCGTCGTCGGCAACGTGAACGCCGGGATCGGCGTGCTGACGGAGGCCGCTCAGATGGGCATCCGCGTGCCGGAGGACCTGTCCGTCGTGGCGATTCACGACATCTGGCCGGCCATCACGTGTGCACCGGCATTGACCACCGTCCGGCTGCCCATGGCGAACCTCGGAGCCGCCGCGGTGGACCTTCTGCTCGCCGGGCTCGAGAAGACCGCGGGCCCCTCACGGCCGACCAGCGGAATCGTCGACGATCCCGCACCGGAACTGGTGCTGCGCGCGTCGACGGCGCCGCCGACGGCGTGACCCCGGACGACGGGCGTCAGGAATCCGGGATCGGGTGGCCGCCGGTTCGATTCGCCTCGTGCGCCGCCTCCAGCACGGCCATCGTGCGCAGCACGTCATCCGCTGAGGTGGGCAGCGAGTTCGATTCGCCTGTGACGTACCGCTGAAGGGCGCTCATGGTTCCGATGAAGGCATCCGGGAACCATGTTCCGTCGACGGCGACGTCCCGCCAGCCGTCGTCGGTGCTGCGCTCGAGTCTGTCTTCACCGCCACGCGGATAGTCGAGCAGCAGCCCCAGCTGGGCGCGGATGGCTCCGGTCGTGCCGTGCCAGAGGATGGCGGACTCCTGATGCGCCGGGCCGAATGTGTGATCGTGATTCGTGCTGATCGTGACGCGCAACGGACGATCGGCGTAGTGGAGCAGATAGCCGGTTCGCGTGCTGGCGAGCCGCGAGCCGGGGTGCGCCACCGTGACGGCGCTGACTCCGCTCGGATCCCCCACGAACGAACGCACCAGATCCACGTAGTGGACCGAATGCATCGGCATCTCCATGCGATCGAGCCCGAATACGCTGGGGAACAGCTCCCACCGCGTCTCGACCCTGACGAGGACCTCGATGTCGACGAGCTCTCCGATCGCCCCCTCGGCGATCAGAGCTCGCGCCGCCGCGACGTGCGGGGCGAACCGCAGCTGCGTGTTCACCGAAGCCGTGAGCCCCTTGCGGCGGATGATATCGATCAGGTCGCGCGCCTGCGCGAGGGTGTACCCCAAGGGCTTCTGCAGCTGCACGGCGGCGCCGTCGGGCAGCGCATCCAGGATCGACGCGAACGCGTCCGGCATCACGGCGACGTCGTACACGGCCGCAGTGCCGTGGGTCGCTGTCGCTGTCGCGAGATCTGTGAAGGTGGTCGGCACGCCGAACGCTCTGGCCAGGTCGATGGCGCGGGCGGCGTCGAGGTCGACGACCGCCGCGACCGGCAGACCAGCCTTGCGGTAGGCCGGCAGGTGCGCATCGCGGGCGATCCCACCCGCACCGATCAGGATGATCGGCAGCGGATCGCTCGGCGGCCCGGCCGCATAGGCGGGGTCGGGCGCGAACTCCGCGAGGGTCATGCCTTCAATCCGTAGACGCGGGTGGCCGTCCGTTGTCGGAGAGCGTCCGCCTGATCGGGGGCGAGCGCGTCGACGGCGGCCAGGAGCACGCTCAGCGCGGCATCCGTTCCGCCGGCGACGGTGCCCATGGGCCAGTCGCTGCCGAGCATGAGCCGATCCGATCCGAACGACGCGAGCGCGGTGGTGAGGATCGCCGCCATCTGCTCATCGGTGATGGAGGCGACTCGCTCGGCCGCAGCGGCCGGGTAGATCCCGGAGATCTTCGCGATCACGTTCGGCAGGGAGGCGGTCTCGGCGAGCTGATCGACCCAGCGGTCGTATTCCGGGCGTCCGACCGGCGGCTTGCCCAGGTGGTCGAGCACGATCGTCAGGCCGGGGTGCCGACGGGCGAGCGAGCACAGATTCCGAAGGTGCTCCGGCGACACGGCGATGTAGTCGAGCGGGACGCCTGCGGCCTCGAGACGGTCCAGGCTGCGGCGCTGATCCTCACCGAGGATCCAACCGGGGTTCGGTCGATCGTGGGTGAGATTGCGCACGCCGACGAACCACGGATCCGCCACCAGTCGCGGAAGATGTTCCGCGACGATCATCGGCGCCTCCAGTGGGAGATAGCACACGGCGCCGACCACACGCGGGTCGGAAGCGGCCAGCTCGAGCAGGTACGTCGTCTCTTCGAGCGTCTCATCGGCCTGCACGAGTACGGCACGATCGAAGCCGTGCGCGGACACCGCGGAGAGGCCCTGCTCCAAGGAATGATCGGCGCGCAGCGGCTCCGGCGCGTCATCGAGCCAGTGATACGGCGAACGCGCACGCGCCCAGACATGCAGATGCGTGTCGATCACTCCCGGTCACCTCGCTTGTTCACGACGTACAGATGCACGAGCGACAGGACGACGTCGCCGTGCTGGTTGGTGACCCTCACCTGCTCGTCCACCCGGCCGAGTTCGGGGCGGCGAGGGTGGTCGGCGATCGCGATGACCTCCGCCTCCACGGTAATGGTGTCGCCGAGGAAGACCGGTTTGACGAACCGGATCCGGTCGTAGCCGTAGCTCATCGCCTGCGGATTGACGTCGCCCGCGGTCATGCCGACCGCGATCGCGATGATCAGAGTGCCGTGCGCGATGCGTCCGCCCAGCCCCGCCTCGTTGACGCACCAGTTCTCATCCATGTGATGCGGGAAGAAGTCCCCGGTCTGCCCGGCGTGCAGCACGACATCGGTCTCGGTGATGGTGCGCCCGAGAGTGCGTCGCACTTCGCCGGAGGCGTAGTCCTCCAGATATCGATCAACGACGAGCATGCACGGCTCCCAACGACGCGAACAGCGGATCCAGATCGGCGAGCACCGCGGATGCGTGCTCGCGGTTCAGCAGTCCTCGATGCACCCGTTCGCATGCGGCATCCTGCACCGCCATGTAGTCCGGATGCTGCGGGCGCAGGCTCGCCAGCTCCAGGGTGCGGCGCGTGTCGGCGAAGAACCCTCCGGTCAGCTCATCGAGCGCGGCGTCCGTCCAGGCGGACGCATGTCCTGGCTGTCCCCCGGCCTGCGCGTACACGCCGCGTTGGACCTCGCCTGTGGCGACCCAGGTGGCGAAGGCGATCGCCTCATCGCGGTGCGCGGTACGAGCGGAGACGGCCAGGCCGGCACCGCCGAGCATCGAGCCCTGCGGCCGGTCGTCGATCTCGGGGATGTCCGTCCAGCGCAGGACGTTGTCGCGGAAGCCTGCTCTCGCGTAATTGCTGTATCCGTAAAGCAGCGGAGCGTAAGCCCAGCGGGTCGAGGCCGCAAGGCGGTCCGCGGTCTGGATCGGGTTCTCGTGAAGACAGTCGGCGGGGACGAGGTCGCGCAGCCGGCCGAGGAGATCCCATGCCTGCGCGAAGGCATCCGGTTCGGCGAACCCGTCCCGACCGGCATCCGCGCCCTGCAGGGCCGAAGACAGCGTGAAGACCGACGCGAAGGCGTCGATCGGCTTGGCCGGCCAGAGGACGCGGCCGTCGCGTGCCAGGTCCAGGACGTCCGGCCACGTGCGGGGTGGCTCGGGAAGCAGATCGGGCCGGTAGGCGGCGACCTGCGCTGCGGCATCGATGGCGAGGCCGTACCGCGCGCCCTGCCAGCGGTAGCTCTGATCGGAGCGCCCCACGAAGACGCCTCGTGCTTCCCCCTCAGGGAGCGGAGCGAGCAGCCCCGCGTGCGCGGCCTGCGGGATATGGGGGTGATCGATGACGAGCAGGTCGTACGTCCGCGTCAACGCGTCCAGATCCTGATCGGCGAACGCCTGCAGGGAACGCGCCTCCCATTCGATGTCGACGTCGTGCCCGGCATCCGCGTAGGCGCGGGATGCCGCGACGATGCTGTCCCGGCCGCGCTCGTGGTCCCAGGTGATGCCGCGCAGACGGACGGTCACGAGATGCTCCTGCCGACGGGTTCCCTGGCCGGAGCCAGTTCGTCGCGGACCCGCTCGGTGTCCTCGCCGAGCACGGGAGCCGCCCCGGATCCCCAGAGCCGCTCGCCGTCCACGCGGAAGGGAAGCCGGGTCGTCGTCACGGTGGTGCGGGCGCCGTCGCTCTCCGCGCGGTCGAGCGTCTGCACCATGTCGATCGCCCGGAAGCCGTCGTGCTCGACCAGTTCATCGACGGTGTGCAGAGGCGCGCACCAGATGTCTGCGGCATCGAGTACGGTGAGCCAGCTCTCCGTGCTGTCCGTTCGGAGGCGGTCGGCGATCAGCGTCTCGATGCGACTGCGCTGATCCCACCAGGAATCCGGATCGGTCAGCGCCACGAGTTCGGGGATCTGCAGCAGCGCGCCCAGCTCCGGCACCGGATTCATGGCGATCGACAGGTAGCCGTCCGCGGTCGGGTACACGCCGTACGGCGCCGGGAGATGGGCGTGCGCGCTGTGCGGTCCTCGCGGGCGCCGGGTGGCGACGGCATCCGGCTCCGTGAGCCGCACCGAGAGCATCTCGAACTGCAGGTCGAGCATCGCCTCCAGGAGCGAGGTCTGCACCTGGCCGCCGACGCCGGTGCGCAGCCGCCGCAGCAGCAGGGCCGTGATGCCGTGGGCGAGGTGGCAGGAGGCGAGGTGGTCGGCGATGGCGATGCCGACGGGGCGCGGCTCCGGATCCGCCTGCAGCCACGGCAGGCCGGCGATCGACTGGGCGAGCAGATCCTGGCCCGGACGGTCGCGCCATGGCCCGTCGTCGCCGTACCCGGTGATCGACCCGTAGACCACGCCGGGGTTCTCCGCGCGGATCGTGTCGTAGTCCAGCCCGAGCCGCTTCATCACACCGGGGCGGAAGTTCTCCACGACCACGTCCGCCTGCTCGACGAGTCGACGCACGAAAGCGAGATCGTCCGGGTTCTTGAGGTCGGCCGCCACGCTCTGCTTGCCGCGGTTCATGGCGTGGAAGGAGACCGTGTCCGCACCGGCCCTCGCCCCGGCGAAAGCCAGTCCCCGACCGATGTCCCCGATCACCGGACGCTCGATCTTGATCACGCGTGCGCCGAGGTCGGCGAGGCGAAGAGCCGCCACGGGGCCGGCGAGGAACTGGCTGAAATCGAGGACCAGGAATCCGTCCAGTGGGCGGAGGGTTCCTTGCTGCGCGGCGATCATGATGCGTGCTCCTGAGAGAAATCGGCGATGGTGAGGCGCACGGGGCGCCCCGGCTCGAGGGGGACGACCCGCTCGCGGGCACCGTGCACCACCCGGACGGTCTCGGCGCTCCCCGGCAACGGCGTGATCGTGGCCTCCGTCAGCGCTCCAGCGCTCCATCGCAGGTCCACGATGAGTCCGCCGCGTGCGCGCAGACCCCGGACCTCGCCGTCCGCAAGTCCTGGGGGCAGCGCGGGAAGCAGCTCGATGCGGCCGGCGTGGGACTGGACGAGGCATTCGACGACCGACGCCACGATGCCGAGGTTGCCGTCGATCTGGAACGGCGGGTGCGCCGAGAACAGGTTGCGGTACAGGCCGCCCCGCCAGCGTCCGCCGCCGGGACCGGGTTCGATCTCGATGTTGCGGCGGACGAACAGGTCGAGCAGGCGGGCCACGGCCTCCGGCTCGTGCAGCCGTGCCCGCATCGCGATCTTCCAGGCGAGCGACCAGCCGGTGCCCTCGTCTCCGCGGGCGTCCAGGCTTCGGCTCGCGGCTTCCGCGGTGCGCGGCGATGGCGGAGCATCGGTCGGATGCACGCTGACCAGGTGCGCGATGTGGCGATGACGCGGATCGTGCATGCGGTCGACGTCGGCCCATTCGCGCAGCAGCCCGTCGTCATCGACGCCGATCTCGGGGATCAGGGGCAATGCGGCTTCTGCTTCCGCGCACAGGTCGGGGGACTCCGCACGCAGTCCGTAGTCGTCCGCGACCCGCAGCAGCGAACGCAGCAGATGGCGGGAGAGTTCGAGGTCCATCGTGGAGTCGGCGGCCACGGACGAGATCGATCCGTCCGGTGCCACGAACCTGTTCTCCGGCGACGTGGACGGCGAGGTGCCGAGCGAACCGTCGTCGCGCGGCTCGAGCCAATCGAGGACGAACCTCGCCGCGCCGGTCAGCACAGGCCAGAAACGGCGCGCGGCGGCTTCGTCGCGGGCGAAGGTGATCCGGTCGATCAGGTGGGAACTCAACCAGACGCCGGCGAAGGGCCAGAACGCCCAGGCCGGATCGTGGGTCCCATCGCCCATCGGATCCGCGAAGGCCCAGATGTCACTGGCATGATGCGCCACCCAGCCCGACGACCCGTAGATGCGATCGGCCGGCTCGCGTCCCCGTTCGGACAGGGCGGAGACGAGATCGAACAGGGGCTCGGCGCATTCCGCGAGGCCCGTGGTCTCCGCCAGCCAGTAGTTCATCTCAAGGTTGATGTTCATCGTGAAGTCCGAGCTCCACGGCGGTTGCATCTGCTGGTTCCACAGGCCTTGCAGATTGGCAGGGGTTCCGCCCGGCCGTGAGCTCGAGATCAGCAGATAGCGACCGTAGTTGAACAGGAGGGCGACCAGCTCCGGCGCAGCGGCGAAGCCGGCGGCAGCGGCGTCGACGAGCGCGTCCGTGTCGGTTGTGATCGTGTCGCGATCCCCGGTCACGTCGGGCGACCCGAGGCGCAACTCGGCGCGGTCGTAGAGCTCGGCGTGCGCGGCGGCATGCTCGTCGTGCAGTCGGTCGATGCCGATGCCGGCGGCCCCCAGGCACAGTCTCCTGGCGCGGGCGACGGCATCAGCGGCATCCGGTTCCGGGTCGTGACCCAGTCGCGTGAAGGTGGTCTGCACCGCGACGATCAGCACCGTGTCGCCGTCGACGTCGACGACGAGACCCTCGGGCGTGGAACGGGTTCGCACGGACCCGCCGACGGCGCGGAGCACGACGGCGGCCTGCACTCCTCGAGGCTCCTCGGCCCACCGGACGGGATCGGCTACGCGCTGGTAGGCGGGCACGACGTCATCGGGCGCGCGGAGAACCGCCCACGCCTCCGAGTCGGCGGTTCCGGCCTGCTCGAGGCGCAGGGGGGAGTCGAGCACGAAGGACACCGGATGCTGCGCCGCGGAGACCTCGACGACGAGGACCTGATGCGGATCGCTCACGAACGCCCGCTGGTCCATGCGTGAGCTGTGACTCCACGCGACCGCCGCCCGAAGGTCCAGGCCCCGCGCGTAGTCCGCAGAGCGGTGGATGACGTCGTCGACCGCGAGCGGACGATCATGTTCGGGGATGACGTCGTCCTGGGGCGACGGGTCGGGTGCGGGAGCCCCGATCGTCCGGCGCAACCGGGCCAGCGGCTGGAACGACTGCGGGTACGAGTGCTGCAGCAGGCGCAGAGAGTCCTCTGCCGACAGGTAGTCGCCTGCGGCGATGGCCGCCCGAGACGTCGAGATCGCTGCTCGGGCTGTTTCGGCGCTGACGGGGTGCGGGTCGGCGCGGTGCCCCGGTCCGGACCAGACGGAGCCCTCACTGAGCCAGATCAGCTCACGCTCCTCACGGCCGTAGACCATGGCGCCCAGACGACCGTTGCCGATGGGCAGCGCCTCGACCCATTCAGCGGCCGGACTCGCGAACTCGAGCCTATGCATCGGGGATGACAACTCTGACAACATCCTCACCTCAGGTAATCGTTTTACTGATCAAGGACACCTTAGACGCTTGACGGGTGGATTCCGCAACATCCTTGTCGACCGAGATCTCGCGACACAGGTATTCCCCACCCCATGGTTGAATATTTAGGCGGGGTTGCATCCCCGTTGATTCGATGGCTAGGATCCAGACAATCGATTTTTCGGACGACGAGGTCTCAGCGCATCCCCGCTCTCACGGGGCATCGGTAGGCGCCCTGGACCGAGTTCATCGACAAGGAGTGTTCAGAGGTGGTGCAGATCGACGTCGAAGCGCCCACGGCGCGCGTGCGGAAGGCGGAGGCGTCGGCGACGGCATCCTCGCCGGGCGGACGCGCTGGACGGAAGACGTCGCGGCGTCGACCAGGAAGACTGCGCAGGTCCATCGGACGGCATTGGCAGTTGTACCTGCTCATCATTCCGCCGTTGCTGTACTTCGCGCTGTTCAAGTACGTGCCGATGGCGAACGCGGTCATCGCCTTCAAGGACTACAACGTCATCGAGGGCATCTGGGGCAGCGCCTGGGCAGGGTTCGAGCATTTCGAGCGGCTCTTCTCCAACCCGGCGTTCGGCACGATCGTCAGCAACACGTTCCTGTTGAGCCTGTACGCCCTGATCGCGAGCCTTCCCATCCCGATCATCCTCGCGCTCGCGCTCAATGAGATCCGTGGACGGTTCTTCAAGCGCACCGTGCAGATGGTGACCTACGCGCCGTACTTCATCTCCACCGTCATCATCGTCTCGATGGCGATCCTCATCCTCTCGCCGCGGATCGGGATGCTCAGCACGGTCACCGGCTTCTTCGGCCTGCCAGCGGTCGACTACCTGGCTCAGCCGGACTTCTTCCGGCATGTGTACGTGTGGAGCGAGGTCTGGCAGACCGCCGGCTACTCGGCGGTGATCTACATGGCGGCGCTGGCAGGCGTCGACCCGGCGCTCTACGAGGCGGCCAAGATGGATGGGGCCAACCGGCTCCAGAAGATCTGGCACGTCGACCTGCCGAGCATCCTGCCGACGATCGTCGTCGTGCTGATCCTCTCGGTCGGCAGCATCATGGTCGTCGGCTTCGAGAAGGCGTTCCTGCTGCAGAATCCTCTCAATCTCTCGCAGTCCGAGATCATCGCGACCTACACCTACAAGATCGGCATCCAGAACGCCGACTTCAGCCTCGGCACGGCCGTCGGACTCTTCAACTCGGTGATCAATCTTGTGCTCCTGCTCGGCGTGAACGCCGTGTCCAAGCGCGTGACGGGGAACGGACTGTGGTGAACAACGCGAAGATGGCCCAACGCCGGCTCGGTCGATCGACCAAGGTGCGCGAATCCACTGTCGACCGGTTCTTCCTCGTCGGCGTCTACATCCTCCTCACGACCTTCCTGCTCGTCGTGCTGGTGCCGCTGTGGTTCATCGTCGTGAGCTCGTTCAGCAGTCCAGCGGCGGTGTCCGCCGGAGAGGTCTTCCTCTGGCCGGTCGATTTCACGCTGCGCGGGTACGAGGTCGCGCTGAGCAGCCCGCAGATCCTCAAGGGGTTCGGCAACTCGTTGTACTACACGGTGGTCGGAACGGCCATCAGCGTCGCCCTCACCGTGATGATCGCCTATCCGCTCTCGAGGGTCGACTTCGTGGGGCGCAAGGTGCTCACCGGCGCCGTCGTCTTCACGATGCTCTTCGCCGGCGGTCTGATCCCGACGTATCTCGTCGTGCAGTCGCTGGGCATGCTCGACACCCGGTGGGCGATGCTGATCCCCAACGCGGTCGCGGTATGGCCGACGATCCTCGCGATCACCTACTTCCGTACGGCGATCCCCGATGAGCTGAGGGAAGCCGCGGAGATCGACGGCGCGAGCGACCTCCGCATCCTGTGGAAGGTGGTCCTGCCGCTGTCAGGGCCGATGATCGCGGTCATCGCGCTGATGTACGCGATCGTGCAGTGGAACTCCTACTTCGACGCTCTGATCTACCTGCGCGACGACAGCCTCTACCCGCTGCAGCTGGTGCTTCGGAACATCCTGATCCTCAACAACGACGCGGGCGGCGATGCGACCTCGGCGCTGGAGAGACAGCAGTTGTCGAACCTGCTCAAGTACTCGCTCATCGTGGTCTCCACGGTCCCGATGATGCTCATCTATCCGTTCGTGGCGCGTTACTTCACCAAGGGCCTGCTCCTGGGCGCCGTGAAGGGCTGATCCCTACCCGGCCGTCGGGACGCCCGGTCCTGGCGGCTTTCCACCTCACGATGAAGAGAGGCAACACATGAAACGCTTCACCCGATCTGTGGCCGCGATCGCCGCCGGCGGGCTCGCCCTGACGATGGCGGCATGTTCGCCGCCGGCAGACGAGCCGGACGACGGCGTCATCAAGATCTTCAGCCCGCAGGGAGCGGATTCGGATCTCAACACGAACGAGTTCACGCTCTTCCTGGAAGAGGAGTTCGACGTCGACCTCCAGTTCGAGACGACGACGTGGGACGCGGGCTCCGCGTCCGAGGCGCGCCAGATCGCGCTCGCCAGCGGGAACTACCCGGATGCGTTCCTCATGATCCCGTGGGTCGACCAGTTCACCCAGGCCGAACTGGTCAAGTTCGGAAACCAAGGGGTCATCCGGCCGCTGAACGATCTCCTCGAAGAGAATGCGCCGAATCTCGTCAAGGCGTGGGAGGAGACTCCCGAATGGGAGCAGCTGGCCACCTCGCCGGACGGCAAGGTCTGGGGGCTGCCGCAGTGGAACGACTGTTTCCACTGCAGCTATCCGTCCAAGCTCTGGATGAACTCGGCGTGGCTGGATGCCGTGGGCATGGAGCAGCCGACGACGCCGGACGAGCTCCGAGCCGTGCTGACCGCTTTCCGCGACCAGGACCCCAACGGCAACGGCCAGGCCGACGAGGTGCCGCTGTCCGGCACCCCGGGGGCGAACTCGGTGCTGCCGTACCTGATGAACCCGTTCGTCTACGTGCCCGCCGCCACGACCGATGCTTCGATCCCGGCGTCCCTGGCTCTGGACGGCGACACGGTGACGCTGCAGCCGACGTCCGACGGCTGGCGCGACGGGTTGCGCTTCGTGAGCTCGCTCTACGACGACGGTCTCGTCGACGAGTCCGCGTTCACGCAGAACCAGGACGCACTTCTGGCGCTCGGTGACGTCGCGGGCGATCCGATCCTCGGGGCGGCGACGGTCGGGCACCCCGGCGTCTTCGTCACGATCGGGCAGGAGGACGGCCGCGACAAGCAGTACGACCCGGTCGCGCCGCTCACCGGACCGAACGGTTCGCCGGCTTCCGAGCTGCTGTCGTCGGTGCCGGGCGCGTCGCTCGTCATCACGAACAACGCCAGCGATGCGGATGCTGCGAAGCTCGTGAAGATCGTCGACTGGATGATCGACTACGACAACCACCTCCGCGCCGAGTGGGGCGAGGAAGGTGTCGCATGGGACCGGCCCGCCGCCGGCGATGTCGCGCTGGACGAGTCGCTCGAGCCGCTGTATCTGCGTCACCGCCTGAGCGGGGCCGAGGCCACGCAGAACGCCAATGTGGCCTGGGGTCCGCTCGCGCAGTACTACGGCAGCACGGAGTTCCGTGGCGCGCAGGTGGTGTCGGAGGACATCTACGATCTCGCCGGGTACGACCGGCGTCTGTTCGAGGCCACCGAGCCGTACGCGGCGAACAGCCCGGAGGAGGCCTTCCCGTACTGGAACCTCTGGATCTCCGAGGATGACTCCTCCGAGCTGTCGACCGTGCAGACGAACATCGAGACCCTCGTGCAGCAGGCCAGTGCCGAGTTCGTGACCGGTGTGCGCGACATCGAGAGCGATGACGACTGGCAGGCATTCCAGGATGCACTCGTCTCGAACGGCAGTGAGCGCTACGTCGAGATCTACCAGACGGCCTGGGACGCCTCGAAGTAGCAGCGAACGGCAAAGGCCTCCCGTCGAGAAGCGAGACAGCTTCTTGGCGGGAGGCCTTCCGATGTCTCCTGTTCAGCGCTCCGCGAGCGCCTCGGCGGTGCGCAGGTCGGTGACCAGTGTCGTCACCCAGTCGCCGGCGAGAGCCCCGTGGATCGCTTCGAGCTTGCGCTCGCCGCCGGCGATGCCCACGCGTCGCGGGATCCGAAGCAGGTTCTCGACGGTGATCGCGATGATGCGGTCGTCCAGGGCGCCACGGACGCGGGAGCCGTCCGAGCGGAAGATGCGGTGGCAGATGTCGCCGACGGCACCCTGGTCGAGCAGTCCCTCGCGCTCCTCGGCGGCGAAGGCGTTGCCGCTCGTGGCGAGCACGTCGGACGGCTCGATGCTGCCGATGCCCATGATCGCCATCGTGAGCTCGTTCCAGTGCCTGCTGACCTCCTGCATCGACGGGTCCGACAACAGGCTGTCGCGGATCCCGGCGTCGGCGACGACGCCGGGCGCCTGCACATAGACGGGTTCCGCGCCGAGCGTGCGGGCGAGCTCGCCGAGGATGCGATTCGAGTGACTCTGCGCCTCGGGCGCACCGACGCCGCCGAGCAGCTGTACGACCTCGGTCGCGCCGCGAACGGTGAAGGGTCGCATCCGGTCGACCATGGCGAGGATGGTCTGGCTCCACGAGGAGACGCCGATGCGGTCGGCACCCGACAGGGTCGCCTCCAGGTACGCAGCGGCCCCGGCGCCCAGCGAGGCGAGCAGTTCCCGTTCGTCCGCATCGGGCGCGACGTCCACGACGACCGCTTCAGAGAGGCCGTACCGCTCTTCGAGGCGCTCTTCGAGCTCGGCGTGCACGCCGGGGGCGACCGTCACGATCGTGCGGACGATACCGACCGCCTCCGCTCGTTTCAGCAACCGCGAGACCTTGGCCTGTGAGATATTGAGGGCGGTGGCGATGTCGGCCTGACGGATGCCGCGCTCGTGGTACATCCGCGCGACCTTCGTGAGCAGGCGGACCTGCCCGTCGGCGGGGCGGGTGTAGCGGGGAAGGGACACGAGACCTCCGATCGTGGCGATCCGATTGAGGATTCGCTTACGAAAGGATATTCAGTCTGCGGCCGCGGCGCCAGTGCCGACATCCAGCTCCCCTGACAGGTCGTCAGGGGAGGGTGATCGTGCGGGTGTGCTTCCCCGCCCCGATGATCTCCTCGTCACTGCCTGGTAGGTCGATCACGGCATCCGCACCGATCGGAACCCGCAGGTCGACGTGCAGTCGATCGTCCTCGATGCGCCACGCGATCGATGCTTCGCCGTACGCCGTGATCTGACGTGCGGATGCCGAGGTGAGCCCGCCGCCCGGCCGCGGTGCGAAGCGGATGCGGCGGTAGCCGGGAGTCTCGGGTGCGAGGCCGGCGACGACGCGATGCATCCAGTCGGCGACCGCGCCGAGGGCGTAGTGGTTGAACGAGGTCATCTGCCCCGGGTTCACGGTGCCGTCCGGCAGCAGCGAGTCCCAGCGCTCCCATACCGTCGTCGCGCCCTGCTCGACCTGGTAGAGCCAGGACGGGCATTCGCGCTCGAGCAGCAGGTCGTACGCGGCGTCCAGCTGTCCGCTACCGCTGAGCGCATCCGAGACGAGCGGCGTGCCGACGAATCCGGTCGCGATGCGATTGCCCGCTTCGCGCACGAGCTGCGCCAGACGGGTCGCCGCGGCATCCCGAAGCTCCGGATCCGTGAGGAGATCGAAGCGCAGGCCGAGTGCGTACGCGGTCTGCGCGTCGCTGGTCATCGTGCCGTCGGCGTTGACGTAAGCCGTGAGGAAAGCCGCAGCCACCTCATCGGCGAGTGTGTCGTAGTGCACGCGCTCGGCTTCGAGCCCGAGCGCCTCGGCCATCCGCGCCACAGTGCGCGCCGACTTCGCGAAGTACGCCGTCGCGACGAGGTAGCGGTCGGTGAGGGCGTCGGCCGGATCCTCCGGCGGTGCGGCAGGGTCGAGCCAGTCGCCGAGCTGGAAGCCGGTATCCCACAGGCGAGATGAGCCGGCCAGTCGCTCGAGCAGATCCACCCAGCGGTGCGCGCTGTCGAATTGGGTGCGCAGCACGCCGACGTCGCCGAACCGCTCGTAGAGCGTCCAGGGCAGGAGGGTCGCGACATCGCCCCAGGCAGCGCCCGGACGGATCGGTGTCCACTTGTCGACCGCGGGGATCACCGGGACGTACCAGGGCACCGTGCCATCGGGCAGCTGCTCGATCGCGACGTCCTGGAGCCATCCGGAGAGCATCCCCGACACGTCGAAGAGCGTCGCGGCGGTCGGGCCGAACACCTGGATGTCGCCCGTCCACCCGATCCGCTCGTCGCGCTGCGGGCAGTCCGTCGGGATGTCGACGAAATTGCCGCGCATGCCCCACACGACGTTTTCGTGCAGGCGGTTCAGCGCCGGATCGGAGGACTCGAACCAACCGGTGCGTTCCAGATCGGTATGAAGCACGCGGGCGATGAGGGCACCGGCCGCGGCATCCGCATCCAGGTCGCCCGGCCAGCCGGTCACCTCGACGTAGCGGAACCCGTGGAACGTGAACCGCGGCTCCCACTCCTCGACGTCTCGGCCGGCGAGCGTGTAGTTGTCGCTCGAGCGCGCCGCGCGCAGGGGGCGGGTGTAGATCTCGCCGTCCTGCAGGACCTCGGCCGTGCGCAGCGTGACGGTCGTCCCCGCTTCGCCTGAGACACGGATGCGGACGCGTCCGACGAGGTTCTGTCCGAAGTCCAGGATGCGGGATCCGCTCGGGCCTGTGAGCACCTCGATGGGCCGCAGCTCCTGCGTCGCCCGTACCGGTGGTGCGGTGGGGGCGACCAGAGTCGCGGTGTCGCGGTGGCGCTCCTGCACGCCCTCCCAGGCGGAGTCGTCGAACCGGGGCGAGGACCAGCCCTGCTGCTCTTCGCGGGCGTCGTAGTCCTCGCCGTCGTACAGACCGCTCGCGATGATCGGGCTCGGCGCGGAGCGCCAGGTGCCGTCGGTCGCCACGACCTCGCGCGAACCGTCGGCGTAGGCGAGCTCGAGCTGGCCCAGGAAGGACTGATCTGTGCCGTAGATGTTGCGGAATCCGCCGCGCCATCCGAGGCGCCCGCGGTACCAGCCGTCGCCGAGCCAGGCGCCGATCGCGTTGGCGCCAGGGGACAGGGCCGCCGTGACGTCGTAGGTGTAGTACCTGAGCCGCGCGCCGTAGACCGTCCAACCGGGGGAGAGCGCGTCGTTGCCCACCCTGGTGCCGTTGACCTCGGCCTCGTAGACCCCGTGCGCGGTCGCGTACAGGCGTGCGCGGACCAGACCTTCGCGCACGTCGAACGCCTTCCGCACGAGCGACGGCCGCCGCTCGTCGGAGTGCGGATTCTCATTGCGGATCGCGCCGACGGGCCGGGCGATCCAGTCCTCCGGGGCGAGCAGGCCCGTCTCCAGGGTCGTGGGTTCGGAGGTCTCCGACCACGCGCCGTCCTCGCCGCGGACCGCAATCGCGACGGTGACGATGTCACGCGAATCGAGAGGGTCGCCGGGCCAGGCCACCAGCACCTGCTCCGGGCTTTCGATCTCATACGAGCGACGGATGCCGTCGCGGTCGACGTCCACCCGGTAGGCGCTCTGCCGCCACCCCTCTGGAGCGGCGGAGATGCGCCAGGACAACCTCGGCATCCGTTCGCCGATGCCGAGCGGTTCGCGGTGGTGCTCGATACGGGGTGCGTCGACGATGACGGCCATTCCGGTCCTCCAGAGGGTGCGTGTACAGTGAGTGTGGCATCCATTTCGAAACGTTTCAAGTCGGCGGAGCGGAGCCATGATCAGGGAGGTACCGCATGCGGATCGGTGTCACGGGAAGCGGTGGGAAGCTCGGCAGGGCGACGGTCGAACGATTGCGCTCCGACGGGCACGACGTGGTCGGATTCGATCTCGCAGGCACCGCGGGCGCGGGCTTCACCCGCGTCGACCTCACTGATTTCGGTCAGGTGCTCGATGCCTTCGGGTCGGTCACCGCCCGGCACGACGGCCTCGACGCTCTGGTGCACCTGGCGGCGATCCCGGTCAACGGCCTGGTGCCCGATGCCGCGACGTTCCAGAACAACATGACGGTGTCGTTCAACGCGCTCTTCGCCGCCCACCGTGTCGGCATCCGCCGGATCGTGCTGGCCTCGAGCATCACCGCGATGGGCTTCCCCTTCCACGATGCTCCGCCGTCGCTCCCGGTGGACGAGTCCTGCACGAGTGCCAACAACACCTACGGCCTGGGCAAGGTCGCGGAGGAGGCGATCGCCGCGCAACTGGTCGGCTGGCATCCGGATGCCTCGATCACCGCACTGCGGTTCACCAATGTGGTGGCGGAGGGCGAGTACGGGACGTTCGAACGTGCCGGCGAGCCGGACTATCGCCGTGATCTGCTCGGGTCATGGGTCGACGCGCGGGACGGCGCCCTCGCGGTCGCCCTGGCGCTGGAAGCCGCACAGCCCGGCTACGAGGTCTACAACGTCGCCGCTCCCGACTCCGGGTGCGACGCACCGTCGCGCGAGCTGGCCGCCCGCTGGTTCCCCGGCACGCCCGTCGCCGATGACCTCGGCGAGTTCGAGTCCCTCATGTCCACGCGCCGGATCCGTGAGCGGCTGGGGTTCCGTGCCGCCTATGATTGGCGCTCATGACGCCAGCGGGGATTCGAGAGGTCGCAGCACGCGCCGGCGTGTCCGTCGGCACCGTCTCCAACTTCCTGAACCATCCCGATCGGCTGTCGAAGGCGATGGCCGCACGCGTCACCGACGCGATCGCGGACCTCGGATTCGTGCCCAGCAATGCGGCCCGCCAGCTGAGGATGGGGGTCAGTTCGGTGATCGGCTACCTCGCATCCGATATCGGCAACCCGCACTTCGGTGAGATCGCCACGAGCGTGCAGGCGAGGGCGACGGAACTCGGGCTGTCCGTCTTCATCGCCGACGCGCAGGAGGATCCGCGGCAGGAGGACACATACCTCGATGCCTTCGCCCAGCATCACGTCCGCGGGCTGCTGGTCGCTTCGCATCACCCGGTCGAGGACCGGCTCGCCCTGCTGCGCAGACGAGGGACGCCCTCCGTGCTCGTCGGGCAACGCGCGACCTCGGCCGAGCAGCCTTCGGTCTCGGTGAATGAGTTCTCCGGCGGACGCCAGGCCGTCGAGCATCTCCGGGATGCCGGGTGCCGCAGGATCGCTTTCGTCGGCGGTCCGGCCGGGATCGTGCAGGTCGCGGCCCGTCGTGCCGGAGCGGATGCCGCGGCGGAGGAGCACGGCGTCGGACTGACCGAGATCGTCGTGGCCGAACGGTCGGTGGCCGCCGGTCGCGAGGCCGGAGCGGTGATCGCGGAGATGTCCGCGGCCGAGCGCCCTGACGGGGTCTTCGCGGTCAACGACCTGCTGGCCCTCGGCATCCTTCAGGAACTGATCGGGCGCGGTGTGCGGGTCCCCGAGGACCTCGCGCTGATCGGATACGACGACAACGAGTTCGCCGAGGCCTCCCTCATCCCGCTGTCCAGCATCAGTCGACGGCACCGCGACGTCGGTGAGATCGTGGTCGACGCCCTCTTCGAGACGATGGAGCAGCGCTCGCCGGCCGAGCTGCACCGCGAACTCGAGCCGATCCTGGTGGCGCGGCGGAGCACGCTGGGCTTCCCGCGCGGCTGACTCTCAGCGGGCCAGCGGCGACCATGCGAGGGCGATCCCGCGCATCTCGGGCCGGAGATCCTCGCCGATCCGCACGGGTTCGTGCCGTCGCTGAACGGCGCAGTAGTAGTGCTCCAGGCGGTCGCCGGTGCGGATGACGCCCGGCTTGTGCGCGTGCCAGTCGTCGATCGAGCCCGGTGCGCCCGGCTCGATCAGCGGAACGGGATCCTTGGTCCAGCGCAGCAGATCGGGCGAGGTGGCGAGGAGGTCGACCGCCGGCCCGCCCGAGCGGAGTCCGAAGTAGAACATCGCCCAGAGTCCGTCGTCCATCCGCAGCACGCAGGGATCGGAGGCGAACCGATCGTCCGGTGCGCCAGGGCGCCCGATCGGCAGCAGCGGCTCGTCGGAGACTCTGGTCCAGCTGATGAGATCGTCCGAGACGGCGGCGCCCGTCTGCTCGACCCAGGCGCCCGTGGCCCTGTCCTTGGCGTTGTAGAACAGCCAGAACCGGTCGTCGTGACGCATCAGCCACGACTTGTACAGGCCCCCGCGCTCCCACGTGCCGCCCTCCTCGGGGCGCAGGAGTCCGCCGGTCTCCTCCCAGTGCACGAGGTCGCGGCTGCGGGCGAACCCGATGACGGCCGATCCCTCTTCGTAGCCCGCCTCCGGATACGCGTGGAAGGTGCCGTAGTACCAGCCGTCGATCTCCTGCAGCTCGCCGGTGCCGAAGAGGTCGGGATCGCGCAGCAGGGACGTCAGGGCTGCGTTGTGCCTGCGGTGCGGTGAGTCGGGGTCGCGGCGGAACACCAGCTCCGGCTCGGACCATCGTTCGCCGTCGTACCAGGCCAGTCCGGTCTGGTACCCGCGACCGTCCCAGCCGACCATCGTCATACCGAGACGTCCGCCCGCCCGGAACGGGAACGGGCAGTCGACGCCGTGACTGCGCCAGTCGCCGGGGAGCAGCGAGGGGGCGAAGACGAGCTCGGGCTCTTTGACCGTGGGGCGGAGCGGGGACAGCGGGTCGGCGGATGCGGTCATGATCGTGTCTCCGTCGCGTCGACGCGTCCTGGGCGAGCAGGGAATCCTTCGGCGCGCAGGCGCCACCCGTCGGGGAGGTCGGTGCGCGGTCGTCCGTCGTCGTCGGACGCGAGCATCGCGACCGCAGCGAGCAGGCCGCCGTTGCCGGGGAGATACAGCGGGAGACGGTTGGGCACCTGGAAGTTGTGCCCATTGGAGAGGTGGCGATTGCGAGGCAGGGGGCGCAGCAGGGAATCGAACGCGACGTCGAGGCGTCCGAGCCGCGTGGCGCACATCGCGATCAGCGGATAGTCCCAGCCCCAGGTGGCGTTCCAGTCCCACTCGTCGAGCACCATGTCGAGCGTGCGCGACATAGTCGGGGCGTCGACGAGCGGCGTCGGCGGCACGAAGCCGAATGCTCCGAGGAGGGACGGGTGATCGATCAGCGAGGTGTCGCCGCGGACGGCCTCATAGCGGCCCTCCGCGGAGACCGGCAGCGGCGCGATCGCCTCGATGGCGTGCTGCCAGTGCGTCGGAACGTCGGCGCCTCGCCGGCGTCGCCACTCGGATGCCGTGGTGAGCCCCCACCACACGTAGGCCAGCTCGAACGTCGGATCCCACGTCGTCGCGGCGTCGTAGCGCTCCTGCGCCGGCATGATCGGAGGGGCCAGGTGGGCCGTGCCCTCCTCCCACCAGAGCAGGGCGGCGAGGAACTCCGCGGTCTCGTCCACCAGGTCCGCGTACTGCTCGAGCACGTCGGGGTCGTCGTCGTTCGCGCGGTACACGAGCTCGGCATAGGAGATCGGATGGGGCTGCTGCCAGACCAGGAGCGGGCCGATCTCGTTCGGGCTCTCGATCCCCTCCGGACCGACGTGCTTGGGCCAGCGCGCCCCAGGGTACCCCAGCCGCGCGGCGTTGGCGCGGGCCGTGGGGAGGATCTCGCGGTACCAGGCCAGGCTGCGCTCGAGAAGGGCAGGCCGGCCCCACAGGGCGAAGTGCGCGGCATGCCACCAGTGCATCTCCAAGTGGAACGTGCCACCCCAGGAGTTGCACACCAGCCCGCTCTCCTGGGGAGGCAGGGAGCCGGCGCACTGGATGGCCGTGAGGTACTGGGACAGGACGATGCGCCGTTCGAGTTCCGCCGCGCGCTGATCGGTCGATCCGTCGAGATCGATGAAGGCGCCCGTCGTCCAGTGCGCCTCCCAGTGCGCGGCGGCGGCATCGAACACGTCCCGTGCGGACGGCAGCGGTGCGGTCGATTCCGTCGGCGTGAACTCGACCACGAGTTCGATCCGGTCGGTCTCCGGCACGAGCTCGACGACGTGAGGCTCCGGCACCTCGACCCGGCATCCCCTGGCGCGCAACCGCACCGAATAGGATGCGGCGTCGACCTGCCGCGAGATCTCGACGGTGCCGTCGGGGAGGACCGTGATGACGCTCTCATGCCCGTCCGGTCGCGACCAGTCCTCGTCCGCCTCCCACGTGTCCTGGATGCTGGCGAAGGAGAGACGCACGGTGGCGGCGCCGGCGGCGAAGAGCTCGGAGTGCGAGGAGACGGCGAGCAGGTCGCGCACGGGATGCACGGCGGTCGTCGTGGTGGTCCGCTTCCCCCCGACCGAGAATGCGCTCTCGAGCGTGCCGGTCCAGAGATCGAGCACCTGCTCGGTGTCTGTGAGCTGTCCTGGATCGTCGACGACATGCCCGGTCGTCGGGTCCGTGATGCGGAACGCGAGACGCCCGAGGTGCAGACGCTGCGGGTTCACCCAGTAGTAGTAGCCCGCAGGCTGCTGCTCCCGTGCCTGCGCCTCCGTCAGTCGCCAGTCGTAGGCGGTCGGGTGCGTCACGATCGCGCCGTCCGGCCGCGCGAACGGCTCCATCGTGTCCTCGAGGGTCACGCCGTCGGGGTTCGGCGCCCAGTGGAACGCCCACTGGCTCTGCGTTCCGAGGGGCGTCGCGCTGCGGTCGGCGGCGCGCGCGGCCGCCCGGCTGTGCCAGTCGGCGAAGGTCTGCAGGCCGGTCGCATCCGCGGTGAAGGCGAACTCGCCGTTGCCGACGCTCATCGGTGCTTCGGCGTCGATCTCGGTTCGGCGGATGCGGTGGCGTGCGATGACCGCTCGGCGGTCGATGGCGTCTTGGTTCTTCATGGCATCCCATCCCGTTGTGGATGCATATGCATTCACTGCAACAAGATTATGCACAAGTTTGATAACGTTTCAACTGGTTGCCCGGTTTCACCTAGTGTCGGAGGATGACGACGATGTCCCATGAGCTGTATCTCCCCGTCGAGCTCGTCTTCGAGGGGAGCGAGCGGCTGCCCGGCGCGGCCGGCGCGCCGCTGAGCGTCCGCTTCCGGCTGGCCGGCTCCGAGGACGTCACAGTGCCCGGCTTCTGGGACGGCGGCACCACCTATCGTGCGCGATTCGCCCCTCCGACCGAAGGCGAGTGGACCTGGGAGGTCGTGGATGCCCAGACTCCGGTGGATGTCGGATCCGGATCGTTCAGCGTCACCCGCGGCACCTCGCGCGGCCCCGTGCGCGTCGCGCACCGATTCCACTTCGCGCACTCCGACGGCACGCCGTTCCGTCCGATCGGTGCGACGGCGTACAACTGGCTCCACCAGGACGAGCCGCTGTTCTCCCAGACCGTGGACGCGATCGCGGAGGCCGGATTCAACAAGTTCCGCTTCATGGTGTTCCCGCAGGGCGGCGGGTACGTCGAGCACGAGCCGACGCTGATGCCGTTCGAGAAGACGGACGGGAGGTGGGACGTCACGCGGCCCGTTCCGGAGTTCTTCCAGCGCCTCGACCGTGCGGTCGAAGTGCTCGGTGCGCGCGGCATCCAGGCCGACGTCCTGATCTACAACGCGTACGACCGCGGGCAGTTCGGACTGAACGAGCTCACCGAGGAGGAGGACGCCGTCTACCTGCGCTACCTCGTCGCGCGGCTGGCCGCGCACCCGCACGTGTGGTGGTCGCTGTGCAACGAGTTCGACCAGCTCGAGCGCCCCGACGAACGGTGGGACCGCACGGGCGAACTGCTCGCCGAGATCGACCCCGGCGATCATCTGCGCTCCATCCACAACTGGATCGAGCTGTACGACAACAGTCAGCCGTGGGTCACGCATGCATCCGTGCAGAACGGCTCGGCCACCACGGACTTCGGCCGCGCGAACCTCTACCGCGACGTGTGGGGCAAGCCGGTCGTCCTCGACGAGATCAAGTACGAGGGCGATATCCCCGAGCGGTGGGGGAATCTGGATGCGCGCGAACTCGTCGACCAGTTCTGGATCACCACGGTCGCCGGATGCTACGCCTCGCACGGAGAGAGCTTCCTCACCGAGACCGGCAGCCTCCACATGGTCGAGGGTGGATCGCTCAAGGGAGAGTCACCGGCGCGGCTGGCGTTCCTGCGCGGCATCCTCGAGGAGGTCGACGGACCCGGTCTGGACCCGATCGACAAGTGGGACGATCCGGCCTACGTCGCCGGTGTTCCGCGTCAGGAGTACGTCCAGTACCTCGGGCGCTCGGCGCCGGCGACCTGGACGTTCCGGCTGCCGATCGGCGTGCCGGGCGAGAGGCCCGAAGCAGGCGACGTCTTCGAGGTCGACGTCATCGACACCTGGAACATGACCGTCACCCCGGTCGACCGGCGTTTCACGCTCGATGACGTCCAGCGCAACGACGCCTACGATCGGGCATCCGCGCCGATCGCGCTGCCGGTGGGCGAGGCGATCGCCCTGCGCATCCGACGAGTCGAGGCCTGACATGACCGCGGATACGGATCGACTGCGGGCTTGGCGCGGAGGACCCCGCCTCGGTGTCGCGTACTACAACGAATACCTTCCCGACCCGTCGCGTCTGGAGACGGACCTCCGGCTGATGGCGGATGCCGGCATCACCAGCATCCGCGTCGGCGAGTCCGTGTGGTCCACCTGGGAGCCGCAGGACGGCGTGTTCGATTTGGACTGGATGACGCCGATCCTGGACGGCGCCGCCGCGCACGGCATCGACGTGATCCTCGGAACCCCCACGTACGCGATTCCGCCGTGGCTGGCGCGCAAGCATCCCGAGCTCGCCGTGGTCCGCAAGGACGGTGCCCCTGTGCCGTGGGGCGGGCGGCAGGAGGTCGACTACACGTCGGAGCTGTTCCGCGGATACGCCGAACGGGTGATCAGGGCGGTGCTCGGCGCGCACGGCCGGCATCCGGCGATCGTCGGGATCCAGCTCGACAACGAGGCGGGGCTGCACCTCATTCACAACGACCACGTCGTCGCACGATTCCGGGAGCGGGTGGCGGAGCAGTACGGCGACGTCGAGACGCTCAACCGCGAGTGGGGGCTGGCGTACTGGTCGCACCGCATCGCCGAGTGGGAGGAGCTGTGGGCGCCGGGTGGCAACACGACACCGGCGTACGATCTCGCCTGGCGGCGGTTCCAGGCCGAACTCACGGCGGACTTCCTCGGGTGGCAGGCCGGCATCGCCCGCGAGCTGGTCGCGGAAGACACGTTCCTCACCACCTGCATCGCGTATCAGCGCCCCGCCATGGACGACGTCGCGGTCGGCGCTCACCTCGACATCGCCAGCGGCAATGCGTACTACCTTGCGCAGGATGCCCTCGACCTGTCCGTCGACGGTGCGGGCGGTCAGTGGTACGCCGACGATGTGCCGCAGCTCATCCTCATGGCCGACCGGATGCGGGCGACCGGATTCGACCGGGCGGAGGCGAGCGGCGGATTCCTCGTGACCGAGACCGGCGCTGCATCGATCGGCAATGCCTGGCTCACGCGCCCGCCGTACGACGGCCAGCTCGCGCAGGCGGCCTGGCTTCTGGCCGCCCGTGGGGCGCGGCTCGTCTCCTACTGGCACTGGCACACGCTGCACTCGGGTCACGAGGTGCACTGGGGTGGGGTTCTCGGTCACGACCTGGAACCCGGGCGCATCTACGACGAGATCGCCGGTATCGGACGGCAGTTCGCTCAGGCCGCCGAATGGGTGGCCGATGCGGAGCCGGATGCCGACGTCGGGATCGTCTACGCCCACGACAGCGAGTGGATGATGGCTTTCGAACCGCCGCTCGCGGTGCCAGGCACGGACGCGCCGGATCGGAAGGCGTACGCCCGGATCGTCGGAGACTTCGGGCGGGCCGCGATCGATGCGGGGCTGCAGGTCGGGTACGTGAACGAGCGGCAGCTGCCGTCGGCGTCCGACCTGCTCGACCGCTTCCCGGTGCTGATCGCGGCCGGGCTCATCGCGGCATCCGATCGGACGCTGGAGACGCTCGCGGAGTATGCGCGGCTCGGTGGCCGGCTCATCGTCGGTCCCCGCACGGGATACGCGGACGATCTGGGCCGCATGCGTCAGGCGCAGGCGCCGACGGTGCTCGGTCCGCTCGCCGGTGTGCGGTACCAGGAATTCGCAGCGCTGGCGGAACCCGTCCCTGTCGAGGCGGACTCAGTGCGTCTCGGTACGATCTCTGGTCGGGCGCACGGCTGGATGGATGCGCTCGACGTCATCGATCAGGATGCCGAGGTGCTGCTGCGCTACCGGCATCCGCACTTCGGTCGGTGGGCGGCGGCGGTGCGCCGTGAGGTCGGGGACGGGGTGATCGCCGTCGTGGGCGCGCTGCTCGACCGGCAGACGCTGAGGGGCATCGTCGCGCATGTCGCGGCGTCGGCATCGCGGGTGGTCTCGCCGCTCGTCGATCAGCCGGACGTCGTGACGGCGCATTCGCTGGTGGGGGAGCGGGGCCGCGTGTGGGTCGTCCACAACTGGTCTCCGCAGGAGTGCACGGTGCACGTCGATCGTGTGCTGTCGTCCGTCCTGGACGACGACGTGCACGAGATCGCAGGCGACATCGTGCTGCGCGGATGGGACGTGCGGGTCTGGCGCGAGGGGCCCTCGGAGTCGCAATAACGATCCGATCAAGGGGTTCCGCCTCTCGCCGTTCCCTGCTACCTTTTGGTCAACCGGTTGATGTATTGCGACGCCCGAGTCGCGGCATCCGACCGCAGACCTGCGAAGGAGCAGCCTATGAACGCGACGGCGCGTCGACCCAGGATCAAGGCCTGGATCCCGATCACCGTTGCCCTTCTGGCCGTGGCAGGCATCGGCCTCGCCACGACGACGTACGTCTCGATCGAGGATGCCGAGGCGAGCGCGAGCGCCGGCAGCTTCGACCCCGTGACCTACGCCGACGAGCGGTTCGACAGCGAGATCGTCCCGCAGATCGAGGAGGACGCCGTCGACCTGACCACCCTGCTCGCCGACCTCGAGGCCGGCGTCGATGAGGGGGAGTTCGGGTACGCGCCGGGTGCCGGCAGCTCGTACAGCTTCCCCGTGACGTTCACCGCGACGGCCGGGCTGCAGAACGGCTCGATCCTGCCGGTCACGGTCGAGGGCGTTCCTGCTGAAACGGCCGTGCAGATCCAGATCGGGCCCGCTCTGAACGGCACGGCGCTGCGCGACGTGACCGGAACCGTCTCGTTCAACGACTTCACGAACCAGCTCGAGTTCCAGGAGGTCGCCACCGAATTCAACAACCGTGTCCGCGACGGAATGCTCGCAGAAGTCGGTCCGATCTCGGAGGGGCAGACGATCACGGTGACCGGAGCCTTCACGCGCGTGAACCCGGCGCTGGTCTCCGTCGTCCCCGTCGCGATCGAGGTCGAGTGATGGCCGCACTGGTCGATGCCGTCGCCGACGACACGGTCGTCATGAGCGCTCGCGGCATCTCCAAGGTCTACGGGGCGACGCATGCGCTGAAGGGCGTGGACTTCGACATCCGCTCCGGCGCCGTCACGGTGCTGTTCGGAGAGAACGGCGCAGGCAAGTCGACGCTCATGAAGATCCTGTCCGGCGTCGAGACGCCGACCGCCGGCATCCTCGAACTGCGCGGTGAGGAGATCGTCCTCGAGAACACCGTCGATGCCGCCCGCCGCGGCATCGCGATCATCCACCAGGAGCTGAGCCTGGCGCCGAACCTCAGCATCAAGGACAACATCTTCATGGGTCGCGAATACACGCGCGGCGGCATCCTCGTCGACGACAGGGCCGAGACCGCGAAGACGCGAGAGCTCATGCGGCGCCTCGCCGAGGACCTCGATCCGAAGACGCTGATCGGAGATCTGCGGCTCGGGCAGCAGCAGGTCGTCGAGATCGCCCGCGCTCTGGCGGGCGAGGCGCGAGTGCTCATCATGGACGAGCCGACGTCGGCCCTGAGCGGCAGTGAAGTCGAGGTGCTGTTCTCGCTGATCCGTGAGTTGACGGACGAAGGCGTCGCGATCGTCTACATCTCCCACCACCTGGAAGAGGCGCTGGAGATCGCCGACCACGCCGTCGTCTTCCGCGACGGTGCCCTCGTCGCCACGGGCGACCGCGCCGATATCGATCTGAACTGGGTCATCTCGAACATGGTCGGCCGTGCTGCGGACGACCTGGCACCCGACCTGCTCGACGAGTTCGGCGCCGTCGCGCTGTCGTTGGAGGGCGTGACGGTCGCCGACCCGGCCAATCCCAGCCGGCTCGCGGTCGACACCTTCGACCTCGAGGTGCGCGAAGGCGAGATCGTCTGTCTGTACGGGCTCATGGGAGCCGGGCGAACCGAACTGCTCGAAGCGCTCGCAGGGCGCTCGCCGATCCAGCGCGGCGAGGTGCTGATCCACGGCGAGCCGCTGGCGTCGCAGACGATCGGAGACCGGATCGCCTCGGGTCTCGCGCTCGTCCCGGAGGATCGTCAGCGCGACGGACTGGTGCAGACGATGTCCGTCGGCGAGAACACCGCTCTGTCGAGCCTGCTCTCGTTCGCGCCGATGGGCTGGATCCGCTCTCGCCGCCAGCGCGAAGCGGTCGCGCGGAGCATGGCCGACGTGAGGGTGAAGGCCGCGGGCCCGAATGCGTCGATCACCTCGTTGTCCGGAGGCAACCAGCAGAAGGTCGTGATCGGCAAGACGCTCATGACCGAGCCGCGGGTGATCCTGCTGGACGAGCCGTCCCGCGGTATCGACGTCGGAGCCAAGGCCGAGATCTTCGCGCTCATGGCGCGCGAGGCGCGCCGAGGGCTCGCCGTGCTCTTCGCGACCAGTGAGGTGGGAGAGGCGCTCGGCGTCTCCAACCGCGTCATCGTGATGTCGAAGGGCCGGATCGTCGGCGAACTCGACCCCAAGAACTCCACCCGCGAGGACCTCATGGTCGCCTCCGGGGAATCGCACACCGACGAAGCCGCAGGGAGCGCGCAATGACCGACGAGAACACCGCCGTCCGGCGGAACCGCATGCAGAACGTCGACATCGGTTCGCTGCTGCTCGAGGGCCGCGCGTTCATCGCGCTGATCGTGCTGATCATCATCTTCGCGCTGCTGTCGGACTCGTTCCTCACCTTCAGCAACCTCGTGACGATGACCAAGCACGTCGCGTACAACGGCATCCTGGCGCTCGGGATGCTGTTCGTCATCCTCAAGGGCGGCATCGACCTGTCCGTCGGGTCGACGGTCGGCCTGTCGGGCGTCGTCGCCGGAACGCTCCTGCAGGGGTGGCAGTTGACGGTGTTCGACATCGTCGCGTACCCGCAGGTCTGGTTCGTCGTGGTCGTGGCGCTCGCGGTCGGCACGTTCGTCGGCTTCATCAACGGCATCCTCGTGACGAAGTTCAACGTCGCCCCCTTCATCGCCACCCTCGGCATGCTCTACGTCGCCCGAGGGGCGGCACTGCTCATCTCCAACGGGACGACGTATCCGAAGCTCGCCGGCACGGAGGAGCTCGGCAACCAGGGGTTCCTCCTGATCGGAGGCGGGCGCATCCTCGGCATCCCGACCGCGATCTGGATCATGGTGGTGTTCGCCCTGATCGCCTCGCTGGTGCTGCGCAAGACGCCGTTCGGACGCTGGGTGTACGCGACGGGCGGCAACGAGCGGGCGGCGGAGCTGTCC
The DNA here is from genome assembly GCF_045181065.1 of Microbacterium sp. M. Lineage (GTDB taxonomy): Bacteria > Actinomycetota > Actinomycetes > Actinomycetales > Microbacteriaceae > Microbacterium. Next base: position 3,224,292 of record NZ_CP173721.1, on the reverse strand, counting down.
GGCGTGCCGGTGAAGAAGGTCAAGCTGCGCGTCTACATGATCAGCGGCTTCTGCGCGGCGACCACGGGCCTGATCATCTCGTCCGAACTCACCAGCGCGGCACCGCAGCTCGGCGAGACGTTCGAGCTCAACGCGATCGCGGCCGTCGTGATCGGCGGGGCGGCGCTGACGGGCGGTCGGGGCAACGTCCGCGGCGTCCTGATCGGTGCGTTCGTCATCGGCTTCCTCAGCGACGGACTCGTGCTTGTCGGCGTCTCGACGTTCTGGCAGATCGCGATCAAGGGCGCAGTCATCATCCTCGCTGTGATGCTCGACCAGGCCCAGCAGCGCATCACGCGCTCGAAGAACGCGGCGCTCGCCGCGGCGAACAAGCAGTCCTCACCCCCTCAGTCAACGCCGGCGACGGCGTGATCCCCGCTGCGACGTCAGCAGCACCACAGCACGATCGAAGGAGAATCATGCGACGCAGTATCCTCGCCGCAGCAGCGGCACTCACCCTCGTCTTCGGGCTCGCGGCGTGCAGCCCGGCCGCCGACGACGCCGGATCGGGTTCGGGCGACGGTGGCGACGGCGCCGGCGATGCCGGCGGCCTGATCGCGATCATCACGCCATCGCACGACAACCCGTTCTTCAAGGCCGAAGCGGATGCCGCAGCGGCCGAGGCCGAGAAGCTCGGCTACGAGACGTCCGTCGCCTCGCACGACGACGATCCGAACAAGCAGAGCGAGCTGATCGACGCGGCCATCAGCAAGGATGCCGTCGCGATCGTCCTCGACAACGCCGGCGCCGACGCGTCGATCGGTCCGGTGCAGAAGGCCAAGGATGCCGGCATCCCGGTGTTCCTCATCGACCGCGAGATCAACGAGACGGGCGTCGCCGCGGCGCAGATCGTCGCGAACAACGCGCAGGGGGCTGCGGCGGTCGCCGAGGAGTGGGTCGCTGCTCTTCCGGACGGCGGCAAGTACATCGAGCTGACGGGCAAGGAATCCGACACGAACGCCGGTGTGCGTTCGGAGGCTTATGCGAGCGTCATCTCGCAGTACCCGAACCTCGTCTCGGTCGCCAAGGAGACGGCGAACTGGAGCCAGGACGAGGCTTTCACGAAGATCGAGACGCTGCTGCAGCGCGACCCTGACATCCAGGGCATCATCGCGGGCAACGACACGATGGCGCTCGGCGCCGTGGCCGCCGTCGAGGCCGCCGGCCTCACGGGCAAGGTCGTCATCGCCGGGTTCGACGGCAGCCCCGACGCCGTCGAGGCGATCAAGGCCGGAACGCTGCTGGCCACGGGCCTGCAGCCGGCCGTGCTGATCTCGCAGCTCGCGGTGCAGCAGGCCGACAGCTTCGTGCAGACGGGGGAGACGGGCGAGGACGAGAAGCAGTCGATCGACTGCATCGTCATCAACGCCGAGAACGCCGAGAGCTACACGCTCTTCGCGTTGGAGTGATCGGTCGGGGGACCGGAGAGGATGAGGGGCCGTCCTGCGGGGCGGCCCCTCGTGGTGTCGGCGGCTTCGGCGACGTCAGTGGTGGAAGAGTCGCAGCCCGGTCTGGACGTGGGTCATGCCGTACTCGTGCGCGGCGGCCGCGACCTCGGGCGTCCTGGCCGATCCGCCCGGCTCGACGACTGTGCCCACGCCGAACTCGGCCGCGTGGTCGATGTTGTCGCGGAATGGGAGGAATCCGTCGGAAACGAGCGTGACCTCGCGCAGTTCGTGCACCCAGGCATCCCGCCAGGAGGGGTCGTCGTACGCGGCCGCAGCATCCGCACCGAACAGGTCCTTGAAGTCGGCGAGCTGACCGCGGGTCATCTCGTGCCCCGCGAAGCGGATCTGCCAGTTGAGGCGGTCCTGGCGCTTCATTCCTTCGACCATCGGCAGTCCGGTGACGATTTCGTGCCGACGCAGCCACCAGATCCGAGCCTTCGTCCCGGCCAGACGCACGCAGTCGACCCGGTTCTGCTGTCCGGCGCCGATGCCGAGCGCCGAGCCGTTCCTGACCAGTACGACCGAGTTCGACTGGGTGTAGCGCGCGGTGACCATGCCGAGCAGGGCATCGGTGCGAATCGTCGGGCTGAGTCCGGACGGAAGGACGCCGGAGAGATCCGCCGTGTCGCGGTCCTGCTCGAGAGCGACCCCGAGGGCGTCACGACGCTCGCGTGTCGGCATCGGCGCCGACGGGTCCGCCTCGAAGATGAGGAAGCGACCGGAGCGCTTCCGGCTGAGGAGATCGGCGGCGCCTGGGTCGAAACCGGGAGCGATGAGCGCGTCGCAGATCACCGTGCTCAGGAACTCCGCCGTCTCGAGATCGACCGCACGCGACAATGCCACGACATCCCGAAGGATGATTTCGGGTCGGCATCCCGAGCGCGCACGTACGCGGAGAGCAGGGAGTCGGATGCTGAGGCGGGGACGTTCCACGTGCCAGCGGCCGTCGAATCGATCTCGCCGGCGACGGCGGCCCCTGCGGGGGAGACGTGCTTGAAGGAGGCCGCGGCCGGGCGCCCGGTGCACTGATCGGCCTCATGGGCGAGCGCGAACGCGTTCAGGGCATCGAGATAGTTGATCATCGACGGTTCGCCGTTCACGATCCGCGGTCCCCCGCTGATCACCTCGGCCGCCTGGTGCGGATTCATCCCATAGCGCATGCGTGACCCATCTCGTCGAATCGATGGGCACCCAGGCGGACGATGCCGATGCTGCGCTCCCCGCCGGTGATCCGGCCACGCCAGTCGCGGATTCAGCGTACCGGAGCGCGCGAAGCAGAGGAGGACGTACCCGCACTGCTGCACCACCTCGCGGATGAAGAGAGAATAGGAGCCATGACACATCCCCATCTCGCCATCGATGCCCTGCCGCCGCTGTCATGGGTCCCCGTCGAGGGCGAAGCATCGGTCGACCAGACGACCCAGACGCTCACCATGCGGAGCGCGGCCGGAGTCGATTGGACCAATGACGCGACCGGAGGAGAGCAGCAGCATCAGGCGGCCAGCCTGGCGTTCGTGGCTCCATCCGGGCCGTTCACGCTCTCGGCCAACGTATCCGTCATCGGTGACCGCACGACCTTCGATGCCGGTGCGCTGTCCATCTGGTCGGACAAGGACCACTGGGCGAAGCTGTGCTTCGAGAACTCCCCGGACGGCGAGCCGATGGTCGTCAGTGTCGTGACGAACACCTACTCCGACGATGTCAACTCGCAGCTCGTCGCCGATGCCGGCATTCATCTGCGCCTCGCCTTCCTCGGTGACGACGCCTGGGCCTTCCACTCCTCGACGGACGGCGAGCGGTGGAACTTCGTGCGGCTGTTCCATCTCAGCATTCCGGCCGGACAGCGGATCTTTGTGGGCTTCCTCAGTCAGGCGCCCTTGGGCGACCGGTGCGATGCCGTCTTCAGCGATATCCGACTCCGCCACTCGCTGCTCAGCGACACCAGGGACGGCAGCTGACGTCCTTCGCCCTTCCGCTGAGGAAGGTGGACGCGAACGCCGAGGTATCGTCGCCATACCGGTGCCGGTGATCCGGCCACGCCCGCCGCGGATTCAGTGCACAGGGAGCAGTCCGCGCTCGGCGAAGACCTTCTTCGCGGTCAATGTCGCGTTCAGCGCCCGCGGGAAGCCGCAGTACACGGCCGAGTGCAGGAGCGCCTCGACGATCTGCTGTGGTGTCAGCCCGACATTGAGCGATGCGTTGATGTGGACCTCGAGTTGCGGCTCGGCACCACCGAGCGCCGTCAGCATCCCGAGCGTGACGAGCTGCCTGTCGCGCGGCTCGAGGCCGGGACGGGAGTAGATCTCGCCGAATCCCCACGCCACGATCTGATGGGCGAGCTCCGGCGACACGTCCACGAGCGCATCGATGACCTTCGCTCCTGCGGTGCCGTCGACGGCATCGAGGATGTCTTTGCCTCGGGTGAACCGCTGCTCTCGTTGTGTCGTGTCGGTCATCGTGCGGTTCCTTTCGATCTTGTGGTGATCGCGTCTTCGTAGGTGGCGATCTTCCTGGCCAGTGCACGGTCGTGCTCGCGGAGACGTGCGATCTGTTCGCGCAGGCTCTTGCGGTGCTCTTCGAGCAGGTCCAGTCGCTGTTCGATCGAGGTCGGCCCTCGCCCTCGGAGCTCTGCGTACTCGCGCATTTGCGCGATCGGCATACCCGTTTCCCGAAGTCGCAGCAGGAACCGCACCCACTCGATATCCGCATCGGAGTAGCGGCGACGATTTCCCGCGGTCCGCGCGACCGCATGGATCAGCCCGGCCCGCTCGTAGTAGCGCAGGGTGTGCGCTGACACCCCGGTGGCTGTGCTCATCTGCGCGATGGTGAGTGCTGTCTCCTCTGAGGCCATGTCAGCAGAGTAGAAGTTCGAGTGCGCTCTAAGTCAAGTGTGTCTCGGTCTCTTTCGTCGGCGCCCCTCTCGCTCGTTGAGCGACGAGCGCAGCGAGGAGTCGAAACGCATTCATCACTGTGGATCGTTGGCGGGAACTCGCGGGTGGTTCACCCTTGCCGGTTTCGAACATAGATACTAAACTGGGATCATGGATGCAGCAGCGCACGGCTCTTCTCTCCCGGTTCTCGGGCCGGCGGAGGAGATCGGTCTGCTGCTCGCGGATGCTGAGTGCTCCCAGGTGGATGCGAATCGGCAGGCGGCGTTGCAGGCGGCCCGGATGCTGCGGGTGATCCGGCATGCCCGTCGGCATCCGGAACTGTATGTGGATGGGATCGAGGATGCCCGTGCGGTCGAGTACGCCGAGCGGGCCGCTGTGATGGATCTCGCGTTGCGGATGGCGATGACCGAGGAGCATGTGCGGGGGCAGGTGTTCCTCGCCGAACGCGCCCAGGCGCACCTGCCGGGGTTGTGGGAGCGGGCGGTGACCGGGTTCGCGTCCATGTACCTGGTGGGTCGGGCCGTGCACGCCCTCGGCCTGGTCGCCGCGCCCGGCGATGCGACACCGGAAGAGCGGGCAGCCGAGCGGGCCGCATCCGCCGAGATCGACACCGCGTGCACGGACTGGTCCCAATCGTGTTCGCCGGCGACGTTCAACCGGCGGCTCAAGCACCTCACCGACCGGCTGCGTCCCCTCTCGCCCGAAGCGGGCCATGCCCGGGCGATGCGGGACCGGACCGTGTGGGTCGAAGACATCGACGGGGGCATGTCCTGGTACCACGCGCTGGTGCCCTCCCACGAGGCGCGGGCCGCGTTCCGACGCGCGACCTCCACCGCGAAGCACCTGTCCAAGGACGCCCGGGAGGGCCGCACCCGTGACCAGATCCGTGCGGACCTGTCCAGCGCCTGGCTGCGCGGGGCCGGCACCGATACGGCGGTGAAGACGAAAGTGTTCGTCACGATCCCCGTCCAACTACTCACCGCCACCCGTGACGGGAACAAGATCGACCCCGCCGTCCAGAACGTCCTCGACGCCGAGCAGGCCGAGATCGTCGGCGGCGACAGCATCGACCCGGTCACCGCGGCGCAGATCTTCACCGACACCACCGCGTTCCACCGCGTCATCACCGACCCCATCAAAGGGGTGATCCTGGACATGGACCGCCGCACCTACCGGCCCACCACAGCCCAACGCGCCTGGCTCATCCTGAAACACCGCACCTGCTCCTGCGACGGCTGCGAACACCTCGCCGCCGACGCCGACATCGACCACCGCCGCCCCTGGGCCGCCGGCGGCAGAACCAACACCGACTCCCTCGCACCCCTCTGCCCCCACCACCACACCCACCGCCACCGCACCCGAACCCGCTACCGATCCCGCCCCAACGACACCATCCAACTCACCACCCCCACCGGACACACCACCCCAGAACCACCCCCACCTTTCTGAAGCGCCGGGCCGACTCGAGGATGCCCCCGTCCCCCCGGCGGGTGGTTCGCCGTCAGCTCGATTTCGATGCTGTTTCGGCGCGTGTCCGCAGGTCCCGCACCAGGCGGGGCGTGCTCCACCGACCGATGAGGGTCGACCAGTGGAGGATCGGGTAGGACAAGCGGACGACGAAGTAGTTCACGTATTCCACGACTCCGAAGAGCCAGGCCGTCACTGCCGGCACGAGTCCGAAACCGCCTGTTGACCACATCATGACGCCCGCGAGACCCGCCGCCAGGAGAACTGGATCGATGATTCGGAACAGACGGTAGACCCCAGCGATCCCCGTCGGCATCGATCCTCGGCCCGCCCATCCACGTGCCAGTAGCCAGTAAACGCCCACCTGCACGAGGATCACCAGCAACGGCAGAAGGCCAGACCAGAGGCTCAGCGCGTCGCCCGGGGCTCTCGTCGCGAGATTCACGCCGATGAACCCGAAGACGACCGCAGCGGTCAACTCACCGACGCCGAGGCTCGCATACTTCCGACGGACATCGGTTCTGCGCTCATCGGCCAACAGTCAACGCCCCCTCGCGCGGCAGAATTCGTAAGCCAAGCGTACGCGGAGACGGGTTCGGTGCATCAGGCCGCCGAGGTGATGCAGTGCGCGAGGATTGCCTGCTGCACCGGGATCAATGCGCTCTTGAATCCGTATCCGACGAAGGCATCGCTTGCCATCGCGTCGACGCTGACTTCGCGGCCGCGAAGGAAGGGCGGACACGGGGTCAGCCGCACGCCCGCGGGTGCCTTCGCCAGCAGGTCCGCGGTGATCCGATAGCCCGACAGGGCCTCGGCATGCGCCCCGGGCCCGTCCGTGAGAATCACATCCGCGCGGGAGACGGCGGCCTCGAGATCGTCTGTCGACGGCACATCCGTCATCCCCAACTCCGCCGGGCAGGACTGCATGAAGTCGAGCGAGAGCACCTGCGCAGCCTCCCGCCAGGCGCGACCGATGTTGCCGTCCGCGCCGACGAACACGTAGCGCAGAGCCCGCACATCAGCGGAGAGCGACAGCGTGAACAGATCCGACAGAATCTCGCATGGATGGTTCTCATCCGTCATCGCGTTGACGATCGGCAAAGCGTCCGCGGCGGCGAGACGCTCGAGCACAGTGATATCCGGATGCCGGATCACCAGCGCATCCACGAACTGCGCGAGATATCCGGCCACGTCCTCCAGCGCCTCCGGCTTGTCGAGCGTTTCCGACGGGAACACGATCGGCTGAAGACCCGTCAGTGCCGCGCCGCGCTCGAACGACGCGCGCGTACGAATGCTGGTCGGCGGGAAGAACATCGCCACGGCGCCGTCGTGTCGGGCGCCTTCGCCGGACCGGTAGCGCCGAGCCAGCGCGAACACCGCCTCGATGTCGGCTTCCGTCCAGTCGGTCAGGCGAATCAGGTGGCGCATCCGCCGAGCCTACGGCCTCACGCGACCCGCGCCCACGCTCCGGCTCCGACCCGGACCCCGCCGATGCCTTCGACCGTCACGCGCCGCTCCTCACGGCCCGTGTTCGCGACGAGCGCGGTGTCGCCGGCATCCGTCCTCGACCCGATAGCCCAGACCAGCCCATCCGCGGTCATGCCCGAAAGCAGCGTTCCGCCGGCCAGGGACACGAGCGCGTCGACGGCATCCGCGGCGGACGTGCGGCCGTCCGCCGAGAAAAGGCCCCGCGGACCCCACGTCTCGAACCACGACACCGACGCGACGCCGGGAACAGCGAACGCCGCGGCGCTGGCGATCACCCAGGCGCCCAGCTCCGGCGCGATCTGACGCGCGTCGACGGCACCGGTGAACTCGGCGCCGTACCCCTCGGACAGATCCGTCTGCGTCGGCGCAGGCTCCGGCGTGGTCGCCACGTTGTTGAAGCGCGGACGCAGTGACACCGGACCGATGTGCACCGGCAGGCCATCCGCGATCGACGCAGCCTGCTCGGCGATCAGCCGCTGCATCGCGAGCGCCTCCACGAGCTGCTCGGTGTCGAGCGTGTGGAACAGGGGAGTCGTGTTCACGACGATCCCGTCCACGTCCCGCGCGATGCGCGCCTGCTCGCGGTTCAGCTCGGTGAAGTGCGAACGCGCGCCGGCCAGAACGGGAACGGACAACCCGGATGCCGCCATCGCCGCGCGCAGCCCGGAGGCGACGCGGGAGTCGCTGACATGCTCGGTCGCGTCGAAAGCCGTGACGCTGCGCACGCCGGCGCCATCGATGTGACGGGCCACTTCTCGAGCGGCCTCGGCCAGGACGGGCGCCGAACCGTCGGTCACGATCCGCACGTCCAGCGGCACGCCGTCCCCCGCGGCGCGCTCGAGCGCCGCCCTCCAATTCGGCGTCGCAAGGTTCAGCTCGACGACGCGGAAGCTCCCGGCATCCGACACCGGCACGGGATCGGGGGCAGTCGAGGCTTCGACGCCCACCGACGGCACGTCCCCGCCGACGACCAGGGAAATGGCATCGTCGGCGATCGACGGCGTACGACTCCCGTCGAGCGCCCGGATCTTGATCGACTGCCGTACGCGCTCCCCGGCATCCAGCGGGTACGGAAAGGGCAGCTCCAGCGGGCGGCTGTACGTCTTGAACGACGCGTCCGTCCAGTTGCGCTGGTCCTCCATCTCGAAGACGTCACCGGCGAACTCCAGCGCGAAATCGTCGTCCACGCGCAGCTCGCGGATGCCGACGATCGGCTGATGCGGGCTGATGGCCGTCGGGAAGGCGACGCCCTCCGACGACCCATCCGGATGCACGACAACCGCCGGCCGCCCCGCGTCCGTCGCGGGGTGCAGCACGACGAGCCCCGTCCGGTTGGTCTCGAAGGCGTCCGTGTTCACGGCGTCCCATTCGATGCGCAGCGCATCCGCCTGAGCGGCGACCTGCAGCGTCGAATCGAGACGTGCTCCCAGGCCGTCGTGCTGCAGGTGCATCGTCAGCGAGGACGCGTCCGAAGCCACCGACAGCACCGTCACCGGAACCGTCAACCAGCCGCGGTCGCGCACCGCCGCGCGGACCGCACGCAGCAGCATCCTCCCGCCGTATCGGATCTCGGCGAGCTCGTCACCGCGCACCTCGATGCTCCAGCCGTGCGCACTCCACGTCACAGCACTCGTCCGCCACCAGGACCTCGTCGTCGAAACCACGTCACAACCATAACCGGTTGACCAATTGCCCGATAGTCTCAGGCGAGGAAACACGCGTCACACGAGAAACACCGAGGAAGGGCCGGCATGGCAGGCAATTGGGCGGGGACGTACGACTACCGGGCACCACGGCACATCGTCGTCGCCGACGAGGACGAACTGCGCGCCGCGCTGGCCGGTGACGGTCCTGTGCACGCCCTCGGCACGCGGCACTCATTCACCGACCTTCCCGACACCGCGGGCACTCTCATCGAGATGGCCGGGTTCGACCGCCCGATCACGATCGACGAAGCAGCCCGTACGGTGCGCGTCACCGCCGGCACTCGCTATGGCGTCCTCGCGGCCCAGCTGCACGAAGCCGGCTGGGCGCTGCACAACACCGGCTCGCTGCCGCACATCAGCGTGGGCGGCGCCACGTCGACAGGAACGCACGGCTCCGGCGACGGCAACGGCGTGCTCTCCAGCGCTGTCGCGGGGATCCGGTTCCTGGATGCCGCGGGCGAGGTGCACGAGGTCAGCCGCGGCGATGCGGACTTCGAGGCCCTCGTCGTCGGCGTCGGTGCCTTCGGCATCCTGACCGAGCTCACCCTCGACATCCAGCCGACGTACCTGGTGCGCCAGGACCTCTATGCCGGCGTCACCTGGGAAACGCTCCTCGGCGACATCGACGCCGTCACCTCCGCCGGCGACAGCGTCTCCGTCTTCACCCGCTGGGGCGAGGACCTCGGCTGGGTGTGGGTCAAACGCCGGGCGATGGATGCCGAGGCGACCGCCCCGGAGGAGCTGCTCGGCGGTCGGCTGTCCGCGACGCTCGAGCCCCTCGGACTCGGCGACAACGTCACGGTGATCGGCGCCGCCGGCCCTTGGTACGAGCGCCTGCCGCACTTCCGCGCTGATGCCGAGCCGTCCCGCGGCGACGAGATCCAGACCGAGTACTTCATCGATCGCGCCGACGCGGCGGCCGCGTTGCGCGCCGTCCGCGACGTCGTCGGTCCCTACGCCGAGCACCTGATCTGGACGGAGCTGCGCACCGCGGCGTCCGACGACCTGTGGCTCAGCGGCGCGTACCAGCGGGACGCGTTCATCATCCACTTCACGTGGGAGAACCACCCGGACGAGGTCACCGAGGCGCTGACGCTCATCGAGCCGGCGCTCGCGCCGTTCCACGCGCGTCCGCACTGGGGCAAGCGGCACCTGATGGAACGCGCTCAGATCGAGCGGGTCGTCCCGCGTCTCGCCGACGCCCGTGCGGTCTTCGAACGGCTCGACCCGACCGGCCGGTTCGTCAACGAGCACCTCGTGAGGGTGGGGCTGCGCGAAGCCCGCTGATCCTGCTCAGCCGCCGAGCGTGCTCTGCCGCAGTGTGAGCGGCACAGGCAGCACGACCCGTTCGTGCACGTGGTCGGGCTCGGCCTCGGCGTTCAGGAGCCGGATCGCCTCGGCGCCCATCTCCCTGCCGGGCAACTCGATCGATGTCAGAGTGATCCAGTCGAGCCCGTTGTCGTGGTGGTCTCCGTCGAGGCCGAGCACGGCGACATCGTCGGGAACCCGCAGTTCGGTGTGCCCGCGCAGATGCTTCAGGACGCCCGCTGCGAGATCGTCCGCCAGCGCGAGGATCGCGACGCGCTGCTGACCTGCGTGCAGGGGGAGCGCCGCCGCGGCGGCCTCGCCTGATGCGGAATCCAGGCCGCTCGAGGTGACGTCGATCAGCTCGACGCCGCACGCAGCCGCCCCCGCGTGGGCTCCGCGCCGACGCTCGATGACGGGCTGGACGAGATCAGGGATCGAGACGAAGTACGCACGACGGATGCCGAGGGCCGCGACATGCTCGATGGCGGAGCGGCCGACCTGCTCGTTGTCCATGAGGACGGTGCACCAGTCGGCATCCGGAACGTCGTAGTTGATCACGACGATCGGGCGCACGTGACTGCGGATGCGCGCGATCCCCGCCGTGGGGTCGCGCATGGACGCGACCAGCACGCCGTCGGTCCGCGCTTCGGCGAAGTACTCGAGATACGAGTCCTGCAGGTCATGCTGGGCATAGCCGGCGGCGAGGTCGTGCGCGTTGAACAGGCTGTTGGCCATCACGAGGCGCTGCCCCTGCGCGGATGCCGTCGCCTGAGCGCCCCGCGCGATCCGCACGAACAGCTCGTTGACGAGGTCGGGCGTGATCAGCCCCAGGCTGTCCGAACGGTTGCGGATCAGCGTGCGGCCGGCCGAGCTTCGGATGTAGCCGATCCGCTCGATCGCGGCCTGCACGCGCTGCAGCGTGTCCTCGGCCAGGCGCTCCGGATTGTTCAGCGCGTTCGAGACCGTCCCGACCGAGACGCCGGCCTCGCGCGCGACGGCGTTGATGTTCGGGTGGACCCGCCGGGTCGTCTTCGACACCTGCACCCCCTCGGCGGCATACGTTTTCACGCCATCGTACGGGAGTGCAGGTGCCTCAGATCACAGCGACGTCATGCCGCCGTCGACCTGGAATACCGCGCCCGTCGCGAAGGCGCCGTCGTCGCTGGCGAGGTACACCATGATGCCGGCGACGTCGTCCGGCGTGCCTGCGCGTCCGATCGGGATGCGGCTGACGATCGCGGCCCGCGACTCCGGGTCCTCGCTGATCGCCGCGACCAGGGGTGTCTCGGTGTAGGCGGGCTGGACGGTGTTCACCCGGATGCCGCGGTCGGCGTACGCCGCCGCGACCGTGCGCCCGAGACCGTGGATGCCGGCCTTCGTCGCGCTGTACGCGGTGAAGTCCTTGCCCTCTCCGTTCACACCGGTCGGGCTGCCCGTCAGGATGATCGACCCGCCGCCGCGCGGCAGCATCGACCGGACCGCATGCTTGACGGTCAGGAACGTCCCGGTCAGATTGATGTCGACCGTCTTGCGCCACACATCGAGGTCCAGGTCGGCGGCCGGAGCATCCTGCCCGAAGAGCTGCACACCGGCATTCGCGACGACGACGTCCGGAGCCCAGCCGTCGGCCTCGACCGCAGCGAAGCCGGCCGCGACGGCATCCTCATCCGAGATGTCCATCGTCACGGCGCGCGCGTTCGTCCCCAGCGCCGACGCGGCCGCGGCCGCACCTTCGCCGTTGCGATCCGCGAGGATCACGCGCGCGCCCTCACGGACGAAACGCGTGGCGACGGCCAGGCCGATCCCCAGCGCCGCGCCCGTGACCAGGGCCGTCTTGCCCTCGAGCTGTCCCATGTCAGCGCTCGATGTGGTCGAGGTGCAGCATGCGGGCGAGGTTGCGGTCGAGCTCGTCATCGCGGAAGATCTTCTTCCAGTCGTCCTTGATGATGCTCTCTCGGCCGTAATCCATCGCGATCAGGCACGCGTCCGAGAACGGGTTGTCGCCGCGCAGACCGTTCGCGAGCGCCACCTGCGTGTGCCCGTACAGAATGCTGCGAGCCGCCGCCTCCGGGACACCCATGGTGTTCACGGTCTCCTGAAGAGCCTCGTTGAGGAGGTCGCCGATCATGCAGGCGACCGTCTCGACGAGGGTCGGCTCGAGCTGGGCGAGCTGCTTGATCGTGACCCAGTGCACGTCGATGACCGGAGCGTAGATGGCGCGGACGGTCTCCTCGACGATCGCCTTCTTCGCCGGGTCGTCGCTCTCGACCGCAGCGATGGCGTCCTGCGGGGCGGCGATGCCGCCGAACGTGTCCGCCCACTGCTCCGGCGTCTCGCGCTGCAGGAAGATCGAAGGGTGGCACGGGTGCGCGACGGCCTGGATGACGTCGTCACGCGTGGTGAGCAGACCCGCGTAGGCGGCGGCGGGGTCGAGCGTCAGCACGATCGCACCGGCGCGGAGCTGGGGGACCAGGTCGGCCGTGACGGGGCCGAGCGCCAGGTCCGGGACGGCGAGGACGACGATGTCGGCGTCGGCGACCGCGACGGACGCCTCGGTCAGCTCGCGCCCGGCCTCGATCGTGCGCTGCTGCCCGGCCGGCGAGTTCTCGACGTACCAGACGGTGTGATCGGTCTTCACGAGGTTGTTGGACACGCGCATGCCCATCTTCCCGCCCGCTCCGATGACGGCGATCTTGTAGGTGTCGGTCATGATGTGCTCCTCAGGTGTTCCAGGGTGATGCGGGTCCATTCCCGCTCGGTTCGGATGGTGGTCTCCGGGTCGTCCTGCCACGGCAGCCAGTGCTCGACGATCTCGTTGATGCCTCGTTCGCGCGGCCGCACGGTCGCGAGCAGGTGGGCGTAATCGTGGAGCCCTGCGCCCATCGCGGTGCCGGAATAGGTGAAGCCCACCCAGCCGGGCTGTCGCGCGAAAGCGAAGTCCTTGACGTGCACGTTCTTGGTGAGGGCCGCGGTCTGCTCGACGCACGCCTTCGGGTTCTCCAGCTGCGCGACGACGTTCGCCGGGTCGAGGCAGATGCCCAGATGCGCGCTGCCGACGCGCTCGATGACGCCCACGAGGTCGGCGGTCGGCACCTGCTCGTACGTCTCCAGTGCGAGCGTCACCCCTGCGGCTTCGAAGTCGCGGATGCTGCTGCGCAACCACACCTGGGCCTCGGCGAGACTCGGCCGGGAGTCGGGCCCGAAGATCATGCTGCGGATCAACTGCGCATCGAAGACGTCCGCGATCCGGAGGAAGCGCGTCAGATGCTCGGGGACGATCCCCTTGGTGCCCAGTTCGATCCGGATGCCGAGCTCGCGGGCCGCGCGGGCGGCGCCCTGCAGCTCGGCGTCGGACATGTGCTCCAACGGGGCGTAGTCGCAGATCTGGAACAGGTCGACGTCCTGCGCGCGGGTGTCCTCGAGCGCGCCGATGAGGCTGAGCGGCTCGTCGACGCGGTCGGAGTGCTGCCAGAAGTAGGCGTAGGTGCCGAGGCCGATCATCGCGCGCTCACCGCCTCGTCGAGCACGCTCATCAACGCGTCGGGGGCGTGGGCGAAGCGACCGAGGAACACGCCGTCGACGGCATCGCCGAGCGCGGTCAGCAGACCGGGGCCGGCCGCACCGCCGTAGATCACCGTGGATCCGGCGCGCATCGGATCGACGTCGAGCGCGGCCCGGAGACCTGCGGCGACGACGCGGATGTGATCGTGACCGGCGGGCTCCGGTGCGCCGATCGCCCAGACCGGTTCGTACGCGACGATCACGGCGCCCGCCGGTGCGCCGGCGAGGGACGCCGCGAGCTGACGGGCTGCGACCACCGCGGCATCCTGCGGGTCCTGCTGCTCGGTCTCGCCGATGCAGAGCAGAGGAGTGAGCCCGGCATCCAGAGCCTGCCGCGTCTTGGCGGCGACGACCTGGTCCGTCTCGCCGAACAGCCGCCGACGCTCGGCATGGCCGATCTCGGCAATGCTCGCGCCGATCTCGGCCAGCTCGGATGCCGAGACCTCGCCCGTGAAGGCTCCGGATGCTTCGGCTGCCACGTCCTGACCGCCGATGCGCACCGGAGTGCCGGCGAACGCGCCGACGGCAGGACCGATTTGCAGGAACGTCGGGGTGATGAAGAACTCGACGGCGCCGGAGGCGACGCCCTCGTGTCCGCGGACGCGCTCGCACACCTGGTCGAACCAGGTGTGCGCGCGTTCATGCCCGAAGTACATCTTCAGGCTCACCCCGACGACCTTCTTCGACATCAGCAGCTTCCGGTGGTCTCGTACTCGTCGATGACGGCGACCTTCTCGGCCGACGCGCTCGTCTCATCGAACCGGTAGGTCAGCCACTCGCGCACGTTGCGGCGCGCGAGCTCGATCCCGACGACGCGCTGGCCCATGCAGAGCACCTGCGCGTTGTTCGACAGCACGCCGCGCTCGACCGAGAACGAGTCGTGCGCCGTGACGGCACGGATGCCGGCGACCTTGTTCGCCGCGATCGCGACGCCGAGGCCCGTGCCGCAGATCAGCAGGGCGCGGTCGGCCTCGCCGCGCGCGACGCGCTCGGCGGCCTCGATCGCGACGCGCGGGTACGCGGTGTGCCCATCGGCGTCCACGCCCACGTCGACGACCGACGCGACGCCGGGGTTGCTCTCGAGGTCCTTCTTCAGGATCTCCTTGTAGTCGAAGCCGGCGTCGTCGCAGCCGATGACGATACGGAGCGGTTCGGTCATGATGCGGTGTCCTTTCCTGTGGCGAGCGTTTCGCCGATGGCGGTGGCGATCAGCGCGAGCGAGACCGCGCCTGGGTCCGGGGTGCCGATGGCGTGCTCGCCGTGGCTGCGTGCTCGCCCCATGCGGGGGAGCAGATCAGCCGTGGCCACGGCGGCGCGCGTCGCGGCGTCCGCCGCGGTCGTCCACGCGTTCGTCAGAGAGCCGCCGCCGTCGACGGTCGTGGTCAGTTCGCTCGAGAACGGCACGAGGGCGTCGACCATGGTCTTGTCGCCGACCTCGGCCTTGCCGTGGTTCTGCACGCCCCGCGCGCCGTCGGCGATGCCGGATGCCACGGCCTGCGCGTCCGGTCGTCCGGCGTCGCCCAGGCGAGCGGCGACCGCGTTGAGGATCACACCCCACAGCACGCCGGAGGTTCCGCCGGCCTTGTCGGACCAGGCGTCGGCGGCACGGGCGAGCGTCGTCCTGGCGCCTGCACCGGCCTCGACCGCGTGGATGCCGGCGGCGAGAGCGGCATGCGACCCTCGCCGCATGCCGATGCCGTGGTCGCCGTCGCCGGCGATCGCGTCGATCCGACCCAGTTCATCTGCGTGCTCGTCGATCGTGTCGACGATCGTCTGCAGGGCGGCGCGCACGACCTGCGCGACCTCCTGCGACTCGGCGTCACCGGGAACGATGACGTCCTCGATCGACGCGACGTCGACCTCGTCGGACCGGGCTGCGGCGACGACGGATCCGCGGCGGTACGCCGGGGCGTCGACCGGCGTGTCCCAGAGCTGCTCGAGCTCGTCGTCCAGCCAGAACAGCGTGAGCGACGTGCCCGCCATGTCGAACGACGTGCAGTACTCGCCGACGTGCGGGTCGACGATCTCGATCCCGGCATCGGCGAGCAGCTGGGCGATGCGTCGGTAGACGACGAACATCTCCTCGTACTTGAGCGAGCCGAGGCCGTTGAGGATCGGGACGACCCGAGCGCCCGCGACCTCGATGCCGTCGGGGACCTCGGCGAGAAGCCGTTCGACCAGCAGCGCGGCCAGCTCGTCTGCGGTCGGGATGCCGGTCTCGTCGATCCCCTGCTCGCCGTGGATGCCGAGACCCACCGCCATGCGTCCGGCCGGCACCGTGAACAGGGGTTCCGGTGCGCCGGGCAGCGTGCAGCCGGTGAACGCGACGCCGAACGACCGGGTGCGCTCGTTGGCCTTCGCGGCGATCGCGGTCACGGCGGCGAGGTCGTCGCCGCGCTCTGCGGCCGCCGCGGCGGAGCGGAAGACGGTCAGGTCGCCGGCGATGCCGCGGCGCTTGTGCTTCTCGGCGACGGACGCGCTCGAGATGTCGTCGGTCACTGCGACCGTCGACGCCTCGATGCCCTCCGCGCGCAGGCGCTCCTGCGCCGAATCGAAGTTCAGCACGTCTCCGGCGTAGTTGCCGTAGGAGAAGAACACGCCGGCACCCCGGTCGGCGGTCTTCGCGACCGCGTGGATCTGCTGCGCCGACGGCGAGGCGAACAGGTTGCCCATCGCCGCGCCGTGCGCGAGTCCCTGGCCGACCATGCCGCCGAAGGCGGGGTAGTGGCCGGAGCCGCCGCCGATCACGACGGCGACCTGCCCGTCCGGGACGACGGTCGAGCGGACCACGCCGCCGGTCACGCGCCGCACGGAGCGGGCGTTCGCGGCGACGAAGCCGTCGATCATCTCGTCGGCGAAGTCCGACGGATCGTTCCAGAGACGGGTCATCGGGTGGTCTCCTGCGCGGTGGGCGCGGCATCCGCTGCACTGCCGGTGCGGATGCGGCCGCTGCGGGCGAGCACGATCATGAGGATCGCCGAGACGAGCATGAATCCGCCGACGATGAACATCGGGACCTCGTATCCGCCGGTCCAGTCGTGCACGGCGCCCGTGATGTACGGGGCGCTGAAGCCGGCGAGGTTTCCGATCGTGTTGATGAGCGCGACCCCGGCCGCGGCGGCCACACCCGTGAGGAACTGCGTCGGCAGCGTCCAGAAGTTCGGCAGGGCGGCGAAGATCGCGCACGCCGTGATCGTGATGACGGCCATCGTCGCGACGGGGGAGCCGGCGAACAGCGCGAGCGGGATCGAGACGGCTCCGGCGATCGCGGGGGCGGCGATGTGCCAGGTCTTCAGCCCGCGCTTGCCGGCGTCACGCGACCAGAAGTACATCACGATCGCGGCCGGCAGGTACGGGACCGCCGTGATGAGACCCTTCTGGAAGACGTCGTACGTCACGCCGGACTGCTCCTGGAAGCCGTCGATGATGGTCGGCAGGAAGAACGCCAGCGCGTAGAGGCCGTAGATGAAGCCGAAGTAGATGAAGGACAGCATCCAGACCCGGCCGCTGCTGAAGGCGAAGCGGGCCGAGACGTGCTTCTCGGTGGACTCGGTCTTCTTGCGCTCGGACTCGAGAGCATCCGTGAGCCAGACCTGTTCCGCGGAGGTCAGCCACTTCGCGTCGGCCGGCTTGTCCTTGAGGTAGAACCAGGCGATGATGCCGACCACGATGGCCGGGATGGCGACGCCCATGAACATGAAGCGCCAGCCCTCGAGGCCGAAGAAGATTCCGTGTTGCTGGATGAGGGCACCGGCCAGCGGGGCGCCGATCACGGTGGTCAGCGGCTGTGCCAGGTAGAAGAGCATGAGGATGCGACCGCGGTACTGCGCGGGCACCCAGAGGCTGAGGAACAGGATCGCGCCGGGGAAGAATCCGGCCTCGGCGACACCGAGCAGGAAGCGCAGCACGACGAGCTGCTCGAAGTTCTGCACCCACGTGAACAGCAGCGCGACGATGCCCCAGCTCACCATGATGCGGGCGAGCCAGCGTCGGGCACCGAACTTGTGCAGGGCGATGTTCGAGGGCACCTCGAGGATGATGTAGCCGATGAAGAAGACGCCGGAGGCGAAGCCGAACTGGGCGGCGCTGAGCGCGAGGTCTTCGTTCATGCCGTTGGGTGCGGCGAATCCGATGGCGGTGCGGTCGAGGTAGTTGATGAAGAACATCAATGCCACGAACGGCACGAGCCGCACGGAGACCTTCCGGATGGCAGATTTCGCGACCGAGCTCTCGGTCTGGGTGTTGTCCACGATGACTCCTGGAATCGACGGTGATGCGCGTGTGCTGCTCGAGCCATTTTGGCAAACCGGTTGACCAATTGCAAGCCGTCTTCGGAATTCGACCGGCCGGAGGGCGCTCAGCCGCGGGTGCGCGTGGCGATCCGGTACAGGCTCGTCGTCGCGGTGATGTAGAGATCGGTCCCGTCCTCGCCGCCGAAGCAGAGGTTCGCGACGGTCTCCGGCACGGGGATCCGTCCGAGCTGGGCGCCGTCCGGGGTGAACACGATCACGCCGGTTCCGCTGGACGACCACAGCCTGTCGTGCTCATCCACACGGATGCCGTCGGGGTGGCCGTCTTCGGCATCCAG
Organism: Microbacterium sp. M; assembly: GCF_045181065.1. Classification (GTDB taxonomy): domain Bacteria; phylum Actinomycetota; class Actinomycetes; order Actinomycetales; family Microbacteriaceae; genus Microbacterium. Next base: position 3,205,796 of record NZ_CP173721.1, on the reverse strand, counting down.
CACGGCGAACAGACGCCCGTTCTTGCAGCGCGTGCCGTCCTGCACGTCGTACGCCCGGATGTCGCGGAGGTCGGAGGAGTCCGCGACGAACAGCGTCGAGCCGTCGCGGGAGAACGCGAGTCCGTTCGGCTGCTCGACGTCGGTGATGACTGCGCTCGTGCGCCCGGTCGCCGGATCGTGACGGAAGACGAAGTGGTCGCCGTACTCGCGGACGCCGGGGTGCCCCTCGCGCGGTTGCGTGATGCCGTACGCGGGATCGGTGAACCAGATCGCGCCGACCGCGTCGACGACGACGTCGTTGGGGGAGTTCAGGCGCACGCCGCTCCACGAGTCGACGATGCTCTCGACTGCGCCGTCCCTGTCGCGCTCGACGCGGCGGTGTCCGTGCGAGCACTGCACGACGCTGCCGTCGCGATCGAGTGCCCGTCCGTTCGTGAACTCGACACCCTGCGCGTACACGGACGACTCGCCGGTGGCCGGGTCGTACTCGCGGATGCAGTCGTTCGGGATATCGCTCCACCGCAGGCGAGCCCGGTCGGGCACCCACAACGGTCCTTCAGCCCAGATCGACCCGGTGTGCACGCGTTCGAGTGCGGCATCCGGGGCGAGGATGCCGGCATCCACGAGAGGGGTCGTCATCGGTGTTCTCCTCCATTGCGCACATAACCGGTTGACCAAATGATGCCGAATCGCGCGCCTGCCCGGTAGGTTACTGCCATGCCCGCCTTTCCCGGAGACCCCGTCGACGACATCGCCGCAGCACTCGGCGCTCTTCCGTCCGGGACGCCGGTATCCGAGGTCGCCCGCCGTCTGCTCGATCTGTTCACGGGCGGATCGATCGCGTCGGGGACGCGCCTGCCCCCGGAGCGGCAGCTCGCGACGACGCTCGGGGTCGGGCGCTCTGCCGTGCGCGAGGCGCTCGCCGCTCTCGAGATCCTCGGCATCGTCGACGTGCGACCGGGCTCCGGCACGTACCTGCGCGGCGCGGCCAGCGAGCTGCTGCCGCAGACCCTCCGCTGGGGCCTGCTGATCGGTGAGCGCAACACGGCGCAGCTGCTCGAGCTGCGCGAAGGGCTGGAGATCTTCGTCGCCCGTCTGGCGGCCGCCAGAGCGGATGCCGCGATCCTCGCACGCCTCGAGAAGGACGTCACGCGGATGCACGCCACGATCGATGACCTCGCGGCGTTCGCGAAGGCCGACCTGGACTTCCACCATGCGCTCGCCGAGGCCGCGGGGAACGCGACGCTCACCGACCATCTGCATGTGATCCGCTCGCTGCTGCAGGTCTACGCCGACCGCGCGGTGCACGACCGCGCGCACGCCGAGCGCGCCACGGCCGAGCACGAGGCCGTGCTGGCCGGTGTGAAAGCCGGAGACGGGGATGCCGCGGCATCCGCCATGGCCGTCCACATGGCCACCGCGACCGCACGCCTGCTCGCCGAACGAGCCGGTTGAACCGAGAGAGACGAATTGATCAACGACGATCGCCGAACCCGCCGCGTCATCATCGACTCCGATGTGAAGAACGAGGCGGACGACCAGTTCGCTCTCGTGCACGCGCTGCTGTCGCCGACACTGGACATCCGCGGCATCATCCCTGCGCATTTCGGGACGCATCGCACGACGGAGTCGCTCGCGGAATCGCGGGAGGAGCTCGACCTGCTGCTGCGCCTGCTCGACCCCGGCCGTGAGGTGCCGACCGCCGACGGCGCGCCGCACGCCCTGCCGGATGAGCGCACGCCCGTCGACAGCCCCGGCGCGCGGCTCATCATCGAGGAGGCTCGGCGCACCGACGCCGGCCCGCTGTACATCGCGTTCCTCGGACCGCTGACGGACATGGCCTCGGCGCTGCTGCTCGCGCCCGATATCGCCGAGACGGACACCACGGTGATCTGGATCGGCGGCCCGCCGTACGGCGGCATCGTCTCGACCGGGTCGTGGCCGGAGTTCAACCTTCGCAACGACATCGCCTCGGCGAACGTCGTGCTCGACTCCGCCATCAGCGTCTGGCAGGTGCCGTCGAACATCTACCGCCAGGTCAACGTCTCCTACGCGGAGCTCGAGGCGAGAGTCGAGCCGCACGGCGAACTCGGTCGCTACCTCGCGCAGCAGGTCGTCGACTTCAACAGCGTGCACCACCGCACGGCCATCGAGTCGCGCTCACTCGGCGACTCTCCGGCGATCGCGCTCATGCTCGAACCAGGCTGCGCTTCGATGCGCCGTCAGCGGCGCGTGCGGTTCACAGTCGACGGACACTACAAGCTGGCCGATCTGACGCGCGAGGTCTTCGTCGTCGAGAGCATCGACGTGCGGTTCCTCCTGGAGGACATGTTCGCGAAGATCGCCCGCCACGCGCGCTGACGGTACAGGCATGTCCGGGTTCGCGCGGGTGCGGCCGCGGCGGACCCGCATCAAACAGGACATCCTCGGACGGCATGTCCGACGTGCGGAGGGGCGCTGTGCTGAAGACCCGCATGAACCCGGACATCGACGAGGCCGGCCAGGCGCGTTGACGGTCAGAGCCTGAACACGCCCCGGGGGATGCCGTCGACGAGGTCGCGTGCGATCGTGTGAGCCTCTTCCTCAGCGAGTCGGCCGGTGACGACGAGGGTCGCCAGCCACCCGGCATCCATGCGGCGCGAGACGTCGTGCCGAGCCGGGATCGACAGGTAGGCGCGCGTGTCGTCGATGAACCCGCTGGTCTTGTAGAAGCCGGCCGAGTCGGTGACGCCCTCGCGGAACCGACGGATGCCGTCGGGGCTGTCCAGGAACCACCATGGTGCTCCGGCGAAGACCGAAGGGTAGAACCCCGCGAGCGGCGCGATCTCCCGCGTGAACGAGGTCTCATCGACCGTGAACAGCACCATCCGGAACGTGTCGTTCGTGCCGAAGTCGCCCAACAGCTCGCGCAGTGGCTCGGTGTAGCTCGTCAGCAGCGGCAGGTCGTGCCCCGTGTCCGGACCGAACCGTTCGAGGGTCGGGCGGTGATGCCCCCGCAGCACTCCGGGATGCAACTGCATGACGAGGCCGTCCTCGCTCGACATCCGCGCCATCTCCCACAGCATGTGCCGACGGTAGGCCGTCGCGTCGTCCGCCGTCGCGGACCCCGCGAGACCCGCGCGATGGATGCGCTCGAGATCGGCCGCGGGGAGGCGGGTCGCCCAAGCGTCGACGACCCCGGTGTCGGTCGCCGTCGCACCCAGCGAGCGGAAGTGCGCGCGCCTGTTCTCGAGCGCGGCGATGAGGCCAGACGCCGTTCCGGTGTCCATGCCGCTGGCGGCATGAAGCTCGTCGAGGGCTGCGGGCCAACCCGCAGCAGAGGGGTCGAAGAACCGATCGGGCCGGAACGTCGGCAGCACGCGCCCCGCGAACGTCGGGTCGTCCCGCAGTGCCGCATGCGCATCCAGGGGCGCCGTCGGGTCGTCCGTCGTGGCCAGCACCTCGATGCCGAACCGGTCGAACAGCGCGCGGGGGCGGGACGTGGCATCCGCGATCCAGGCGGTGATCTGATCGAACTGCTGATCCGCGTTCGCGGCCGACGGATGCTCGTCCAGCCCGATCACGGAATGCAGCGTGTCTTCGAACCATGCCCGCACCGGCGTGCCGGCGAACACGTGCCAGTGCGCCGCGAAGAGGCGCCAGATCTCCCGCGGTGCGACCGCCTTCGGGCCGCGGCCCAGATCATCTAGACCGATGCCGTGCGCGTGCAGCAGTCGCAGCACGTAGTGGTCGGGAACGATGAGCAGATCCGCCGGGTCGGTGAACGCCAGGTCGTCGCGCAGCAGTGACGCCTCGACATGCCCGTGCGGCGACAGGATCGGCGCCGCGCGCACGATCTCGTACAGCGTGCGGGCGATCGCCCTCGTCGACGGGTCCGCCGGCAGGAGCCGATCGGGGGAGGGGTCGAGTCTCACAGATCATCCTTCTCGTTCGTCGGCGCAGGACCGCTGCTCTCGCGCGTCCGCAGGTAGGTGGGCAAGACCGTCCGCAAGCGCGGAGTGCCGTTCTGCGACAGGCGGCTCAGCAGCATCGTCACGGCGACCCGGCCGGCTTCCTCGATGGGGGCCGAGACGGTCGTCAGCGGCGGGTGGCAGAAATCCGATCCGAAGATGTCGTCCGTGCCGACGATCGACAGGTCGTCGGGGACGCGGATGCCGCGCTGCGCCAGACGCTTCAGCATCCCGATCGCGAGCAGATCGTTGAACACGATGCACGCGGTCACGTCACGGGACGCGACGCTGTCGGCGGCAGTCGCGCCGGCGGCCGCGTGCGGAGCCCAAGGACCGAGGAACGTCAGGTCGACCTCGAGCTCTGCCGCGGCATCCTGCAGCGCCTCCCAGCGTCGGGCGCTCGACCAGGAGCCGGCGGGGCCGGCCACGTACGCGATCCGCCGATGACCGAGCGAGTGCAGGTGGGTCAGGGCCTGGCGGACGCCGGTCGGGGTGTCGATGAGCACACTGGGCACGTCGGGGAGGTCGCGGTTGACGGTGACGAGCGGCTGGCGGGCGGCGGCGACGACGAGCTGGGATTCGTCGAGACGGGACGCCGCGAGGATCACCCCGTCCGCGGACTTGCGCATGATCTCGAGCGTGTCGGCCTCGACCTCCTGGGACTCCTCGGTGTCGACGAGCAGCTGGGTGTAGCCGGCGGCGCGCAGCTGGCGCTGCGAGCCGCGGATCAGATCGAAGTAGAACGGGTTGGCGATGTCGGGCACCAGCAGAGCGACGGTGCCGGTTCGTCCGGATGCCAGGGATCGCGCCTGCGAACTCGGCACGTACGCGAGCTCGGCCGCGGCCTGCTCGATCCGCTGCCGGGTGACCGCGTTCACCCGCGTCGGATTGCTGAGCGCGCGCGAAACAGTGGAAGCGGCGACGCCGGCGAGGCGTGCGACGTCGGTGATCGTCGCGGCGCGACCGGGCGGATCCCCGCCGTCGATGGCGGCCTCGTCGGTGTCGGTCATGCGGCGAGCATATCTATTCGGGTCGCCCGTGGCAAAGTTTAGGCAAACGCTTGTCAACATGTTGCCGGATCGCTACCGTGGTGATCGCCGACATGGACCAACGAAGGAATGCGATGTCACCGACGACCGCCCAGCCGACCTGGATGCTCTCCGGATTCGGAGACGAGATCCACCCGGACCCGCGCATCCAGTGCGCCGTCCTGCTCGCCCTCGGCGCACGCCACATCGAAGTGCGATCGGCGTGGGGGATCAACATCGTAGATCTCGACAAGGAGAAGCTCGGCGAACTCTGGGCCGCCATCCGCGCCGAGGGGATGGGTGTCTCGGCCATCGGCTCGCCGATCGGCAAGAGCGAGCTCAGTGAGCCGATCGGGTTCGAGCTCACCCGTCTCGACAACGCGCTGCGCGCCGCCGACGTCCTCGAGTCGCGCTACATCCGGATGTTCTCGTTCTGGCAGACCGAGGGCGAGCCGGTGGAGCACATGCGCGACGAGGTGATGGATCGGCTCGGCCTGCTCGCCGAGCGCGCCCGCTCCGCCGGCGTGACCCTCGTGCACGAGAACGAGAAGCACATCTATGGCGACGTCCCCGAGCGCGTGCTGGACATCGTCCGCACCGTCGACTCGCCGGCGCTGCGACTCGCGTGGGACAACGCGAACTACGTGCAGTGCGGCATCCGTCCCGTCACCGACGGCTTCGCTCAGCTGGCGGAGTACATCGAGTATCTGCAGGTCAAGGATGCACGGCTCGACACGGGCGAGGTCGTGCCGGCAGGCGAGGGCGACGGCGAGCTCGCCGAGACCATCGCGGCCCTCCGCGACCGCGGCTTCACCGGTTTCGCCTCCCTCGAACCCCACCTCACCGACCAGAGCGCGCTCGGCGGCTTCAGCGGCGCACAGCCGTTCGGCCGCGCGGCCCGCGCCTTCCGCACCCTCACCGACAACGCTGGAGTGACCCTCGCATGAGCACCCTGTCCACCGCCATCATCGGCTGCGGCGTCATCGGACGCACGCACGTCGAAGCCGTCCTGCAGCTGGCCGACCGGCTCGTCCTGACGGCGCTCGTCGACGTCGACGTCACGCGGGCCGAAGCGCTCGCGGATCTCGTCGAGGAGAGCATCGGATCGCGTCCGGCGATCTACTCGACCGTGCAGGAGCTGGTCGCCGCCGACGCACCGCAGCTGGCTGTCGTCGCGACGCCCTCCGGGCTCCACGTGGAGCAGGCGGTCGTCGCGCTGGAGGCGGGCGCCCACGTCCTGATCGAGAAGCCCCTCGACGTCGATCTCGTCCGTGCCCGCCGGTTGGCGGATGCCGCGGCCGCCGCCGCAGCCCGCGGACAGGTGTGCAGCGTCATCAGCCAGCACCGGTTCGATCCGTCCAGTCAGATCGTGCACGCCGCGATCGCGGACGGCGGGTTCGGCCGGATCACCTCCGGCCTTGCGACTGTGCCGTGGTGGCGCTCGCAGGAGTACTACGACTCCGGCGACTGGCGCGGCACGTGGGCGCTCGACGGCGGCGGCGCCCTCATGAACCAGGGCGTGCACACCCTCGACCTGCTGGTGTGGTTCCTCGGTCGGCCGGCGACCGTCTCGGCTGAGATCGCTCTGCTGGCCCACGAGGGCGTCGAAGTGGAGGACACCGCCGTCGCGACCCTGACCTTCGACAATGGCGCCCTGGCGGTGCTGCACGCCACGACCGCCGGCTACCCCGGTCTCGCCGTGCGGCTGCAGCTGCTCGGCTCCGACGGCTCGGCGGTCATCGAGGGTGACGCGCTGCGCTACATCCACCTCAAGAAGGATGCCGAGGGCGCAGCCGGGGCGTACGGCGGCGGTGACAACCAGGCGGAGCGATACTCCGTCGAGCCGCCGACCGGCGTCGACGCCACGAAGTTCAGCTTCGGTCACGTCCGCCAGTACTATGACCTGCTCGACGCGATCGACGAGGGTCGTGAGCCCCTGCTCACCGTGGAGCAGGCGCTGCTCGCTCTCGCCGCCGTCCGGGCCGTGTACATCTCAGCAGTGCTCGGGCGCAAGGTGCGCATCGACGACGTGATCGCGGGCGACTACGACGACGTGACCCTCGAAGTGCCGACCATCGAGGTGCCCGCGGGATGACCACGACCGAACGCGCGCCCGTCCGGGTCGCCCATCTGGGCCTCGGGGCGTTCCACCGCGCGCACCAGGCCTGGTTCACGGAGGTCGTGAATCGGTCCGGCGGCGAGCAGTGGGGGATCGCGGCCTTCACCGGGCGGCGCCCGGATGCCGCGGTCGCGCTGGCCGCGCAGGGCTGCGTGTACGACCTCGTGGTCCGCGGCCCCGAGTCCGATGCCGTCGAGCGGGTCACCTCGATCGTCGCCGCGCACGACGGAGCCGATGTCGAGGCGTGGCGCGCGGCGATGGCGACCGTCGCGGTGCTCACCGTCACGATCACCGAGGCCGGGTACCGCCAGGACAGCACGGCGATCGAGCGCATCGTGGATGGCCTGCGCGCCCGGCGGGACACCGGTGCGGGGCCGATCGCGATCGTCAGCTGCGACAACCTCGACGGCAACGGCGCGCTGCTCGGCGCGCTCGTGACGCAGGCCGCCGATTCCGAGCTCGTGGTGTGGATCGGCGAGAACGTGTCGTTCGTCTCGTCCGTGGTCGACCGGATCACGCCGGCCGTCGCCGATGCACTGCCCGTCACCGTCACCGACGACCCGTGCGCGATCGTCACGGAGCCCGCGGCATCCTGGGTCCTGTGCGGAGAGTTCCCCGCGGGCCGACCCGAGTGGGAGCTCGCCGGTGCGCAGTTCGTGGATGACATAGAACCGTACGAGCGGCGCAAGCTCTGGCTGCTGAACGCCGGACACACCCTGCTCGCGAGCCTCGGGCAGCTGACGGGCCACACGACCGTCGCCGAGGCCACGACCGACGGGGTCTGCCGCGCGGCGCTCGACGAGCTGTGGGACGACGCGTCAGCGGTGCTGCCGTTCAACGCCGCCGACCTCGCCACCCAGAGGGCCTCCCTCGTGGCGCGTTTCGAGAATGCCCGCATCCGGCATGCCCTGCGCCAGATCGCGACGGATGCAGAGATCAAACTGAGCGTCCGGGTGATGCCGGTGATCCAGGCGCGTCTGGCCTGCGGCCTGGACGCCGGCCGCGGCGAAGTCCGCGCGCTCGCCGCGTGGGCCGCGCTCGAAGGCGTGGACGCGGAAGCCGCCGCGAGCCGTTTCGACCTGGACGATGACGTCCGCCATGAGCTGATCGGCGCGATCGCCGAGCTGAAGGGAGTGCACGCATGATCATCGACAGGGCAGAGGTGATCGTCACCAGTCCCGATCGGAACTTCGTGACGCTGAAGCTCACGACCGATGACGGGCTGACCGGCCTGGGCGATGCGACGCTGAACGGCCGTGAGCTCGCCGTCGTCGCGTATCTGACCGAGCACGTCGTGCCGCTGCTCGTGGGCCGTGACGCGCACCGCATCGAGGACACCTGGCAGTTCTTGTACCGCTCGGCGTACTGGCGCCGGGGGCCCGTGACGATGGCGGCGATCGCCGCGGTCGACATGGCGCTGTGGGACATCAAGGCGAAGGCCGCAGGCATGCCGCTGTACCAGCTGCTCGGCGGCGCATCGCGCCGGGGGCTGCTGGCCTACGGGCACGCCTCCGGCAAGGAGCTCCCCGAGCTGTTCGATTCCGTGCGGTCGCACCTGGAGCAGGGGTACCGGGCCATCCGAATCCAGACCGGTGTGCCTGGGCTGAAGGCGATCTACGGGATCGCCTCGCAGGCAGCGGACACGTTCGGCGGCGAGGCCCGCTACGACCATGAGCCGGCGCGGCGCGGGGCGAAGCCCGTCGAAGAGGACTGGGACACGCGGGCGTACCTGCGGCACCTCCCCGGGGTCTTCGAAGCGGTGCGTAACGAGTTCGGCCCCGAGATCCCGCTGCTGCACGACGGGCATCACCGGATGACGCCGATCCAGGCGGCTCGTCTGGGCAAGGATCTCGAGCCGTACGACCTGTTCTGGTTGGAGGACTGCACGCCGGCCGAGAACCAGGAGGCGCTGCGCCTGGTGCGCCAGCACACCACGACGCCGCTCGCGATCGGGGAGATCTTCAACACGGTGTGGGACTTCAAGGACCTCATCCGCGAGCAGCTGATCGACTACGTCCGCGGTGCGGTCACGCACATGGGCGGCATCACGGCGCTCAAGAAGACGCTGGAGTACGCGGCGCAGTACCAGATCAAGTCCGGCATGCACGGTCCGACGGACATCTCGCCGGTCGGCATGGCCGCCGCGATGCATCTGGGGCTCAGCATCCACAACTTCGGCATCCAGGAGTACATGCGTCACGGTGCGAAGACCGACCAGGTGTTCCAGCAGTCGTTCACCTGGCAGGACGGTCTGCTGCATCCGGGCGACAAGCCGGGACTCGGCGTCGAACTGGACGTCGACGAAGCGGGGAAATACCCCTATGAGCAGGCCTATCTGCCCTACAACCGACTGGCCGACGGCACCGTCCACGACTGGTGACCGACCCCACCCGAAAGGAATCCCTCATGGCACGCATCGGCGTCCAGGCGATGATGCTGAAGAGCGCCGTCGCGGAGCTCGGCGCATTTGAAACGTTTCGACGGACGACGGAGATCGGCTACCGCGTCGCGGAGCTGTCACAGATCCCGTTGACGGCGGAGACCGTCGCCGAACTGCGACGGGCCAGCGACGAGCTCGGTGTCGAGTACTGCGCCCTGTCGGCTGCACTCACCGCCGGCGGGATCAACGACTCGCTCGAGGAGCAGTTCGACAAGATCGTCGCGGACTGCCGCACGCTCGGAGCGGACATGGTTCGCATCGGGATGCTGCCGATCCCCGCGCTGCGTTCGACGGATGCCGTGCTCGACTTCTGCCGCCGGGCGGATGTCGCGGCCACGCGACTGGCGGACGAGGGCATCGCGCTGTACTACCACAACCACCACGTCGAGTTCGCGAAGGTCGACGGGCGCTACCTCCTGGAACTCATCGCCGAGAACTCCCCGCACGTCGGAATCGAACTCGACGCGCACTGGATCGCCAGGGGTGGTCTCGACCCCGCCAGGGTGATCGGGCAGTACGCCGGCCGGGTGCGCATGGTGCACCTGAAGGACTACCGGATCGGGATGCCGGACGCCGACGTCATCGACGCCTTCGAGCGCGGCGACCACGCGACCTGGGCGACGGCATGGAACGGCCTCGTGCAATTCGCCGAGGTCGGCGAGGGCAACCTCGACTGGCCGGGGATCATCGACGCGAGTATCCGCTCCGGGGCGGAGTACCTGCTCGTCGAGCAGGACGAGCTGTACGGACGCACCGTTTGGGAGGCGCTCGAGATCTCCCACCGGAACCTCACGGAGCTCGGCTTCGCAGAACTTTTCTGACGTACCCGCAATCACCACGTATCAAGGAGGATCACATGGCACACCGCAGGACACTCACCGCCGTCGCAGGATTCGTCGTCGCCGGTCTGGCTCTGGCCGGATGCGCGTCTGGCGACTCGGGCGGCTCGGCCGAATCGGGTTCGGAAAGCACGAGCGACGGCCCTGTCGAGCTCGAATTCTGGGCATGGGGCTCGAACGTCGACAAGCGCGTCGCGGAATGGAACGAGCAGAACCCCGACATCCAGGTGAACATCTCCGCACCGGCCGGCGGCGCGGATTTCCCCGTCAAGGTCCTGTCCGCCGTGCGGGCTGGCGAAGGTCCGGACATCGCCCAGGCGGAGTACACGCAGCTGCCCACCTACGTCTCGGCCGGCGTCGTGGCCGACGTGGAGTCCGTGCGCGACGAGATGGAAGCCGCCTTCTCCGAGACCACCCTCGACACGGTCACATTCGACGACACGATCTTCGGCATCCCGCAGGACCTGGGGCCGGCGCTCTTCGTGTACCGCACCGATCTGTTCGGCCAGTTGGGCATCGAGCCGGCCGAGACGTGGGACGACTTCCGCGCTCTCGCCGAGCAGGTGCGCTCGCTGCCCGGCGACCACTATCTGGCCAACTTCAGCGCGATCGACGCCGACCTGTTCATGGGCCTCGCCCTGCAGAACGGTGCCCAGTGGTGGGAGTTCGCCGACGGCGAGTGGAACGTCGACATCGATGACGACGCCAGTGCCGAGGTGCTCGAGTACTGGCAGGGTCTGGTCGAGGACGACCTGATCAGCACCTATCCGTCCGGCAGCCCGGAGTTCATCGAGGCCACGGCATCCGGGAAGGTGCTCGGACAGATTGCCGGTGCCTGGGCCCCAGGACCGCTGCTGAACCAGTACCCCGACACGGTCGGCCTCTGGGGCGCCGCGCAGATCCCGCAGTGGGAGGCGGGTGAGCTGAAGACGTTCGCGCGCGGAGGATCGGCGGACATCATCCTCGCGGACAGCGAGCACTACGAGGAGTCGGTGGAGTTCCTGACCTGGCTGAACGCCTCCGATGAGGGCGCGGAGGGTCTCGTGGGCATCAACAAGTTCACCGCCGCCCTGCACGGGCAGGAGATCGACCGCCCGGCACCCGACCTCATGCCCGAGGACGACACGTACTGGCCGTCCGCGGCCGAGTCCGCATCCGGCCTGGTCTCCGTGCAGTGGGGACCCAACACGCAGGTCGCCTTCACCGCGCTGAACGACGCGCTCGGTGCGGCGATCGAGACCGGCGACTGGTCGAAGGTGCTGTCCACCGTGCAGACCACCGTCGAGGGCGATCTGGACTGACATCATGACTGCACTCCTCCAGGAGAGTGCGCCCGCGGGCGGGGAGGCGACGCGCACCGTCGTCCTCCCGCCCCGGCGGGCGCGCCGACCGCACCTGCAACGGCACACGGGTTTCGCCTATGCATTGATGGCGCCCGCGCTCGTGATGTTCATCCTCGTGTTCGTCATCCCGATCGTCTATTCGGGGTGGTTGAGTGTCCGCGGCCGCGGCGAATCCAGCGGTGGCGCGTTCGGACCTCGCGAGGAGACGTTCGTCGGGTTCGGCAACTATGTCTCCGTGCTCGAGGACCCCACGTTCTGGACGAGCCTCGCGCACTTGGGCATCTACGCCGCGATCATGGTGCCGTTGCTCATGGGAACCTCGATCCTGCTCGCCCTGCTGCTGGATCTGCCGCGGGCACGCGCGAAGTCGTTCAGCCGCACGTCGATCTTCCTGCCCTACGGCGTTCCGAGCGTCATCGCGGCGCTGATGTGGGGGTTCCTCTACGTACCCGACATCAGCCCGGTCTACCAGTTCGCGAGCACCTTCGGCGTCGAGCTGCCCAACCTCCTCAGCGGCGACTGGATCTACGTCGGCATCGTCAACGTCGTGCTGTGGGGCGGTATCGGCTTCAATACGGTGATCATCTACACTGCGCTGCAGTCGCTCGATCGCTCCCAGATCGACGCCGCCCGCATCGACGGCTGCGGTGAGGGGCGCATCGCCTGGTACATCAAGCTGCCGCATGTCGTACCCGCCACGGTCGTCACCGGGCTGTTCTCAGTGATCGGCGCGCTGCAGATCTACAGCGAGCCGGCCATGCTCGCGACGCTCACGAACGCGATCGACTCGACGTTCTTCCCCCTCATGCGCGTGTACCGAGACGCGTTCGCGCACGACGATCTCAACTCCGCCGCCGCGGCATCCATCCTCCTGGCGCTGGGGACGGTGCTCCTGTCCCTGCTCGTGCTCGGCGGGCGACGTCTGGCCACACGGAAGGGCGACCGATGACCCTGCTCTCCTCGCGCGAGAAGCGCGCCTCATCCGACAGGCTCCCGTCCGCGCACGGCGGTCCGGCCGGCTCGCGTCGCCGTGGCGTGCCGCTGGCCGCCATCCTGCCGACGACGGTGCTGATCGTGTCCGCCGTGTACTTCCTGCTGCCCGTGGTGTGGGTGTTCTTCTCCGCGACGAAGTCGTCAGCGGAGCTGTTCACGACACCCGCGTTCAGCTTCGGGACCGCCCTGTGGGACAACCTCGTCGCGCTGTTCGCCTACGAGAACGGCGGCTTCGCGAAGTGGCTCGGCAACAGCTTCTTCTACAGCATCGTCGGCGCCCTCGCCTCGACCCTGTTCTCCGCCGGCGCCGGCTACGCTCTCGCGATGTACGACTTCCGCGGCAAGCACGCGATCATGGTCGGGCTGCTCGGCGGCGTGCTCCTGCCGACGATCACACTGGCGATCCCGCAATACCTCCTCTTCGCGCAGATCGGCCTGGCCAACACCTACTGGTCGGTCCTCATCCCGACCATGATCACGCCGTTCGGCATCTACCTCGCGTACGTGTTCGCCCGAGCATCCATGCCCGTGGAACTCCTCGAGGCGGCCCGCGTGGATGGCTCCAGCGAGTGGCGCACGTTCCGCTCCATCGGCCTGCCGATGCTGCTGCCGGGGCTCGTGACGATCTTCCTGCTGCAGTTCATCGGGGCGTGGAACAACTTCCTGCTGCCGTACATCATGCTCACCGACCCGGATCTGTTCCCGATCACGGTCTCGATGTACATGATGCTCAACCGCGGCGGCAGCGAGCCCATCCTCTACACCCTCGCGATCGCCGGTGCGGCGGTCGCGATCATCCCGGTCGTCGCGTTCGTGCTGATCCTGCAGCGCTACTGGCGTCTCGACCTCGTCTCAGGGAGTCTCAAATGACCACTGTCGGTCTGATCGGCCCGCGGGCCAACGGCCTCATCGCCCGGCGCCTCGGCGCCGACTACATCGAACCGACGATCGTCGGCAACGTCGTCCTCTTCGCGGAGGACGGCACGCCGCGCCTCAATCCGGAGTTCGCGGGCGAGACGTACCCGTCCTTCGCGATCCTCCTGCCCGGCGATATCCGCGTCGCCGACCCGTCGTTCGACATCGAGCGGGTGCGGTCGTACTTCGCGTCGATCTTCCCGGTGCTCGCACAGGTCGCCGAACCAGGGGCGAAGATCGTCTTCGGGTCGGGAGCCGCCCGCCGCATCCCCGAGGGCGCCGACCGCACAGCCGCCGAGACGCGCTTCGCCGAATCGCTGGTGATCGCGCGGGATGCGGCGGCCGAGCACGATCTGCGGGTCATGCTCGAGCCCCTGCACCAGGGCGAGACCAACCTCATCCACACCCTCGGTGAAGCCGCGGACTTCCTGGATGCCCATGGCATCGAGGGTGTTCCCCTGGTCGCCGACCTCTTCCACATCGAGCAGGAGGGCGAACCGCTCTCGACGGTCACCGACCACATCGATCGGATCGGTCACGCGCACATCGCCGATGCCGGTCGCCGCTGGCTCGGCGCCGGCGACGGTCAGTGGCGCGCGTTCGTCGCGACGCTGCGGGATGCCGGATTCGACGGCCCTGTCTCGCTGGAATGCAACTGGGGCGACGACCTCGAGACCGAGATCGCGGCCTCGATCGAGGCGCTGCGCGCGCTGCCGTAGCCAGCCCCGGATCATCTGCCGGAACACGGCGGACGATCAGCGGATGCGGTGACGTTTCACGAACCGATCGGTCGAAATCGTCCGTGAAACGTCACCGCATCCGTGAAACGTCCGTCCAGAATCACTCAGACGGGCAGCACCAGGACTCCATTGCGGCGGTGCGGGAGTGTCGCGAGCGACGCGTCCCGCAGCTCGGCCGGCAACAGGCGCTCCGGAGCATCCTGGAACACCACCGGGCGCAGGAACCGTCGGATCGCCGTCGCCCCCACGGAGGTGTGAAATGAGGTCGTGGCCGGCCACGGTCCGCCGTGCTGCTGCGACCAGGTCACGGCGACTCCCGTCGGCCAGCCGGCGAACAGCACCCGACCGGCACGCAGCTGCAGCAGTTCCAGCGTCTCGGACACGTCGTCCGACGATTCGGAGTGCAGCGTCGCGGTCAGGCTCCCCGGCACGACCCGCAGCGCGGCGTGCAGCTCGGCCTCGTCGGCATAGCGGACCAGCAGCGTGAGCGGCCCGAACACCTCCTCGAGCAGCGCCTCTGGGCGCGCGGCGACGGCCGTGGCATCCGTGGTCACGACGACCGGACGCGCACCGTCGGGGGTCTCGGCTCCGTGCGCGATGAGGTCGGTCGACTCGTCGGCGAGCAGGCTCCGGATGCCATCAGGGAACGCCGCCGTGATCCGGTCCGTCAGCAGCGGACCACCGGCGACCGAGCCGACAGCGGCAGCCACGGCATCCTCGAATCCCGCGCCGGCCGGGATGAACACGACCCCCGGCTTGGTGCAGAACTGACCGACGCCGAGCGTGAACGAGCCGACGAGGCCGGTGGCGAGCTCCGCACCTCGGGCCTCGAGCGCAGCAGGCGTGATGACGACAGGGTTGACGCTGCCCAGCTCGCCGTAGAACGGGATCGGATCGGGCCTGCCGGAGGCGAGATCGAACAGAGCGCGCCCGCCGGACACCGACCCTGTGAAGCCCGCAGCCTGGACGACGGGATGCTGGACCAGGGCGTTGCCTGCCTCGCGTCCGTCGATGAGCGCGAACGACCCGTCCGGTGCCCCGGCAGCCCGCAGGGCATCCGCGACGATCTCTGCAGTGCGATGCGACAGCTCCAGGTGCCCGGAGTGGGCCTTCACGATCACAGGGCTGCCCGCGGCCAGCGCGGATGCCGTGTCGCCGCCGGCGACGGAGAACGCGAACGGGAAGTTGGATGCCGAGAACACCGCCACCGGTCCGACGCCGATCAGGTGACGGCGCAGTTCGGGCCGCGGCGGGGTGGCCGCGGCATCCGCGTCGTCGATGATGATCTCGCGGAAGGAGCCCTCCTCGACGACGCCGGCGAACAGCCGCAGCTGACCCGTCGTGCGGGCCACCTCGCCGGTCAGCCGCGGCACGCCGAGGCGTGTTTCGCGATCGGCGATCTCCACCAGCTCGGTGACGTTCGCATCGAGCGCGTCGGCGATCGCGCGCAGCCAGCCGGCACGCTCGGGGGCGGACGACGCCCGCCATACGGGAGCAGCCGCAGCCGCCTGCCAGGCGATCGTCTGGAGCTCTTCGGCGGTCGTGGTCATGATCAGGCCTTTCCGGTCAGGACGGGACAGAAGCGGATGCCGAGGCCGACGTGCGGCGTCTCGGCGAGGTGTCCGTCGGCGATGGCGACGGGCGATGGATCGGCCAGAGCGCCCAGGCCGCCGAATCCGGCATCCTCGACGTCCTCGGCCCAGGGCTCCGCGACATCGCCGGGCAGGGTGAGCGCGAGCTGTCCGGAGAGTTCGGGCAGCAGGTGCGGATGCAGTGCGGCGCCATGCTCGGCCGCGAGGGCCGCGATCGTCAGGAACGGCGTGATCCCGCCGACGCGCACGATGTTGGGCTGAACGATCTGCGCCGCACCGCACCGGAGGAAATCGTCGAAGCGGTGCGCGTTGTGCAGGTTCTCGCCGACCGCGATCGGCACGTCGATGCGTCGGGCGAGCTCGGTGTGGCCGGCGAGATCGTCGGCACGCAGCGGCTCCTCGATCCAGGCGAGATCGAACGGGCTGAGCGCCTCGACGGATGACGTCGCTCGGGCGAGATCCCAGCGCTGGTTGGCGTCGATCATGAGCGCGCGATCCGGCCCGAGCAGGTCGCGGACGGCGCTGACGCGGTCCACGTCTTCGGCGATGTCGGGCTTGCCCACCTTGATCTTGACCGCGGTGAATCCGGCGTCCATCCAGCGCTGCACCTGCGCGAGCAGTTCGTCCTGCGTGTAGTGCAGGTTCACGCCCGACCCGTAGGCGCGCACGCGTTCGCGGCGTCGGCCGATCAGAGACGACACCGGCAGTTCACGTGCGCGGGCAGCGGCATCCCACAGGGCGAGATCCAGACCCGCCAGCGCGATCGTGGTGATGCCGCCACCGCCCGCCTCGTGCAGGTGCTCCCAGAGCCCCTGCCAGGCCTCGCCGGGTTCGGCCGATCGGCCGATCGCCGCGTGCGCGATGTCGTCCGACAGCAGGGCGTGCACGGCCGTCGCGCCGATCTGCGGCGTCCACGAGAAGCCCCACCCCTCGGCGCCGTCCGACCGGACGACGTGCGTCGCGACGATGCCGACCGAGGTGACATCGGCTGCCCACGCCCGGGTCAGCGCGACGCGCTGGAGGCGCGCGTCGAAGCGGGTGATCGTGGTCACAGCAGTGCGCGTCCCGCCTCGAGGATCTCGGCCAGCCGTGTCTCCTGCGCCGGCGACGGATCGACCAGCGGTGCGCGCACCGATCCGACCGGCAGGCCGCCGAGGCGCAGGCCGGTCTTGATCAGCGAGACGCCGAATCCGGGGGTCTCGTCCCGGAGATTCACCAGCGGTCGGTAGAAGCCGTCGAGGATCGCCAGGCGCCGCTGCTCATCGCCGGACACGTAGGCGCGGTAGAACGCGTTCGCGACCTCCGGGATCATCGCGAAGGCGGCCGACGAGTACAGCGGAACGCCGATGCCGCGGTAGGCGCCCTGCGTCAGCTCGGCGGTGAGCAGGCCGTTGAAGAACGCGAAGTCGTCTCGTCCCGTCTCGGCGACCGCGCGGACGATGAGCTGCGTCGTGCCGATGTCGCCCGTGCCGTCCTTGAAGCCGACGACCTTCGGGTTCGCGGCCAGGGTGCGCATGGTGTCGACCGAGTACTGCGCGGACCCTCGGTGGTAGACGATGACGGGCAGATCGGATGCCGTGGCGATCGCCTCGACGTACGCGATGAGCCCCGCCTGAGTGCCCCCGACGAGGTACGGCGGCAGCACGAGCAGGCCGTCGGCTCCGGCATCCGCTGCGGCCTTCGCGACCGCGATGGCGTGACCGAGCGGGCCGCCGGCGCCGGCGATGACGGGCACGCGGCCGGCGACGGTCGCCGTGGCGGTGCGGGTGACCGCCGCGGCCTCGGAGGCGGACAGGGCGTGGAACTCACCCGTGCCGCAGGCCGGGAAGACGCCGCCGGCGCCGGCGACGACCCCGCGGTCGACATGCTGGGCGAGAAGATCGTGCTCGATCGTGCCGTCCGGAGTGAACGGCGTGACGGGGAAGAAGAGGATGCCGTCGAAGTTCATCGTTGAGTGCTTTCGGTCGATGGTGGATGTCTGGGTCGCGGATTCCGCTGCTAAGAGCCTGCGGAAGCGACAGTTTCTGCAACCTGGACGCGCTCGCCGAGCTCGGTGCGCCAGTCGTGCGACGGGCGCCAGCCCAGCAGCCGCTCGGCCTTGGCGATCGAGAACGCCGGGCGCGTTCCGGTCAGTTCCGCAGCAGCACCGGGGGTCCCCGGATGGAACTGCGGCAGCAGGTCGGCGAGGGGTTCACGGGCCAGGGCATCCGACGCGCCGACGAAGAAGACCTCGCCGTTGGGGATCTCGGTCATGCCTGCCAGCAGCGTGTCCGCGAAGCCGGCGACATCGCGTGCGTCGACGTAGTTGAACAGGGCGGGGGCCGAGAGCGCCGGGTCGTCCAGTCGCTCGCGGACGGTATGGCCCTGCTGGGTCGGCGCGCCGGCCCATTCCTCTGGAGCGATCACGTAACAGGGGCGGAATGCCGCGAACCGGGTGGCGTCGCCGGTCTGGCGCTGCAGCATGCCGAGGGTGTCCTCGATGAGCAGCTTCGACAACGCGTACGCGTTCCACGGGCGGGTCGGGGTCTCCTCGTCCAGCGGCAGCCGGTCGGGGCTCCAGCCCGTCGGGCAGCCGTAGCCGAGCACGGTCGGGCTGGACGCCGCGACGATCTTCGGGATGCCGGCGCGCACCGCGCCATGCAGCACCGAGATCGCCAGCCCCGCGTTGGTGCGCATGATGACGTCCTCCGGCGCGCTGAAGGGCACGGCGATCGCGGCGAGGTGGATCAGGGCATCGGCCTTCGCATCCGTGAGGACGGATGCCGCGGCATCCGCGTCGGAGAGATCGAGCGCGACCTGCGTGATGCCGTCCTGCTCCAGCTCGGGAACGGCGACCCGGTCGAGCGAAACGATCTCGTGCCCGAAGCCGGCCAGTCCCGTGACGAGGCTGCGGCCGAGTCTGCCGGCGCCTCCCGTCACGACGATGCGGCTCATGCGCGCACCGCGCCTTCGAGCAGGTGGATGCCGAGGTCCGCGACCTGGACCGGCAGCCCTGTTTCCAGCGACCGGTTGCCGGCGATGCCGACCGCGATCGAGCGGATTCCGTCGCTCCAGTCCGCCGGACGTGCCAGCGGGTCATCCGCCGGGCCGACGAACACGTCGGACAGCAGCAGTGCGTCGCCGCCGCCGTGGCCGCCTTCGCCGCGGACGATCGGCACTTCGCGGGCAGCCTCCCAGTGCTTCTGCACGATCAGGTGTTCGCCCTCGGGGCGCAGCGTGGGCGCGGCATCCGATCCGGACAGGCTGGGGTCGAGCACCGGGTGCAGGCCCTCTTCGGCGAGCACGGCGCCGCGTTCGACGACCTCGAGCTCGGCGCGGCCGAGCGTGCCGTTGACGGCGACGCGGTAGCCCTCCCAGGGGGAGTGCGCGTTCAGGGAGTAGGAGAGCGTGGCGCCGGAGGCATAGTCGACGATGAGGGCGAGGTTGTCCTCGATCGTGATGCCGTCGCTGAACACGTCGAGGTCGCGGACGTAGCCGTCGTGCTGCTCGGCCTCCAGATACAGGGCCTTCAGCCGCGCGTCGTCGCGGAGATCGAGTTCGAACGGGTCGCCGCCGTCGTGCGTGCCGCGGGCTGGGCGGTCCGTGATGCCGCGGGCCGCGGCGTTCTCGGCGCCGTAGAAGCGCAGGCCGCCTGATGCGTACACGCGACGCGGCTCGGAGCGCAGCCACCAGTTGACCAGATCGAAGTGGTGGCTGGACTTGTGCACGAGCAGTCCGCCCGAATTCGACTTCTGACGGTGCCAGCGGCGGAAGTAATCGGCGCCGTGCTTGGTGTCGAGCATCCAGGAGAAGTCGATGGACGTGATCTCGCCGATCTCGCCGTCCTGAAGGAGCTGACGCAGTGCGCTGTTGCGCGGGGAGTAGCGGTAGTTGAACGTCAGGACGACCTGGCGGCCGGTGCGCTCGACGGCTTCCTCGATGCGGGCCGCGCTCGGCGCGTCGATGGTCAGCGGCTTCTCGACCACGACGTCGGCGCCGGCCTCGAGCGAGCGGACGATGAGCTCGGCGTGCAGGTCGTCGCGCGAGCAGATGATGACGCGGTCGATGCGCTCCTCGCTGATGATGTGCTCGAGTGCGTCTGGGCCGGCGGTGCGGGGGGCGGTGACGCCGGCCGCCGTGACGCGATCGACGTAGTACTGCGCGCGGGTCGGGTTCGGCTCGATGATCGCGATCAGCTCGGCGCGGTCGCGATGCTCGCCGATGATCGCATCGACATACATCTGGGCGCGGTGGCCGGCACCGGCGATGGCGTAGCGCGTCATTGTCATCCACTCATCTCGAACATCTCAGGAAACGTTTTCTCGAGACTAGCACAGGCGGAGAGGATCGGGCGGCCGACGGGTCAGGCCGTCGGTGCAGCCGTGGTCCCGCGGACCACCAGCTCCGGCACGACCGTCGTGACGGCGACCGGCGTTCCGCCCTCGAGCAGTTCGTGCATCGCCTGCCAGGCGTGCGCACCGAGCTCGGCTGCCGGAACGGATGCCGTGGTCAGCGGCGGCGTCGCATTCGCCGCGAACGGGATGTCGTCGAATCCGGCGATCGAGATCCGCCCCGGCACGTCGACGCCTCGGGAGCGCAGTGCCGACAGCAGTCCCATCGCGACGAGATCGTTGAACGCGAGCACCCCGGTCGCGCCGGATGCGAGTACGCGATCGGCCGCCTCGGCCCCGCTGTCGAAGTCGACGCCGGTCGGTATCTCGTCGACGCGCAGATCGGCGTTCTCGGCGACGACCCTGGCGATGGCGTCCTGTCTGGCACGGTGCGACGCGCTGCGCTGCGAACCGGCGAGGTACACGAGATGCCGATGGCCGAGCCCCGTCAGATGGTCGATGATCTCGCGGAGACCGGCTCCGTAGTCCGCCGCGACGACGGGAGCGTCCCCCTGCGGGGCGCGGTTGATGACGACGGCGGGGGCGAGGTCGGGCAGCAGCGCCTGCAGCTCGTCCTCCGGCATGCGCGGCGCGCACAGGATGATGCCGTCGGTGCGCAGTCGTGTCGTCTTCGCGAGCGCCCGCTCGTTCTCGAGGTCCTCGATCGAGTCGGCGATGAGCACGTGATAGCCGTCGGTCGACGCCGCGCGGCTGAGGCCGCGCAGGATCGCCTGATAGGTCGGGTTCTCGAGGTCCGGCACGACGACCGCGACGGTCTGGGTGCGCCCGAGCACCAGACTGCGGGCGAGCGGGTTCGCCGTGTAGCCGAGTTCGGCGGCAGCGGCCTTCACCCGCTCGACGAGGGCGGGATCGACGGTCGGGTTGTCGTTCATCGCGCGGGACACGGTCGACAGCGAGACGCCGGCGAGCTTCGCGACATCGGTGATCCGCGTCCGTGGTGTCGTACGGCTCATCGGCCAGGCCCCTCTGCTCGCGTCATTCACGCGGGTGGCGCGAACCAGGCCATATTAGCCACTATCGTGTGAGAAAACGTTTCCGGACGAAGGGGGACCGATCGCGATGGTGGGATCGACACGTGACCGCGAGGTCAAGCAGGATCGGCTGGCGCGGGTGCGCACGGCGGCCGGGGGGCCGCTGGTGCTGACCTCTCACGAGGCGGTGTCCTGGTATCTCGACGGCGTCCGCACGCACGTCTCCCTGGCCGGTCCTCCGGTCCTGGCCGTCCGGGTCGAGGATGCCGGAGACATCCTGTTCGTCGCCGCCAACGAGGCCGATCGCCAGATCGCCGAGGAGCTGCTCCCCGCGGACGCGGAACGCATCGTGCGCGTGCCGTGGCAGACGCCGCCGGCGGAAGCCGCGCTGGCTGCAGGGCCCGGAATCCCCGAGTCCGTCGTCGCCGCCGAGCTGCGGGCGGCGCGCGCGTCGCTGCTGCCGGGGGAGCGCGATCGTTACCGCGCACTGGGTCGCGATGCGGCGGAAGTGCTCACCGACGTCCTCTCCAGGGCGACGCCGGATGACACCGAGCAGTCAGTCGCGGCATCCGTTGCGGCCGGGCTCGTGGCTCGTGGAATCGACCCGCTGGTGATCCTCGTCGCCGGCGTCTCCCGGTTGGCGTTCCGGCATCCGCTTCCGACAGGCGCCCTGCTGAGCGAGCGGGCCATGATCGTCGTGTGCGGGCGCAGGCACGGCCTGATCGCGAACATCACCCGCTGGGTCGGTGCGGATGCCGAGGACGAACGCATCCTCGCCGTCGAACGCGCCTTCCTGGACGCCTCCGTTCCCGGTCGTCCGCTCGCCGAGGTGTTCGCCGCCGGCACCGCGGGCTATGCCGCGCACGGATTCGACGCGGACGAGTGGCAGCGTCACCACCAGGGGGGCCCGACCGGATACGCCGGACGCGACCCGCGGGCGACCCCGGCGACGACGGATGCGCTCGCCGAATGGCAGGCCTTCGCGTGGAACCCGACGGCGCCGGGGGTCAAGGTCGAGGACACGCTGCTGCGCACGCCCGAGGGCTGGGAGGTGCTCACGGTCGACGAGCGCTGGCCGACGATCGTCGTCGACGGTCTGGACCGGCCGGTCGCCCTGCCCTACGCCTAGCCGATCGGGTCACCCCAGGAGCGCCGCCACCTCGGCATCCGTCAGCCGCCCGTCGGCGACGAGGCCGCGGAAGGACAGGGCGACGGATTCTCCGGCATCCAGGACGACAGGCTGGTCCCAGGCCAGAGCCGAGCCGATACCCGGGTAGTCGGTCACGCGCACGAACCACGGCCGCTTCTCATCCGAGGCGAGTGCGACGGTCGCCTCGCCGTCGGGGAAGCGTGCGCCGAACGCGATCCAGTCCGACACGCTGCCGTGCACGGCATCCTCTCCGGATGCCTCCGCCGTGCGCACGTCGACATCGGATGCCGCGGGGAAGCGCCACGCGAACCCGCCGTACCCGCCTCCGACGCGGCCGTGCGATCCTGGGCTGCCCAGCTCGATCGGTCCGGATGCCGCGGTGAGGGTGGTCGTGGTGCGGAAGGACCACGCGGAATCGGATGCCGTGGCGAACGCCCACGCCGTCGACTCGCGCAGCACGACCGTGCCGTTCGGGGCGAGCCAATCCGCGGTGGCGGCGAAGCCGTCGTCCGTGCGCGCGAAGGATGACGTCGCGATGCGGCCGTGGTCGTTCAGCCAGCGGTAGCCGCCCTCGCGCGTGTACGTCGGTCCGCCCCAGAAGTTGACGCCGCTCGCGTGCTGGATCGCGACCGAGACGCCGAGATGCCAGTCGTGGTCGGCCGGGTGCGCGTCGGTCACGACGACGCCGCCCGGCGTGCGGACCGGATGCAGGAACGGGCGGGGACCGGATGTCGGGGCGACCGAAGCTCCGTCGTCTCGGACGGCGATGACGGCGTCGCCGAGGGCGATCTCATCCGTGGCGCCGTCAGCGAACTCGGTGGCGAACGGCGCGCGCACCTCGCTGAAGAGGGCGCCGGCGCGAGCGGTGCGCTGCACCCAGTCCGCGATGTCGTCGACGACGATCATGGTGTCGAGGGTCGTAGTCGCGGCATCCGGAATCCTCAGGGGTGCCGGGGCCGTGCGGACGGCCTCGAGCACCTCCATGTACGCCCCGGAGTCGACGAGCGCCGACAGCTGGAGGGTGCCGTGCTCGAGGTGGTCGAGGAACTGCTCGAACAGCTCGATGCGCCCCGGTTGGGACACGCGGCCGTCCGGGTAGGTGATGACGTCGTCCGTGTACGAGAACAGGACGTCCGCGGATGCCGTGCGCACCTCGATGAGCGGCTGGTCCTGCGCGGCGCCGGCGAGGGTGAGGGCGGCCGAGACCACCCGACCGTTGGTCAGCGTGATCCGCACGCTCGACGTGTCATCGGCTTCGATGTCGTTCGCGCGGTAGAGCTCGAGCTCGATGCGCGCGATGTCCTCGCGACGGCGTGCGCCGGCGATGTGCAACGCGGTCGCGACGGCGTGCGAGAGAGCGTTGGTGAGGACGCCGTCGACGACGGGCTGCCCGTCGAGGGTGCGTTTGCCTGCCCAGGCCGAGCGGTTCCAGTAGGCGAACTCGCGGCTCCAGTTCGCCCAGGTGGCGACCGAGGTCGCGCCGCCGAGCTCGGCGATCTCGGTGAGGGCGTGCGAGCCGAAGCTCTGGAAACCGACCTGGATGCTGAGCCCGGTGCGCTTCTGCAGTGCGAGCAGGTCGGTGAACTGCTCCATGGTCGCGACCGGCGGCTTCTCGAGGTAGACGTGGCTGCCGTGCTCAAGCGCCTGGGCCGCCAGGCCGAAGTGCGTGTTGGTCGGAGTGGCGACGATGACGATGTCCGGATGGATGCCGGTGGCGAGCGCGTCGTCCAGGCTCTGCCAGCTCGGGGTGGCCGACCCGAAGCCGTCGGTCGGGCCACCCTTGGGATCGACCAGGCCGACCAGCTCGACGCGGTCGCCGAGGCGCTCGAGGTTGCGGAGGTGGACGCTCCCGTAACCGTGGGCGCCGACCAAGAGGACGGTGGTCATGCGGTTTCCTTCGCGGTGTCGGCGGTGGTGCGCGGCTGGTCGAGCAGCACGATCTCACAACGGTAGTGCTGAGAAGCGGTCATCTCGCCGCGGAACCACAGCAGCGGGATGCGGTTCGCATCGCCGGGGGCGACGATCGGGCGCAGGTTGTCGTACGGGGAATCCTCGGTGATGGGCGTCCACGACCAGGTGATGCCGGCATCCGATGTCGTGCCGTGGAAGATCTCGTAGTGAGCCAGCCGCTCGCGTGTGCGCGGGTCGACAGGCGTCGAGATGTAGACGGAGTCGATGTCGAACGGGTCGATGGCGGCGAGACCGGTGTAGTCCTGTTCGTGCGGGAGGAGGCCGCCGCCGGCCTCGGCGAGCTCGACGAGCTGCCAGGCCTCGGAGCCGGGGGACAGGCGCGCTGCGTAGAAGCGGATGTCACGGACGGGGTGGTTGCGGTCCGGGTCGTCCTCGAGGTCGTCGTTCACACGTGCGGTGAGGACGGCGGCGATCGTGCCGTCCGGGGTGCGGCGGATGTCGGTGGTCCAGGCGTGCATGCGGACGCCCTCTGGGCCCTCCGAACCCGCCGACAGGATCGTCGTGAGCTCGACCTGGGACGGGGCGTCGTCGCTCGGAGCGGGGTCCGCGATGACGCTGCCGAAGCTGTCGTGCAGGGCGCCGGCGGCGAGGTAGCCGTGGTAGATCGAGTTGTCGTAGTCGCGCGGGTGGTGGTCGGTCGTGATGAAGTCGATGCGGTCGCCGGCGGAGACGTAGCGCGTGTACCCGTTGACGTAGCCGACCTTGGGGCGGGTGAAGAGCTTGCCCGCGTAGGTGAAGGTGTCGCCTTCGTCATCGGAGACGAGCGCGCAGGGGTCGTCGTTGATCGCGCGGGCGAAGCAGTACAGGCGTCCGTCGAGTTCGTGCAGGTTCGAGTAGGTGACGCCTTTGCCGCCGGTCAACTCGGTCCAGTCGAACGTCTGCTCCGGACCCCAGCGGGTGGGGTCGTCCGGCTCGCTGACGCGCCAGCGGGTGAGGTTGTCGGTCTTGTGCTTGGCGTAGACGGCGAGCCAGCGTCCGTCGCGGCGGCGCCAGAGCGCTGGGACGTCGTGATCGTCGGTCTCGAGACGCTCGTGCAGGACCACGACCTGCGCGGTGCCGGTCTCGAGGTCGGCGACCGTGAGCTCGATGTTGCCGGCGCGGGCTTCTCTGCCTGGGCCCTCCGGAGCGGGGACGGAGCCGACGACGAGAAGCTGTCGGTCCGCGTCGATGAGGGCGCGTTCGTCCTGGAACCAGCACCAGGCTCCGTTGTCGTTGATGACGCGGGGTTCGGGCATGTCCTCTTCCGTTCCGATGCTTCGATGCGATCGCCGTTCAGCATAGCGGAAAGCGCTTACCCTGGGTGGGATCGGCGTCGGTTCGTTACGGACTCCGCCTCGGTTCGTCGAGGATGCCGGGAGCGGTTATGATGGCATGACGCGTTCTCGCCACGGCGGAGCGCATGGAGACGTCGCATAGTCAGGCCTAGTGCACCACCCTGCTAAGGTGGAGTCCTCGCAAGGGGACCGAGGGTTCAAATCCCTCCGTCTCCGCCACAGAAATCGCGCTCCGGGACGAAGTCTCGGGGCGCTTTTCGTTTGCGGGGGCGAGGGAAGCGGATCGGATAAGGGTAGGCTGTGCTTACTTTGGCGTGAAGGTGGTTCGCCTTCTGCGCCTGACTCCTCCGGAAAGGTCTCTTCGCGATGCGTACTCCCATGCCCGGGCGGGCTGCGTCTTTGGCTTCGCTCTCCCTCGCCGCGGTTCTGCTGGTCGGCTGTTCTTCGCCGTCCAGCGCCGGTGACCCCACGTCATCGGCGACGCCTGGTACGCGCAGCGTGGAGCACGCGCGCGGAACGACGCAGGTGCCGGAGGAGCCGAAGCGTGTGATCGTGCTCGAGCCGGTGGAACTCGACACCGCGGTCGCGCTCGGAGTGACACCGGTCGGGGCGGCAGTGGCCAGCAACGTCTCGGGGGTTCCCGAGTACCTCGGTGTGGAGGGCGTCGAACCCGTCGGCACGGTTCCGGAACCCGACCTGGAGGCGATCGCGGCTCTCGAGCCGGACCTGATCCTCGGAACCGAGTCGCGCCATTCTCAGTTGTACGCCCAGCTGGACGCGATCGCGCCGACGGTGTTCATGCAGACGCAGGCCGATCCGTGGCAGGAGAACGTGCTGCTCATCGGCGAAGCGCTGGGGCAGAAGGGCGAGGCGCAGACGCTGCTGGACGGTTTCAACGAGCGCTGCGAGGAGATCGCGGGCGAGTTCGACGTTGCGGGGACGACCGCGAATCTGATCCGTCCGCGTGACGAGACGACGCTCAGCGTTTATGGTCCGACATCCTTCGCCGGCGGTGCGCTGGAGTGCGCCGGACTGACGATTCCGGACCGCGAATGGGTGGACGGTCTGCAGGCGGACCTCTCCCCGGAGAACATCATGGACGCGCAGGCGGACTACGTCTTCGTCACGACGGCCGATGTCGACGACGAATCGACGATCCCGTCGGCGATCACGCAGAATGCTGCCGCCTTCCCCACGGTGACCCTCGTTGACACGAGCTACTGGGTGTCCGGTGTGGGGCCGAAGGGCGGCGACCTCGTGCTCGATGACATCGAGCAGTTCCTCAAAGCCCAGAAGTGACGAGCCTTCTCTCCGCGCCTCCCCGTGAAGCCGCGCTCACCGGGAGTCGCGGGAGGCACGGCAGGACGGTGCTCGGGCTGGTCGTTCTCGCCGTCCTTCTGGTGGTCGCGGTGACATTGTCGCTGACAGTCGGGTCGAACTTCCTTCCGGTGCCGACGGTTCTCGATGTGCTTCAGGGCGGCGGCACATCGGAAGCGCGGTACGTGGTCGCCGAGCTGAGGGTGCCCCGCACCGTCACCGGTCTCGTGGTCGGTGCGGCGCTCGGAGTCGCGGGGGCGCTCATCCAGGCGTTCACCCGCAACCCCCTCGCGGACCCGGGCATCCTGGGCGTCAACGCGGGCGCCGCATTCGCGGTCTCCGTCGGTGTCGCCTTCTTCGGGATGCGCGACATCTCCTCGTTCGTGTGGCTCGCATTCCTCGGTTCCCTGATCGTCACGGTGGCGGTGTATCTCATCGGGTCTTCCGGCAGGGGCGCGGCGGACCCGATCCGGCTCACGCTCGCGGGAGTGGCTCTCGGAGCGGTCTTCTCCGGGATGACGACGGGGATGACTCTCAGCAATCCGGACGCGTTCGATCAGATGCGTTCGTGGAACGCCGGCTCGCTCCTCGGCCGCGGGTTCGACGTCCTCCTGCCCGTGCTGCCGTTCATCGTGGTCGCGCTGGCCGGAGCGCTGCTGCTCGCTCCCGGATTGAACGCCCTCGCGCTCGGTGAGGATGTCGCGAGGGCACAGGGCGCTCACGTCGCGGGCATCCGGGTCGGCGTGATCGTGACGGTGACCCTGCTGGCCGGGGCTGCGACGGCTCTCGCGGGACCCATCGGTTTCATCGGGCTGATGGTCCCGCACGTGGCCCGGTGGGTGTTCGGGGTGGACCAGCGCACCATCCTCGTGACCTCCGTCCTGCTCGCACCGGTCATCGTGCTCTTCTCGGATGTGCTCGGACGGGTACTGATCGCCCCCGCTGAGATCCCGGTCGGGATCGTCACCGCGTTCGTCGGCGCTCCGGTCCTGATCGCGCTGGCGCGCCGACGGAACGCGAGCACCCTGTCATGAGCCTGCTGCGTGACGCCCGGCCGGTCGATGTGGGCTATCGACGGAGAATCCTGCGCGCGGGGTCGTTCGCGGTTCCCGTGCGTGTTCGGAGTCTGAGTGTCGGGGCCGTGCTGGCCGCGGCCGTCGCGCTCCTCGGCGTCGTGGCGCTCGGGCTCGGCACCTACCCCTTGTCTGCGGAGGAAGTGGTCCGAGTGCTGCTCGGGGGTGGCGAGCCGCTCGACCGCACCGTCGTGTTCGAGTGGCGCATGGCCAGAACCGTCGCGGCCATCGTCCTCGGTGGATTCCTCGCCGTCGCCGGGGCGCTGTTCCAGACTGCGACGCGCAATCCGCTTGCGAGCCCGGATATTCTCGGCCTCTCCAACGGGGCTTTCACCGGGATGCTCCTGATGATCGTCTTCTTCTCCGCGTCATGGCCGCTGATGACCGCGGGCGCCGTCGCAGGAGGCCTCATCACGGCCGTGCTCATCTGGGCCTTGGCATACCGCGGCGGTGTGCAGGGTTTCCGCCTCATCGTGATCGGCATCGGCGTCGCAGCCATGCTCGCGTCGGCGAACACGTGGATGCTGCTCGAGGTCGAACTCGAGACGGCGATGTTCGCCTCGGCCTGGGGCACAGGAACCCTCAACGGTGTCACCGGGCCGCCGGTTGCCGGCGCCGTTCTCTGCGCGGCGCCCCTGCTCGTGCTGCTGGTCATCCTGTCGCCGCGGCTGCGGCAGCTCGACCTCGGTGACGACGTCGCGACGGCGACCGGCGAGCGGCCGGCCATTGTACGGGCGCTCGCCCTTCTCATCGCCGTCGGTCTGGTCTCGGTCGCGACGGCCGTCATCGGCCCCGTCGCCTTCATCGCGCTCGCCGCCCCGCAGATCGCACGGCGCATCGCCGGCACCCCGTACCTCTCGTTGACGCTGTCCGCGCTCGTCGGGGCGCTGCTGTTGCTGATGTCCGACCTCATCGCTCAGCACGTGCTGCCCGTCGCTCTGCCGGTCGGCGTCGTCACGGTCTCCCTCGGAGGCCTCTATCTCGTCATCACCATCATCCAGGAGATCCGCCGCCGTGCCTGAACACCCGAATCCCTCGACGTTCCGCCCACCGCACGGGTCCGGCTCACGGCTCCGGGCAGAGAACCTCACCCTCGGCTACGACGGCCGATCGATCATCGCCGCGCTCAGCACCGCGATACCGGACGGGTCGTTCACCGTGATCATCGGGCCCAACGCGTGCGGCAAGTCCACCTTGCTCCGTGGCCTCTCCCGGCTCCTCGCACCCGACACCGGACAGGTGATTCTGGACGGCAAGGCGATCACGAGCATGCCATCGAAGGATGTCGCCAGGAAGCTGGGCCTCCTGCCGCAGTCCGCGATCGCTCCGGACGGGATCACCGTCGCCGATCTCGTGGGGCGGGGCAGATACCCTCATCAGGGATTCCTGCGGCAATGGTCCGAGAAGGACGACATTGCCGTCCAGGGCGCGTTGGACGCCACAGGCACCGCCGATCTCGCACCGCGCAGAGTCGACGAATTGTCGGGGGGACAGCGCCAGCGGGTCTGGGTCGCGATGGTCCTGGCCCAGCAGACCGACCTGCTGCTGCTGGACGAACCGACGACCTTCCTGGACATCGCCCACCAGGTCGAGCTCATGGAACTGTTCGCCCACCTGAATCGCAAGGGCCGCACGATCGTCGCCGTCCTCCACGACCTCAACCATGCCGCCCGATATGCCGATCACATCATCGCGATGCGCGAGGGACGCATCATCGCCGAAGGTGCCCCGTCCGAGGTCGTCACCAGCTCCAGGGTCGAAGAGATCTATGACCTGCCCAATATCGTGATCGAAGATCCCATCACCGGTGGTCCTCTCGTCGTGCCCCGCGGGGCACCTGTCACCACGTCGGGCGGAGGAACGCGATGACTGCTGGGGCACCCCCCGCATCCCGCAGTTGGGAGTACAGCGCGTTTCCGGTGCGGGTCGCCCGCAAGCGGCAGCTCACCCCGGGATTCATCCGGATCACCCTCACGGGACAGGCTTTGAGGGAGTTCGCGCCCTGGGGACTGGATCAGCGCATCAAGCTCGTCCTGCCCATGCCGGACGGAACCGCGCCCGATTTCGGCCTTCTCACGGAACCCACACCGCACCCGAGGGACTGGTACGCACGCTGGAAGGAACTCCCCGAGGAGGGACGCAACGTGCTGCGCACGTACACTCCGTCGGGTATCCGGCCGGAAGATGATGAGATCGACGTCGACCTCTTCATCCACCAGCCGGCTGGTCCCGCTTCCGCCTGGGCGAGCGCCTGCCAGCCCGGCGACGAGCTGATCATCACCGGCCCCGACATGCGCGTCGGGTACACCGGCTACGGCATCCACTACGCACCGCCTGCTCCGCCCGCGCGCGTACTCCTCATCGGGGATGAATCCGCTCTCCCCGCGATCCGCAACATCCTCGCCGCGCTGCCGCCTGAGGTCGCGGCGGATGTGATCCTCGAGCTCGCAGACGCGGGGGACGGCGCGCTACCGCTTCCCGGCGGTCGGATGAACCTGGAGGTCGTCGATCGAGCCGACCGAGCCGGCGAGCGGCTCGAGAGCGCCGTGCGCCGCTGGACCACCGACCACACCGAGCTCCGCGGAGATCCAGGCCTCTACGCGTGGGTCGCCGGGGAATCGACGGCGACGACGCGCATTCGCCGTCATCTGACGGCTGACCTCGCGCTCGTCAAGGAACAGGTCGCCTTCCTCGGTTACTGGAAGCTCGGCGGACCCCTCGTCGGCTGAGGAGTTACGGCCGGCCCCAGAACGCGTCTTCGGCTGCCGCGTCCTCCGAGAAGAGATGCACTTCGACGATCTTCCCGTCCCGCACGGTGAGCAGATCCACACCGGCCATGTCCATCGATGCGCCGACGCGCGTGCCCGTGAATCGCACGGGCACTGCTGCGAACTCTCCGTTGACCATCGTGGCTCCGATCACCGTCAGCCCGAAGCTTCCTTCGCTGGCCTCCATCATCCCGCCCAGCAGCGCACCGACGCCCTCGACCCCGACGTGATCGCCGGAGAAGCGGTTCGCTCCGGGCTGGTGCCATACGACCTGCGGATCGAACAGTGCCAGTGCGCCAGGCACATCGCCCTTGCTCAGGGATTCGAAATAAGAAGCGGCCACGGCCGCCGGTGTCTGCTCGCTCATCACTGCACTCCTCGGATCGGTGAACTTGTCGCCTTATGGTTACATTGGGTTACCTGTTACCTCAACGTAACCATGGGAACGACTTCGAAAGGCGGCGGCGAATGCAGCGGACCTGGGATGTGATGGTGTCCACATGTCCTTCGCGGACGTCGCTGGCGCGCATCGCGAACAAGTGGACCGCCATGATCGTGATCGCGCTCAGCGGCGAGCCGATGCGATTCGGCGAACTCCGCCAAGCCGTGGACGGCATCAGTGGCAAGGTCCTGGCCGACACCCTTCGTGACCTCGAGCGCGACGGGATCCTCACCCGAACGGCCTACGACCAGATGCCGCCGCGCGTGGATTACGAACTCACCGCCCTCGGACGGACACTGCAGGAGCCGTTGACGGCGCTGGCTCGCTGGGCGGAGGCGCACATCGAAGAAGTCGAGACGGCACGCGCCGAATACGACGAGATCAAGGACGGCGCGGTGCGAGCTCTCCCATCGGCTTGACTCCGACCTCTTCCGGGGAGTACTCTCAACGAGTCATACGATTAACTAGTCCACAAGGAGGTGTGACATGGGCCGCAAACCGCGCAACACGGCGACGATGAAGCAGGTCGCCGAGCGTGCGGGCGTGTCCCAGGCCACGGTCTCCCTCGTGCTCAACAATGTCGGCGGCAGCCGCGTCAACGAGGCCACGCGCCAGCGTGTGATGGACACGGTCGAGGAACTCGGCTACCGGACGAACGCCTTCGCCAAGTCGCTGCGCAGCGGCGAGTCCGGAATGATCGGCTTCATCTCCGACGAGGTCGCCAGCTCGCCCTTCGCGGGCGAGCTCCTGAAGGGCGCGCAGCAGCTCGCGTGGGAGACCGGCAACGTCATCCTCAGCGTCGACACGTTCAACGAGCCCGACCTCGAAGCCGCAGCCATCGACATGATGCTGTCGTATCGGGTCAAGGGCGTCGTCTACGCCTCGATGTATCACCGCGTGCTCGACCTTCCTGCCGGCCTCGAGGCCGTGCCGACCGTCGTCGTCAACGCGCAGGAGCGTTCGAGGCGCGTCGCCAGCGTGTTCCCGGATGAAGAGGCCGGCGGCTATGCGGCCACCCGTCAGCTCATCGAGGCTGGGCACACCCGGATCGCCATGATCAACATCCAGCCGGAGGACAGCGATCTCCCCGCCGGCATCGGCCGGCTCGCCGGGTACCGTCGCGCGCTCTCGGAGGCCGGCATCGTCGACCACCCGGAGCTCGTCCGGTACGGCGGAGGTGTCGTCGAGGACGGCCTCGCGCTGACGCTCGACCTGTTCGATCTCGATGAGCCGCCGACAGCGATCTTCTGCGGAAACGACCGCACGGCGTGGGGCGCGTATCGTGCGCTCGAGTCGCGCGGGCTGCGCGTTCCGGAGGACTGCTCCATCGTCGGTTTCGACAACCACGCGATGCTCGCCCCCATTCTCGACCCAGGGCTCTCCACCATCGAGCTCCCTTACGAGCAGATGGCGCGCGCGGGAATCGAACTGCTGCTGTCCGGCAGTGCGCAGGAGCCCACATCCAACCCGATCGAGTGCGTACCGATCCTGCGGGGATCGGTCGCCGATGCGAAGGTGCATGCATGACCACTCAAGCCCCCGCGGAGTCCACCCCGACAGTGCCAGCGCAGAAGAGGCGCATGCGGTCCCACCTGCGACGCGCTCTTCGGTCCTGGCAGTTATACGTATTACTAGCGCCGGCGGTGATCTACGTCATCGTCTTCAAGTACTGGCCCATGTACGGCGCGCAGATCGCCTTCCGCGACTACAACCCGGCTCTCGGTTTCGCCGGCAGCCCGTGGGTCGGGCTGGAGCACTTCACCCGATTCGTCAACTCGTTCCAGTTCTGGCGCCTGATCGAGAACACCCTGACGGTCAACGCGCTCGGTCTGCTGATCGCGTTCCCGGTGCCGATCATCCTCGCGCTGGTCGTCAACCAGCTCTCCAGCCCACGATTCAAGAAGTTCACCCAGACCGTCCTCTACGCACCCTCGTTCATCTCGGTGGTCGTGGTCGTCGGCATGATCTTCCTGCTGTTCTCACCGCGCTCCGGCATCATCAACAACGCCATCGTCGCGTTCGGCGGCGAACCGGTGTTCTTCATGGGGTCGCCCGACTGGTTCCGGCCGCTGTACATCGGATCCGACATCTGGCAGAACGCCGGATTCTCGATGATCGTGTATCTCGCAGCGCTGACGGCCATCGACCCCGCCCTGCATGAAGCGGCGCGCGTCGACGGCGCGAGCAAGTGGCAGCGCATCCGTCACATCGACATCCCGGGGATCATGCCGGTCATCACCATCCTGTTCATCCTGGCGATCGGCAACCTCTTCAACCTCGGCTTCGAGAAGGTGCTGCTCATGCAGACCGATCTGAACCTGCCGACGTCCGAAGTGATCCAGACGTACGTCTACAACATCGGCCTTCAGCAGGCGCAGTTCAGTTACTCCGCCGCCATCGGCCTGTTCAACTCCCTGATCAATCTCGTCCTGCTGCTGACCTTCAACTGGGTCGCGAAGCGCGCCGGACAATCGACCCTTTGGTGATGACGCCATGACCGACACGCTCGCCGCACCGCCGGCATCCGCCCGCCCGTCCCTCCCGACCGGCACCGACGCACCACGCCGACCGGCCGCGCGCGGACGACTGCGCGACCGCGCTTCCGATCCGGTGTTCAACTTCTTCGCCATCGGGATGCTGATCGTCGCGATCATCGCGATCCTCTACCCGATGTACTTCATCGTGATCGCCTCGGTCAGTGAGCCGTCCGAGATCCTCAACGGCAACGTCTGGCTGTGGCCGCAGGGCTTCACGCTCGAGGGATATGCGCGCATCTTCTCCGACGCGACCATCATCCGCGGTTTCGCCAACTCCGTGCTCTACACAGTCGTCGGCACAGCGATCAGCGTGACGGTGATCCTGTGCGCCGCCTACGCGCTGTCGCGCAAGGATCTGTACGGTCGCACGTTCTTCATGCTGCTGTTCATCATCACGATGTTCATCGACGGCGGTCTCATCGCCCGCTACCTCGTGGTCCGCGACCTCGGCATGCTCGACACCATCTGGGCCATCGTGCTCCCCGGTGCCGTCGGCGTCTGGAACCTCATCATCGCCCGAGCGTTCTTCGAGAACAACGTGCCGGCCGAACTGCGCGAAGCCGCCCAATTGGACGGCGCGAACGACTTCCGATTCTTCTTCCGGATCGTGCTGCCGCTGTCGAAACCGCTGATCTTCCTGATGATCATGATCCACCTCGTGGCCAACTGGAACGCGTTCTTCGACGCACTGATCTTCCTGGGCGACGAGAGCAAGTACCCGCTGCAGCTCGTGCTGCGCAACGTGCTCATCCAGTCCGAGGTCTCCTCCGCCGGCGGCACCGGTGCGCTGGACTCCTACGCCGCCGCCCAGCGCCTGGGCGAGCTGATCAAGTACGGAATGATCGTCGTCTCCACGATCCCGTTGCTGATCGTCCTGCCCTTCATGCAGAAGCACTTCACCAAGGGCGCGCTCCTCGGCGCCGTGAAGAGCTGACCCGTTCCGACCACTGCCCCCAACCAGAAAGCACATCATGAGACACCGCCGTTTCCTCATCGCTTCGACCGCCGCCGTCACGGGCGCACTGCTGCTCGCCGGATGCACCGGCGGCGGCGACACCGCCGCCGAGATCGAGGACCAGTCCGACGAGTACGGGTTCAACCAGGAGGGACTGCCCATCGTCGACGAGACCCTCTCGCTGACCTTCGGCGGCTCCAAGGCCCCGCTCGCGCCGGACTACTCCGAGATGGAGCTCGTCCAGCAGTGGGAAGCCGACACCAACATCGCCATCGCGTGGGAGAACCTGCCCGATCAGGTCTACGCCGAGAAGAAGAACCTCATGCTCGCCAGCGGCGATCTGCCGGACGTCCTGTTCAACACAGGGCTCTCGGATGCCGAGATCGTCGAGAACGGCAGCAACGGAACCCTGCTCCCGCTCGAGGATCTCATCGACGACTATGCGCCGACGCTCTCCGCGATCCTCGACGAGCGGCCCGATATCCGAGCGGCCATCACCGCCTCGGACGGACACATCTACACGCTCCCGTCCGTGGAAGAGCTCGGCCTCGTCGCGTATCCGAACTTCCTCTTCATCAACACCACCTGGCTCGACGCGGTCGGTCTGCCCATGCCGACGACCATCGACGAGTATCACGACGCGCTCGTGGCCTTCGCCACGCAGGACCCGAACGGCAACGGTGCCGCCGACGAGATCCCCCTGAGCTTCCGGACCGACTCGTTCGCCGCGAACCCGCACGACCTCGTCGCAGCGCTCGGCGGTCAGCCCGAGAACAACGACCACCGCATCGTCCGCGACGGCGAGGTGCAGTTCACCGCCGACACCGACGAGTACAAGGCCGGGGTCGCGGGCCTCGCCGACTGGTACGCCGAAGGTCTCATCGACCCCGAATCCTTCTCTCAGGACGACGTGGCGTATCTCTCCAAGGGCAAGGCGTCGACCGAGATCCTCGGCTCGTTCTTCTGGTGGGAGCTCAAGGAGATGGTCGGAGACGATCGCGTCGACGACTACGCCCTTGTCGGCATCCTCGAGGGTGAGAACGGCGAGAAGCTCGCCAGCGTCTCGAACAACCAGGAGATCGGCCGAGGCGCTATGGCGATCACCCGGGAGAACAAGTACCCGGCGGCGACCATGCGCTGGGCGGACCGGCTGTTCGACCCGGTGATGTCTGCGCAGTCGAACTGGGGGCCGATCGGAGTCACCCTGGAGGAGGATGCCGACGGCATCCTCGTCCAGATCCCGGCCGCAGCGGGAGAGTCGGAAGGCGAGCGCCGCCAGCGTGTTGCTCCTGGCGGGCCCAAGGTCACGACCGCCGAGGACTTCGTGACCGTCGTCGCCCCGGAACCGCGTGCCAAGGAGCGGCAGGATCTCGTCGCCGAGTTCTACGAGCCGTACCAGGCCAACGAGGGCTACCCGCCCGTATTGCTCTCCAACGAGGAGCTCGAGCAGGTGTCGTTCGCAACCGCCGACATCAACACCCTCGTGAAGGAGAAGTTCGCCTCCTGGATCGTCGACGGCGCGGTCGACGACGAGTGGGACGCCTACGTCTCCCAGCTCGAGTCCCTCGGCGTCGACGACGTCATCGCCACCTACCAGCAGGCATACGACCGCTTCCAGGAGGGCGGGGAGTAATCCTCGCGGGTGGGGAGGGTCACGATCCTCCCCGCCCGGGCCGTCCGCTCCGCCATCGACACCACAGGAAAGTCCGTGACCTCTCTTCCCACCGCCCATCTCGCCGCCTTGCGTCCGGCCGTCCACTTCACCGCGAGGGACTCCTGGCTCAACGATCCGAACGGACTGCTGTTCCACGACGGCACCTATCACCTCTTCTTCCAGAACAACCCGCTGGGGAGCACCTGGGGGAACATCTCCTGGGGGCACGCGACCTCGACGGACCTCGTCTCGTGGGAGGAGCAGGAGGTCGCGATCCCGTGGACCGATGACGAGATGGCGTTCTCGGGCAGCGCGGTGGTCGACGTGCGCAACACGGCGGGCTTCGCGGGCCCGGGGGAGACCGCGATGGTCGCGATCTACACGGCGGCGAAACACGGGTCCCAGGCGCAGGCGCTGGCGTACAGCGTCGACGGCGGATCGACCTGGACGCGCTATGCGGGCAATCCCGTCCTCGACATCGGCTCGAGCGAGTTCCGGGATCCGAAGGTGTTCTGGTACGGGGGAGACGATGGGCACTGGGTGATGGTGGCGGTCGAAGCGGTCGCCCGCCGGGTCGTCGTCTACACGTCGCCGGATCTGCGCGAGTGGACCTTCGCGTCGCACTTCGGTCCCGCGCACGCCACGGGCGGGGTGTGGGAGTGTCCCGACCTGTTCCCGCTCGTGGTGGAGGGAGCCACCGAGGTGCGCTGGGTGCTCATCGTCAGCATGAATCCGGGCGGCATCGCCGGCGGCTCCGGGACCCAGTACTTCGTCGGGGATTTCGATGGCGCGCTCTTCACTCCCGAGCGTCTCGTCGAATCCGACGACCTCGCCGACTTCGACTGGCTCGATTACGGCCGGGACTACTACGCCGCGGTCTCGTTCAACGATGCTCCGGACGGGCGCCGTCTGATGATCGGCTGGGCCAGCAACTGGGACTACGCCAATGAGACCCCGACCGCGCCGTGGCGATCCGCGATGTCGCTGGTGCGCGAGGTCCGGCTGGTGCGGGATGCGCAGAATCGCCTGCGCATCGCGCAACGACCCGTGCTGCCGACCGACCGCGAGGGCCTTGCGGTCTTCGAGCTCACGGTGCCTGCCGCGGCGGGCGACCGGCACGCCGTGGTCCTGTCCGGGGCCGACGACGAGCGCCTCGTCGTCACGGTCGACGGCGAAGAGCGCAGCATCACCTGCGATCGCACGGCGAGTGGCGAGACCGGGTTCCACGCGGGCTTCCCGTCGGTCGATCGGGCCCCGCTTCCCGCCGACGCGACCGAGAACCTCGATCTCCTGGTCGTGGTCGACGGCACCATCGTCGAGATCTACGCCGGTGACGGGTTGGTCGCGATGACGGAACAGGTGTTCCCGACCGAGCAGTACAGCCGGGTTCGCGTCGAAGCCCTCGGAGGATGAGGTGACGGCGCGTTCGGAACTCGAGGTGCTCGTCGTCGGGGAGGCACTCGTCGACATCGTCCGGATCGGTGGTGAATCGAGCGAGCACGTCGGCGGCAGTCCAGCCAACGTCGCGCTCGGGCTCGGACGGCGCGGCGTCGCCGTCGGCCTGCGCACGCAGATCGCCCAGGATGCTCGAGGGCTCGCGATCGTCGAGCGCCTCACCGCGTCGGGTGTCGACGTGCTTCCGGAGTCGATGACGGCTCCGGCGACCTCCACCGCGCGGGCGGTCGTCGGAGTGGACGGTCAGGCCGAGTACGAATTCGACATCGCGTGGGAGACGTTTCCGGCACCGATCGATCTCGCCCCGCGGGTCGTTCACACCGGCTCCATCGCGGCCTTCCTGGCGCCGGGTGCGGGATCCGTCGTCGACCTGCTGCGGAATGCGGATGCCTCGGTGATCACCTTCGACCCCAACGTCCGCCCGTCGCTCGTCGGCGACCGCGCGGAAGCGCTCCGTGCGTATGAGTCCGTAGCCCGTCTGGCGGACGTGGTCAAGATGAGCGATCAGGATGCCGAGTGGCTGCACCCCGGCAAGAGCGTCGATCAGGTGATCGACGCGGTGCTGGCTCTGGGGCCCTCGCTCGTGGCGATCACGCTGGGTGCGGATGGTGCGGTCGTCGCGAGCGCGGATCATCGTGCGACGATTCCGGCGGTATCCGTCGCCGCGGTCGACACGATCGGCGCAGGCGACACCTTCATGGCATCGCTGATCCACTCCGTGCTCGAGCACGGTCCGAGCGGGTTGGATGCCGCGGGCCTGCAGCGCATCGGCGAAGACGCCACGCGTGCTGCGGCGATCACCGTCGCCAGGGCCGGTGCGGATCTGCCGTGGGCTTGGGAGCTCGAAGCGAGCCCGAAGTCATCGACCCGTTGACCGTTTCGCGCATTCGGCCGACCCAGGCGATCAGTTTCCGTCTCGTCGCCCCGCCTGCGTCGCATGCAGGTGCGTGTACCGCCCCTCTGTCGCGAGCAGCGTCGCGTGATCGCCCTGCTCGACGATGCGGCCGTGCTCGAGCACGACGATCCGGTCGGCCTCGCGGATGGTCGACAGCCGGTGCGCCACGACGAGGGTCGTGCGGCCCCTCATGAGACGCGAGAGCGCATCCTTCACGAGACCCTCCGACTCGGGGTCCAGCGCGGACGTCGCCTCGTCGAGCAGCAGGATGCGGGGGTCGCGCACGAGGGCTCTCGCGATCGCCAGCCGCTGCCGCTGCCCGCCGGACAGGCGGGCCCCTCGCTCCCCGACGACGGTATCCCAGCCGTCGGGCAGGCGGTCGACGAACTCGGCGGCGTTCGAGTCGATCAGCGCCTGTCGCAGCCGATCCTCGGGCGGGTTCTCCAGGCCGTAGGCGATGTTCTCCCGGATGCTCCCTTCGAACAGCACCGACTCCTGCGGTACCACCGACATCGACCGGCGAACGGTGCGCATGTCGACGTCCTGCATGTCGAGGCTGTCCAGCAGAATCCGCCCGCTCGTGGGCCGAACGAAGCCGAGCACGAGGTTCAGCATCGTCGACTTGCCCGACCCCGATGAGCCGACGAATGCGACGGTCTGCCCCGCGGGGATGTCGAGATCGACCTCGTGCACGGCATCCTCATCCGCGCCCACGTAGCGGTGCGAGACCTTCTCGAGCTGCACGTGCCCGGTGACCGAGTCGACCGGTCGCTTGCCCGCGTTCTGCTCGAGGTCGGGCTCCTGCAGCACCTCCGAGATCGAACGCATCGACTCGAGACCGCGCGCTCCGACCGGAATGAGCATGAGCAACGAGGTCAGTCCCTGCGTGAGAAGTGCGAAGTACGACGACAGCAGGACCACCTCGCCGGGGGTGATGGGCAGGATGCCGGTCAGCGCGAAGATCCCCGCGAGAGCGAGGCATCCGAGTCCCAGCAGCTGCATCGCGACCCACGAGATCGAAGCGACGTGGCCGTTGAGCATGTCGAGATGGAGCCCAGCCCTGCGCACGCCGTCCGCGCTCGCCGAGACGCGCGAGACGGCCGTCTGCTCGAGGCCGTGCGCGCGGGTCACCGGGATGAGCGACGCCATTTCGCCCACGCGTGCGGCGAAGCCCTCGACCTCGCGCCGGAACACCTCGTTGCGCGCCCGCGATCGCCGGCTCAGCGCCCACCGCAGGACGAGCGCGATCGGCACGGCGAGGGCGTACACCGGAAGGAACTGCGGCACGGCGATCGCGGTCATCGTGATCGCGCCGATCAGCACCATCGTCGACGACAGCAGCGGATGCGTCAGCTGCTGCAGCATGAGCTCGACGTTCTCGACGTCGCGCACGACCTTCGTCTGCAGGATCGATGAGCTCATCCGCGTGTGATACCCGATCGACAGGCTCTGCAGACGCGCGGCCAGGGCGTTGCGGAGGTCGGCACCGGTGTCGCGTACGACCGTCATGAAGTTGCGCGTGTAGACGATGTGGTTCGGATAGTTCTGCAGCAGCAGGACGGCCGCGATGCCGAACCACATGAGCAGAGTCGACACCTCGCCGCCTGTCGCGACGAGGTCGATGATCTGGGCGGTGACGACCGGGAGGAACCAGAGGGGGATCTCCTTGAGCGCGAACGCGATCAGCGCGACGGTGATCCGCCCTGGACGGCGGGCGAGCAGGCGCAGCACCGAGCGGGCAGGGCGAGGACCCTGGACGATCCGGATGGTTCCGGTCGCCGTGCTGGAAAACGCTTTCGCAGGCATGCTCGATGGTACCGCGTGATTCGAATAACTTCCATGTGGAGGTTTCTGCTATTCTGACCGCTGGGCCGCCGCCGGCCCGTCGTTCCCCTCAGAGAAGGAAGGTCAACGTGGCCCTGCCAGAAGCCTCGGTTCAGCTGTACACGCTCGCAGCGGAGTTCTCCGCCGACATGGGGGGCTCGCTCGACAAGCTCGCCGCGATCGGCCTGCGCAACGTCGAAGCGTTCGACTTCGTGCGCCGTCCGGAGGAGATCCGCACGGCATTGGATGCCTCGGGACTCGTCTCCCCGACCGGCCACGCCCCGCTGCTCTCGGATGAGCTCTGGACGCCGGACGGCTCGATTCCCACCCCAGCCCCGGAGGTCGTCTTCGAGGCCGCGGCCAAGGTCGGCATCAAGACCGTCATCGACCCGTTCGTCGCGCCGGAGCGCTGGCTGACGCTCGAGGGCGTCACCGACATCGCCGACCGCCTGAACGTGCTCGTCGACAAGGCCGCCTCGTTCGGCCTCGAGGTCGGATACCACAACCACGCGCAGGAGTTCATCGCGGACTTCGACGGTCAGACCGCCTACGAGCGCTTCGTGGCGCTCACCGACGAGCGCGTCGTCATCGAGCTCGACCTGTACTGGGCGCTCGTCGGCGGCCAGGATGTCGTGGGCCTCGTCTCGCGTCTCGGCGACCGCCTCGTCGCGGTGCACGTCAAGGACGGCACCGCTCCGGCGAGCAATCCGTTCGCCCCCGGTGCGGACAAGTTCGGCTCGGACTCCCTCGACCAGCGTCACGCCGGCACGGGTGACGTGCCGCTCGCCGACGCGCTGGGCGCGGCATCCGCTCTCCAGTACGCGATCATCGAGTACGACAACGCGCCCGGAGACGTGTTCGCCGACATCGCGGCCAGCTACGCCTTCCTGATCGAGGGAGGGTTCGCCCGATGAGCGTCGTGGGAGTCGGAATCATCGGGGTCGGTGTCATCAGCGACACCTACCTGAAGAACCTGTCGTCGTTCCCTGACGTCGAGGTGCTCATCGTCGGCGACCTGCTGCTGGATCGCGCAGCGGCGCAGGCCGAGAAGTACGGCGTCCCGGCATCCGGGTCCGCCGAGGACGTCCTCGCCCACCCCGGCGTCGACCTCGTCGTGAACTTGACCATCCCGGCCGTGCACATCGAGGTCTCTCGTGCGGCGATCGCCGCGGGCAAGCACGTCTGGACCGAGAAGCCGCTCGGCCTCGACCGCGACAGCGCAGCCGAGTTGCTGCGCGAAGCCGAGGCGGCAGGTCTGCGCATCGGTTCCGCGCCGGACACCCTTCTCGGACCGGCGTTCCAGGCCGCTCGGCGGGCGATCGAGAGCGGCGTCATCGGCCGTCCGCTCTTCGCCCAGACCGCGTTCCAGACGCAGGGGCCCGACCTCTGGCACCCGAGCCCCGCGTTCCTGTTCGCGCAGGGCGCTGGTCCGCTGCTCGACATGGGCCCGTACTACTTCTCGGCGCTCGTCAGTCTGCTCGGTCCGGTCGACCGCATCGCGGCCGTCGGATCCAAGGCACGCGAAGAGCGCGAGATTCACACCGGGCCTGCCGCCGGGACGACGTTCCCGGTCGAGGTTCCCTCGACGATCCAGATCGTCACGGCATTCGAACAGGGGACGCAGGCGCAGAGCCTGCTCAGCTTCGACTCCGCGCTCGAGCGGCACGGCATCGTGGAGATCCACGGCACCGAGGGCACGATCGTGATCGCCGACCCGAACCAGTTCGCCGGTCGCATCGCCTACGTCAAGCCGCTCGGCGTCATCCGCGACGGCATGTCGTTCGAGCAGGAGTGGATCGAGATCGAGCACGACGACGTCGAGGTCGGACGCGGCATCGGCGCGCTCGACATGGTCCGTGCGATCGCCGAGAACCGGCCGCACGTGGCATCCGGAGAGCTCGGATTCCATGTGCTCGACATCCTGCTGTCCGCGCAGGAGTCGGCCGCGACCGGTCAGACGATCGTCGTCGAGAGCACAGTCGCGCCCGTTCCGCTGCTGCCCGCGGGCTTCGACCCGTACGCTGCGACGCTCTGACGTCAGCTGCTCGGGGGCGTCGCGCCCCTGAGCAGCACGTCGAGCATCTCCAGCGCCGCCTCGTGATCGACGGCATCGTCGAGCAGCCACTGCGTCTGCAGACCGTCGGATGCCGCGATCACGAGCGCGGCGACGAGTACCGGGTCGAGATCCTCGCGGAGGTGGCCCGATGCCTGCAGCTCGCGCACCTGCCCGGCGATCCCTTCGCGGAGCCGGGCGAAGCGGCCGGTGATGTACGCCTGTGCCGCGGGGTGGTTGTCCTCGAGGGCCATGGCGGTCAGCGTCGAGTAGAGCTGCACGAGGCCGGGGATGCTCCGGTTCTCCTCGGCGGACACTCGCATCTCCATGGCCGGGCTCGATGCGGCGGGAGGCTGCTTGCCGCTGCCGGGGCGCCGCTGCGATTCGCGGTAGACCTCGACGAGCAGCTCTTCGAGGGAGCCGAAGTAGTGCGTGAGGGCGGCGTGGGTCACGCCGACCTCCTGGGCGATCGCGCGCAGACTCGTCTTCTGCGAGCCGCGCTTGGCGAAGACCTCGATCGCCGTGTCGAGGATCTCCTGACGCCGGGCGATGCCCTTCGGATATCGGCCTCGGGGGTGGGGCGCATCGGCTGCGGAGTCGGTCATAGCTCGATGATACCGAGAGGCCAGGTGGAAAACCTCCACTTGGAAGTTCTTGCGCATCCGGTCGATTTCGCGCAGTTCGCATGATGTCCACCGGTGGCACCGGGTCATACCGTCAGGCATGGCCATCGATGCGAAACCGGACACCGGTGCGACGACGCGTTCGCGTACGGCGCGATTGCTGACCGCGATCGACCATCCGCTCGCGGTCGGCTTCATCGGAGCACTCGGCGTGATCGGCGCCGTCGTGCTCGGCAGCGCTGTCGGGTCGATCTCGACGATCCTCGTGTACATCGTGCTCGCGATGTTCGTTGCGGTCGCTCTCGACCCGCTCGTCGCGCGGCTCGAGAAGCGCATGAAGCGCGGTGGTGCGGTGGGCATCGTGTTCGGCGGCTTCGCGCTCGCGGTCACGGCATTTGCCGTGTTCGTCGTGCCGCCGGTCATCGGACAGGTCATCGAACTGGTCAGAGCGATCCCGGCGGAGCTCGCCGGTGTTCAGGAATCCGACTGGTATCTGGGGCTCGACGACCATGCGAGGGCCGGCGTGGACTCCGGGCTCGAGCAGCTGGCGAGCGTCTTCGGCGACCCGAACACGCTCCTCACGATCGGCGGCGGCGTTCTCGCCGCCGGCCTCGGACTCGCGAGCTTCGTCTCCGCAGCGCTCGTCGTCGTCGCCCTGACGCTGTACTTCCTGGCCTCCCTCCCGGCGATCAAGAACGCCTTCTACGGGCTCGTCCCGGCTCACAACCGGCCGCGTGTCGCCGGGTTCACCGAGCGCATCACGGGTTCGGTCGGCGCATCCCTCATCGGGTCGTTCACGCTGTCCGCGCTGAACGCAGCGTTCGTCTTCGTCGCCCATCTGCTCATCGGGCTGCCGTTCCCCGCTCTCATGGCGGTCATCGCTTTCGTGATCACGCTCATCCCGCTGTTCGGTTCGGTGGTCTTCCTCGTGCTCGGCACCGGCGTGGCGCTCTTCACCAGCCCGACCCAGGCGTTGATCTTCGCGATCGCGTATCTGATCTACATCCAGGTCGAGTCCTACGTGCTGAGTCCGCGCATCATGAACCGGGCGATCTCGATCCCCGCCGCTCTCGTCCTGATCGGCGCGATGGTCGGCGGCGCGCTGATGGGGGTGCTCGGGGTGCTCGTGGCGCTGCCGGTCACGGCATCCATTCTGCTCATCATCCGCGAGGTGGTGGTCCCCAGGCAGGATCGGAAGGTCTGAGGCACCGGATCTCTTCGCCTCAGCGCGCGGGAGCAGCGGCGGACGCCCTGATCACGAGTTCCGGCTCGAGTTCGTAGTGCGCCGCATGCTCGCCGGTGAGGATCTG
Source organism: Microbacterium sp. M (assembly GCF_045181065.1). GTDB lineage: Bacteria > Actinomycetota > Actinomycetes > Actinomycetales > Microbacteriaceae > Microbacterium. The sequence continues at coordinate 3,161,174 of NZ_CP173721.1, read as the reverse complement.
ATGATGCAGCATTCGGAACGTCGCTGCCCCGAGCCCTCGGAAGTCGAGGCGCATGGAAGTCAGCGGCGGGGAGAAATAGGCGGCCGTCGGCATGTCGTCGACGCCGACGATCGAGTAGTCGTCGGGGGCGCGCAGCCCGCGTTCTTCGAGGGCGTTCATGAAGCCGAGCGCGATCTCGTCATTGGCCGCGAACGCCGCAGTGAAGGACGTCGGATCGATCGCGAGTCCCGCGTCGCGGCCTGCCACCGGTGACCAGTCCGTCGCCCCCGAGAGGACCGACGGCTCGAGCCCGGCCTCCGCCATCGCCTCCAGATATCCGTGCTCGCGCTCGAAGGTCTCGTTGCGCGTCGCGGGGCCGGCGATGTGCACGATCCGGCGATGGCCGAGTCCGATGAGATAGCGCGTAGCCTCGGCGCCCGCCGCGCGGGAGTGCGCGCTCGCCGAGCTCTCGTCGGTCCATGGCCGCTCCGACACGGTGAGGACCGGAGTCGCCTGATTCCACCCGGTCAGCAGCCGGTCGACATCCGGGATGGGGGTGGCCAGCACGACGCCGTCCACCTGCACGGAGAGGAAGTGATCCATGGCGCGTCGGGCATCGGCTTCCCAGTTCTTCGCCTCGAAATCGAGATCGAGCTGCGAGATCATCAGCATGACCTCGGCTTCGCGGGCCGCTTGACCGAGCCCTGTCAGCACAGCGGCGCCTCCGTAGTTGAGAGCACCCATCGACAGGACGCCGACGATGTTCGAGCGCTGCGTGCGCAGGCTGCGCGCCGACAGATTCGGAATGTAGCCGAGTTCATCGATGGCCGCGGCGATCCGCTCGCGGGTCTCGGCGCGCACGTAGCCGACGCCGGTGAAATAGCGGGACACGGTCTGCGTGGAGACCTTCGCCAATCTGCCCACGTCCGCCATGCTCGGCCGGGCCGGGGTGCGCTGCGTCGTCAACAGACCCTCCTGGAGTGCTCGATCACGCGTCGATAACGATGGGATAACGCTGGGTCCCATCCTATAGGTGATCGATCACCTACCGATATAGGTTATCGATCACTTACACGGTTGGGTTATCGATCACCCAACCGGTCCGACAACAGCACGACAGAAGGTCAACGATGACGGCAGTTCCCGACGACGCGACGATCGCGAGTCACACCGCGCGCACCTGGACCCTGGGCACGAGCCCATGGCAGCGGATCGCTCCGATGGGCGCGGCGCGCATGCGCGTCATCATCGACAACGACTTCTCCGGCGATCCGGACGACCTGTTCCAGTTGGTGCATCACCTGCTCTCGCCCAACGTCGACATCCGTCTCGTCATCGGCTCCCACCTTCGCGACGGCGACCCTTTCGATCCCGGCCCCGGTAGCGCGGACAACGCCGTTCTGGTGATCCGGGACGTGTTCGCACGCATGGGGCTGACCTCGACCGACGTGATCGTCGCCGGATCGAACAGTCCGCTCGAGAACCGCACGACGCCGCAGCCGTCGGCGGCGGTCGACGCCATCATCGCCGAGGCCATGCGCGACGACGAATCGCCGCTGTTCTTCCTCGCTGGGGGCGGGCTCACCGACCTCGCCTCTGCCTGTCTCGTCGAGCCGCGCATCGCTGATCGCATGCAGGTGGTGTGGATCGGCGGTGTCGAGCACGACGGACTGGCCGTCGCGCCGCCGAGTGCGATGCCGATCGAATACAACCTGCTCATCGACGTCACCGCTGGTCAGGTCGTCTTCGAGGACTCGGCGTTGTCCATCTGGCAGATTCCTCGCGACGTCTACCGTCAGTGCCTGGTGTCGGACGCCGAGCTGCGTCAGCGGGTGGCGACGGCTGGGCCGATCGGCGAGTACCTGTATCGGGAGACGGCGGAGGTGATCCGTCGCGCTGCCGGCGAGGGCCGCGGCCCTGCCGAGACCTATGCGCTCGGCGATTCGCCGCTCGTGCTGCTGACCGCGCTTCAGTCGCTGTTCGAAGCGGACCCTTCCTCGTCGCAGTACACCGCGGCGCCGACGCCGTCGATCGGCGCCGACGGACAGTACATCGCCAGGCCGGATGCGCGTCCGATGCGCATCTACCGATGGGTCGACACCCGCCTGATGTTCGAGGACTTCTACCTCAAGCTCGCCGAGTTCGCCCGCTGGCAGTCCGAGCGAGCCTGACCTTCACTCACCACCCGAACGATTGGAAGCAATGATGCGTAACAACCGAATCCTGGGCACCGTCGCACTGAGCGCCGCGGCCATGACCGTTCTCGCCGGATGCTCCGGCGGGGGTGGCGGCAGCGACGAGAACGAGCTCGTGATCTGGATGCCCACCCAGGAAGACAGCCAGGGGGAGGCGATCAACGCGCTCATCGATGAGTTCGAGGCGCAGAACCCGGAAGTCGCCGTCACGCTCGAGGAGCGCTCGGTCGATGAGCACAAGAACGCCATGCGTCAGGCTGCTGGGACCGACGCCGGTCCGGACATCTACTGGTACTGGGAGGGCTCCGGCCTCGGCGGAGAGCTCATCGACGTCGGCGTGAGCAAGGATCTCAGCGACTACTACGCCGAGTACGGCTGGGAGGATCGCTTCACACCGGCCTCCCTCAGCGGAATCACGCAGTACGGCGGCTTCCACGGCGTGCCCTGGAGCCAGCAGGGGGAGGGCGTCTACTACAACAAGGCGCTCTTCGCGCAGGCAGGAATCGAGGCCGCTCCGACGACGTACGACGAGCTCGTGGACGCCGCGCAGAAGCTGAAGGACGCCGGCATCACACCGATCGAATTCGGCGGCACTGTCAACTGGGATGTCATGCGGCTGCTCGATTCGCTCATCGAGACCGAGTGCGGATCCGATGTCGCCGACGAACTCAACACGGGCGACGGCGACTGGTCTTCCGAGCAGTGTGTGACCGAGGCGTTCACGGAGCTCAAGACCTGGGGCGACGAGTACTTCAACGACGGGTATCTCGGGATCAACAATGACGACGCCGCGCAACTGTTCTTCTCGGGGCAGGCGGCGATGTCCCTGGAGGGAACGTGGTACAACTCGCAGGTCGTCGACAACGGGATGAACGTCGACGAGATCGGCATCTTCCCGTTCCCCACCGGCACGGGCCGGCTGTACGGCTTCGGCGAGGCGTTCTACATCAGCGAGTCCAGCGACAAGGCGGATCTCGCTGCGGAGTTCCTCGACTTCGGCACGTCGGTCGAGGGACAGGAGATCGTCGGCGACGCCTGGGCGGCGCTGTCAGTCAACGGTGACGTCGCCGTGGACGACTCGAACCCCCTGAACGCGGTGTGGGCGGACATCTTCGCGAACGTCGATGGCGGCTACACGAACAACGACCAGAACTTCTCGACCGCCGAGACCACCGAATTCTGGCGCATCCAGAACTCGGTGCTGACGGGCGACATCGACCCGGCGGACGCCGGTCCGGAGTTCCAGAAGTTCCGCGATTCGGCCCAGTGAGCACCGATAGGACACCCTGATCATGGCCACCGTCGCCGTGGTGACCCAGGGCCGCGCCAAGCGGCGCGGCCCTGCGCACCACAGATTCCGTCTCGCCGCCCCGTACCTCATCCCCGCTGTGGTGCTGTACGGCTGGTTCCTGCTGTACCCGATGCTCGATGCGGTCCGCCTGTCGTTCTTCTCGTGGTCCGGATTCCGCACCGAGCAGCCCGCGTGGGTGGGGTTCGACAACTACGTGCGCCTGTTCACCCAGGATGCGGTGTTCTGGACTTCGCTGCGCAACTCCGTCATCTGGGTCGTTCTGTCGCTGCTCGTCCCGACCGTGATCGCGTTGCTGCTCGCGCTGGGGCTGAACCGCAAGATGATCGGCCGCAACCTGATGCGCGCGATCTTCTACATCCCGGCGGTGTTCGCATCCATCACCGTCGCGGCGATGTGGCGCTGGATCTACAACCCGACGCTCGGGTTCGTGAATCAACTCCTCACAGCCGTCGGCCTGGGGGAGTGGACGCAGTCCTGGCTGGGCGATCCGCAGTTCGCGCTCGGATCGATCTTCGTCGCGAACATCTGGCAGGCGGTGGGCTTCAGCATGGTCCTGTTCCTCGCGGGTCTCCAGACCGTCCCTGTCGAGCTCATCGAGGCTTCGAAGCTCGACGGGGCGAACGCATGGCAGCGCTTCCGTGCCGTCACGCTGCCCGCGCTGCGGCCGACCACCGTCGTGGTCGTGATCCTCACGATCATCAATTCGCTCAAGGTGTTCGACCTCGTCGTCGGTATGACGGGCGGCGGGCCGGCGCAGTCGACACAGGTGCTCGCGCTCTGGTCCTACACGCAGTCGTTCACCAATCATCAGTTCGGCATGGGCGGCGCTGTCGCGACCGTGCTGCTGATCGTCACGCTCGCCCTGGTCATCCCCTACATGGCCTGGTCGATGAAGGAGGAAGACCGATGAAGCGTCGGCTCGACTACGTCGGCATCGGTCTGTGGATCTCGCTCGGCGTCACGTCGCTGCTGTGGTTCGTGCCTCTGCTGCTGATGTTCCTGACCTCGGTCAAGAGCAAGCCCGATCTCAACTCGCTTCCGATGTGGGCTCTGCCGTCCACGTGGGAGTGGGGCAACTACGCCAGCGCCGTCGATACCGGCGACTTCTGGGTGACCGCCGGGAACAGCCTGCTCATCGCCGCCATCAAGGTGCCGCTGGGGCTCGCGATCGCCGCGGCCGCCGCCTACGCGTTGGCACGGATCCGCTTCCGCGGTGGCCGAGCCGTTCTGATGATCATCGCGATCGGGTCAATGGTGCCTGTCCAGATCGGCCTGGGCCCGTTGTTCAGCACGATGCTGGATCTCGAGCTGCTGGATTCGCTGTACGGTTTGATCCTGCCGTACCTCGCGTTCGGCATCCCGTATCAGATCTTCGTCCTGTACGGCTTCTTCCGCACCATCCCGGACGAGCTCGAGGAGTCGGCCCGAATCGACGGAGCGTCGACGTTCCGGATCTTCTGGCAGATCGTGCTGCCGTTGGCCAAGCCGGCACTGGCAGCACTGTTCGTGCTCGATTTCGTCGCGACCTGGAACGAGTACGCCATGGCGACCACACTTCTGCAGTCGCAGAGCAACTGGACGATTCCGCTCGCCGTGCAGGGATTCTCCACGCAGCACGGCACCGACTACGGGCCGATGAACGCCTTCATCTTCATGTCGGCCATCCCGGTCCTGATCGTCTACCTCCTCTTCCAGAGGTACTTCGTCTCCGGAGCTCTCGCAGGGGCGGTGAAAGGCTGACTCGTCGCGAACCGGATGGGGGACCGGTCGGCTTCGGGTGGGTGTCATCGGCATCCACCCGGCTACCAGGCATCCGGACGTGATCTCGTCCAGCAGGGGCGCTGTGGATCGAGGGCTCACCCCTGCGGGATGATGCGCCGGGCGCGTCGGGATGCCGGGGTGCGAGCATCCTCGCAGACGCACATGTCGAGGGGAGGGAACCCGTCATGATCGGCAGTCGCGCCACGCTCGCCCCCGCCCAATACGGACCGGTGGAGCTCACAGTCATCTCGCTGCGGGACCCCGTGCCCTCGGCCGGAGTGCTCCATGCTCTCGCCGATCAGGTCTCGGAGGGCGTGGTCAGAGTGCTCGACTTCGTCATCCTGTCCAAGAGCGCATCAGGGACGGTCTCGATCGAGGAGATCGACCTCGACGGCTTCGCGCTCGACGGACTCGAACTGCACGCTCCGGGTCTCGCGGGTGATGAGGATCTGACCGCGATCGCCGGACGGCTGCCGTTCGGCGGCGCGGCCGCGGTCGTGGTCCTCGAGCTGCTGTGGGCGCGCGATCTCGCCGAGCAGCTCGCACACGACGGCAGCGTGGTGCTGGCGGCCGAGCGGATCCCGGCATCCGTCGTCAACACCATCGTCGGCATGGCCTCCGACGACTGACGATTCAGGCGAACAGTCGTACGGCCTCGCGGCGGGAGGCCACTCCGAGCTTGCGGTAGATCGCGCGCTGGTGCGTCTTGATCGTGTTGATGGAGACTCCGAGGCCGGCGGCGATCTCCTGCATCGTGCGCGTGGTGCGCAACTGTGCGAACACCTCGCGCTCGCGTTCGGACAGCACCTGGAGCGAGCCGCCGTCGGTCTTCGGCGCGAGGCTCGACGTGATGAACTCCTCGTGCTTCGTCCCCCAGGCGAGCTGCTCGGTCAGCACCTGACGAAGGTCGAGGCCACCGCCGGCGAAGGGGCGGCGCAGGTTCTCGGCGACGGCGATCTCGAGCGCGTCCTCGATGACATGATGGGCCTGCGACAGCCGGTCCGACCGCCAGTGCAGCACGCCCTCGATCAGCATGCGGCTCACGCGCACGTACGAGATCGCGTCGTAGCGCTCGATCCTGCGCAGCATGTGCAGCGCGAGCTGAGGACGCCCCATGCGCTCGGCGATCGCGGCGAGGATGACCGTGACCAGCGGGAGATCATCCGCGTCCTCGTACTGCGTCACGATCTTCAGCGCCTGCTCACGACGTCCGGACGCTTCGAACAGGGTCGCCAACGATGCGTGTCGGAATGCCACCCACTCGACGCCCTGCAGCACGCTCTGCGGCAGGGACTGCAGCTCGCGCGCCGCGTGCTGGCATGCGTAGGGATCCCGGCCCGCCGCGGCCGTGAAGGCCAGCAGCATGCGAGCGACTCCCGCGAAGGATCGATTCGAACTGCCGCTGCGCGTCGCTCTGGTCAGATCCGTGTGGGCGCTGTCGAGATCATCGCGCCAGTAGGCGGCGAAACCGGATGCCGTGGCTGCACTGCCGCCCGCGTACGCCGACCATCCGGACTCGTCCCGCTGCTCGACACCGCACGCGAGCACCTCATCCGCCCGTGTGAATTGACCCGCCCAGGCCAGCGTGTAGGCGAGATGGCCGAGGGAGCGCTGCTCCAGAGCCTCCTGTCCCGATGCCTTCGCCTCGACGGCGGCCGACGAGAAGAGCTGCACGATCAGCTCGGGCGACGTGCGATGGCGCAGTTCCGACCAGCCGAGCAGATACAGCAGCGCTGCACGATCCGTGCTGCGCACTCCGTCCGCCTGCTCGAGCCGTCTGTGCGCGCGGGAGACGGCGCGCGCCAGCTCGGTGCGATCGTCGACGAGGAAGAGGTCTGCGCCGACCCGGATGGCGGCGTACTCGTCGGCGTCGACGGTGTCGGCGCGGGCATCCGCCCTCGTCGCATACATCTGGGCGATCTCGCGGCTGCCGACGACATCCTGTGCGCACGCCCTCATCAGCAGCACCCGCGGATCGTCCGCGTAGCCGTCGGGGAGTGCGGCGCACCAGGCATCCAGCGCGTGGGCGCGGGAGCCGACGGCCAGCGCGATCCAGTGCTCGATGACCAGTCGGATCGCGTCCTCGGTGTCACCGGCATCCACGAGGTACTCCGCAGCGGCGAGGGGATCCAGATCCCGCAGATATGCCGCAGCGAGCCGCAGAACCTCGACGCGACGTCCGGGGGCGCGCTGTTCGAGCAGCCGCCGGAACTGTCGTGCGGCGACGCCGTGCCATCGATACGCGAACCCGCCGTCCGTCTCGAACCGATCGAGGAACAGGCCCAGCTCGGCGCACCGCTCGAGCAGTTCGCCGCCGTCGTCGACGCCGGAGATCACGGATGCGAGCCCAGGGGTGATCACCCGGCACACCGAGGAGTCCAGAACGAACGCCGCCACATCGTCGGGCAGGGCCGAGAGGACGTGGTCGCGGATGTACCGGCGCAGCAGCGGCTCGTCCGTGCCGTCGACGGCATCCGGTCGCACGCCGCTCAACTGCACGAAGCGCAACGCGATGGGCCAGCCGCTGGTCTCGGCGAGGACGGCATCCGCATCGACCGGCGTCCTCGCCGACGTGTACAGCTCGCCGATCTCGTCGCGGGTGAACGCGAGGTCGCGGGGCTGGATCGTGCAGGATGGGTGCGTCAGCGCCATACGGCTCAGCGCGATCTCGACGTAACCCGTGCCGACGACGATCACCTGGAGCTGTTCGCATTCGCCGCGGATGAACGCGCCGAGCAGCCCCTCTGCCAGTTCGTCCTGGGCCCGATGCGCGTCATCGACGACGAGCACGATCGGGGCCGGTGCCTGCGACAGGGCCTCGGCGACGACGTCAAAGGCGAGGGCGTCGTCGATCTCGTCCGGATCGATGCTCAGCAGATCGGCGAGATCCGCGCGACCGGACTCGTGCGCGAGCCCTTGGAGGGCCCGGAGCGCGCTGACCTTCAGGTGCGCGCTGTCGGTGTCCCAGGTGCCGAGCGTCAGCCACGCCACGCGATCGCGATACGGCCCGGCCCATTCGGCCACGGCCGAGGTCTTCCCGTATCCGCCCGGCGCCACGACCAGGACCGTCGGATGCTCGGCCAGACGTGCATCCAGCAGTTCGGGCAGCCGGGGTCGCCGGAGGTATCCGGGCTGCTGCGCCGGCGGCCGGAAGCGGACACCGCGAACGCGGGCCGAAGCGGATGGCGGGGGGACCATGCCCTCAGTATCTCAGCGGATGCCGATGGGGACGTCCGACCCGCCCTCGCGCGTCAAGCGCGCCCCCATCTGCACCAGCTGCGGTTCGGAGGCGAACCCGCCGGCGAACAGCGCCTGTCCCTGCTGGAACTGCGGCGACTTCTCGAGCAGCTCAGACGGCGTGAAGCCGAAGATCTGGCCGAGCTCGTCCAGATCGCGGGTCGAGCTCATCTTCATCAGCGCGAGGTTGTCGCACTGCGAGATGACGTTCGGGTGCAGCTTCGACGGGCGCTGCGTCGACAGCAGCAGCCAGATGCCGTATTTGCGGCCCTCCGCGGCGATCTGGACGATGCGCTCGGTGAGGGCGCGGGCGAGAGGCGTATCGGCATCGGGAGCTGCGAGGTTGTGCGCCTCGTCGATGACGACGAGCCGACCGGTGCGCTCGTGCCGCTGCGCCCACAATCGATCCAGCACGGCCAGCGCGGTCGTCTGCAGCTGCGCGGCGGAGTCGAACCCGCCGAGGTCGATCACGGTCGCGTCGGGCAACTCGTTCACGACGTCTGCGACGTCGCGGTCGCCCCATGCCCACATGTCCCATTCGAGTACGCCGAGATTGCGCAGACGCAGGGCGAGGCGTCGGATCATCGGGTCGTCGTGGGCATCCAGCCACCCGGCGAGGTCGTGATCGTCGCCCATGTCGAACTCGGCACCGACGCGGAGCATCGCGTTGTACTCCTCGGCATCCAGTACCGGGTCCAGCTGCAGGACGGCAGCGCGCGAGCGGATGTCCATGTCGACGAAGCGCACCCGGAGGCGGTCATCGCCCTCGCCGCCGGGGCGGAGGATCCGGATGTCGCGGGACGCCAGCTGCGTCGCGGCATCCTCGGGTGCGGTGTCCTGCGGGGTGTCCAGGTGCACGAAGTCGGAGTTCGGGTCGAGCACGACCAACGGCAGCCGGGTGTGCAGCAGCACCTGCTCGAGCACGACGCCCAGCGCGTAGGTCTTGCCCGACCCGCTCTGCCCGCACCAGAACGTGTGGCGGTTGAACTTCGGCGCGCGCAGGTACGCGGGCTCCGACGAATCCAGAAGGGTGCCGATCGGCATCTCAGCGCTCATGATCGCCATCGTATTCGGTGCCGCGATCCTTGATCGCACTCAGCGCGTCGTCCAGCGAATCGCCCAACCGGCGGCGCAGCGGGAAGATGTTGCCCTCGCCGACGATCGCGCCGACGCCGGTCGCGTCGAGCTGATGCGCGAGACGCGGCTCGACACCGGTGATCATCAGCGTCGCCCCGTTGCGGCGCAGGTCGGCGGCGTAGTCCCTGATCATGGTGAGGAACGTGACCCCGAGCTCTTCGGTGCCGCGCAGGCGGATCACCACCGTCGCGCCGGCGGAGGCGGCGGTCGGCTCGGGCAGCTGTGCGCGGAAGGACTGCGCAGAGGCGAAGAACAGACTGCCGTATGCCGTGAGGATCACGGTCTCGCGCGGCGGAAGGTCGGCCGGCGGCGCGACCTCTCGCGGGTGGAAGGTGCCGTCATCGAACAGCCAGCGCAGCACGCGGATCCGATTCGACTGCCGCGCGATGTGCATCACGATCGACAGCCCGACCCCGACGAGCACCGCGTACTGCAGCGGGATGAGGATCGTGAGCACGAACGTCACGAGGAACACCGTGATCTGCATCGTTCCCGTGCGCCACACCATCATGATCTGGTGGATCTTGAAGGTCCGGATGCCGATGAGGATCAGCAGGGCGGCGAGGGCCGGCATCGCGACGTACTCGATGAGCGGACCGCAGATGAGCAGCGTGACGAGCATCACGACGCCCGCCGTCAGGTTCGCCAGCGCCGTCTTCGCACCGGCCGCACGGACCAGCGACGTGGCGGACATCGATCCGCCGACGGGCATGCCCTGCAGCATCCCCGTCGCGATGTTGGCGATGCCCTGGCCGCGGAAGTCCGCGGATGCATCGGGGTACTTGCCGTCCGGGTTCGGGACGGAGCCCGAGATCGCCGCACCCTGAACGAGCCCGACCAGCGCCAGTGACAGCGCGGGGACGAGCAGCGACAGCACCAGCATCGGATCCGGCAGCGATATGCCGGGCAGCGACCGGGTGACCTCGGCGAGATCGCCGACCGTCGCGACGGACTGATTCGGCATGAGCAGGGCGGCCGCCGACCCGACGATGACGGCCACGACCATCGCGAGCGCTCCGATCCTGGTGCGCTCGAGCAGCAGGATGATCGCCGCGGTGACAGCACCGACGATGAGGGACGGCCAGCTGAAATGCGCCATCCCGAGGGCACTGTCCAGCGCCCGCAGGATTCGGTTCGCGCCGGTGCTCGTGAACCCGGTGAGGTTGTCGAGCTGGCCGAGGATGATGTTGATCGCCACCGCGTTGACGAAGCCGATCAGGACGGCGGTCGGGATGAAGCGGACGAGGCTGCCGAGTCGCGCGAGCCCGAGGCCGAGCATGATGAGGCCCGTCATCACGGTGAGCGTGGCGATCGCGGTCGCCGCGAGGGCGCCCTGGATCTCGGGCACGTCGGCGAGGATCACCGACATCGCGCCGGTCGCCTGGATGCTCATGAACACCGAGCCCGTCGTCAGCGCGCCCGCGAACGTGCCGATCATGTACGCGTTCAGGCCGAACAGCGGGTTGACGCCGGCGAGGACGCCGGCCGCCAGCCCATCAGGGACGCTCTCGACGCCCAGCGCGACGCCGGCGACGAGATCCTTGCGAAGAGTCTTCCGCCCGCCGAAGCGGCGCAGATAGGCCTTCAGCGGTGCGGGGATCCTCATGGGACGGTCGGCGCGGGCTCTGGCTCGACCGCCGGACGGCGCAGGACCTCGACGAGCAGCAGCAGCACGATCACGCCGACCAGGGTCCACAGCACGCCGCCGATCGTGATCGGGCGGGACAGGAACAGGATCGCGACCGCACCGAGCACGATGATGACCCGCAGCGCGGAGGCCGCCTTGTCGACGAAGGCACCGAAGCCCCCGGTGCTCAGCCCGTAGCGCTCGGCGGTCCTGCGCAGCGTGTTCTCGGCGTCCTGACCGATCTGACGGAGCTTGCGCGCCGGACGCCACGGACCGGCGAACCACGCACCGACCGTGATGATCAGGGCCAGCACGGTCAGTGCGACGAGCGTCGAGTTCATGAGCTCGATGACCTGATCGAACACGACAGTGGCCGTGCCGGAAGGCATCACAGACGGGCTCACCGCACCGATGAAGAACTGCTTTCCGATTCCGAGACCGCCCAGCAGTGCGAGGAAGGCGATCGTGAGACCTGCGCCGGTCGCGACCACGGCGCGCGAGCGCTTGATCGACAGGGCGATGCCGGCGACGAGCAGCCCGAGCACGACCCAGGGCAGCCAGTACCCCGCGGCCGTGGCCACCTGGTACAGGGTGCGGATCAGCCCGAAGGACTCGGCCGTCGCCACGGGGATGCTCTTCTCGATCGTCGGGATCGCCTCGGCGAAGCCGAACCCGTTCTCGATCATGTAGTCCTTGACCTTGCCCACGACCACGCCGAGATCGATGGCGATCGTGCCGTCGTCGCTGAGGGTCAGCGCCGTTCCCTCCTGCCCCTGGATGATCGCGACGGCGCGTGAATGCGTCTCGCGCAACGTCGTCTCCCACACGTCCGCGAACACGTCGGAGGTCACGACCTTGTCGACCGCGTTCTCGATCAGTCCGTGAATGCCCTGGGCCGCAGGGACCGTGAGCAACTGGATCGCACTCTCCGCCCGTGGAGGAAGGTCGAGCTGGGTCAGGCCGTCGGCGAGGTCGTCGACGATGCCCTGGATGTCGAGGTTCTCGTCGATCGCGACCATCGCCTGATCGGAGATGTACGACTGCACCTGCGGGCTCTCGGCCAGCGGTGCGAACGTGGCGACGAAGCGGTCCGTGTCGACGAGCTGGACCCGCGCCCATGCGCCGAGCACGGCGATGGGGGCGAGCAGCACGGCGACGATGAGCAGGACGCCGGCGATGATGCTCCGACCGTGCACGCGCTTGCGGCGGGGCTTGGCCGCGCGCAGCGAGTCGTTCTCGGCTTCGAGAGCGGCGATCTTCGCCTGCAGCGCTGCGGTGTCCGTCTCGGCGGCCATGGTTCCCCCATCGATGTCTGTGGACCGCGGGCGGTCCGTGTCCACTGTGCAGGTGCGTGCTCCGCGGCGAGCGGCGTGCTCATCCCTCACGGGTGAGCGTAGCGCTCCCGCAGAACGACGAGCTCGCGAGTCGACCGCGTCATCGCGACGTACCTGTCCACCGCGCCTTCGATGCCATCACCCCACTCGTCAGGGTCGGTGAGCACGACGAGGTCGAACTCCAGCCCCTTGGCGGTCTCGGGCGTGAGCGACAGCACTCGCGGCGGTGTCGACCGCTCGCCCGTGCCGATCACGGCTGCGGTGCCGTCCTCGTTCGTGTCCAGCCAGTCGGCGAGCAGGCCGTCCAGCTCGGAGAGGATGCCGTGGCGCACCGGCACTCCGCTGGAGCGGATCGAGGTCGGCACGTTGGCGTCGGGGATCGCCGCCCTGATCACCGGCTCGGCCGCGGCCATGATCTCCGCCGGCGTGCGGTAGTTCACCGTCAGCGAGGCGACCCTCACGTCGCGGAGACCCGCGTGATCCAGATGCGTCTCCCACGTCTTGGTGAAGCCGTGCCTTGCCTGCGCGCGGTCGCCGACGATCGTGAAGCTGCGCGAGGGGCAGCGCGCCAGGAGCATCTGCCACTCGGCATCCGTGAGTTCCTGCGCCTCGTCGACGATGATGTGCGCGAACGGCCCTGCGAGCGGATCGGACGCGATCTCGGGCAGCGCACCGACATCGTCGAGGGAGTTGCGGAGGTCGTCCCCGCGGAGCATCGACATCAGGCCCAGGTCGTTGTCCGAGCTGGCGATCAGGTAGTCCGCGACGTCCTCGCGGTAGCTCCGCTCGGCCGCCAGCCGGGCGGAGCGTTCCCGGCGCGTCCGCTCGGCGGTCGGATCGCCGACGAGTCGGCGCGCGGCATCCAGGAAGGGCAGGTCGGATGCCGTCGATGGCGCGTCCTTCGACCGGATGAGCGCGGCGACGTCGGCATCCGAGAGCCAGGGGGCGCAGCGGCGCAGGAACGCGGCATCCGACCAGAGCGCCGCCACCAGCGCGGTCGGATCCAGCAGCGGCCAGGCGCGATCGAACGCCGCGGCGAGCCGCGTGCTCTCGGTCAGCGCCGGCGCGAGCAGTCGTTGGGGCACGCGTGCTCGACGCGCCAGGATCTCGACCAGCGCTCGCCAGACATCCGGCCGCGCGTCGTCGTGCGCCGTGCCCGGTTCGACCGCGTCGAAGGCGTCGGCCCAGTCGTCGGGCGCGAGCGGGATGTCCACCCACTCGGTCTCGACGACGATGTCCTGCTGGGGCGGCCGCTCGTAGGCGCTGACCGCGTTCGTCACGGCATCCAGCAGCCGAGCGTCGGCCTTCAGCGCGGCCGTGCGGGGGTCGGACTCGATCAGTGACGCCGCACCCTCCGGCACGAGGTCGCGCAACGTGCAGGTCTGCACGCCGTCCTCGCCGAGGCTCGGCAGCACGTCGTCCACATAGGCGAGGTACGGCTCGTGCGGACCGACGACGAGGACGCCGCCGCTGCCGCGTGCGATGCGCGGCTCGGCGTAGAGGAGGTACGCCGCACGGTGCAGCGCGACAACCGTCTTGCCGGTGCCAGGGCCGCCGTCGACGACGAGCGCGCCGTCGGAACCGGCGCGGATGATGGCGTCCTGGTCGGCCTGAATCGTCGCGAGCACGTCGCGCATCCGAGGCGACCTGCTCGCTCCGAGGCTCGCGATGAACGCGGACTGATCGTCCAGTGCCACGCGGTTCTCGAGGCCGTCGGCGACGAACACCTCGTCCCAGTAGTCGCTGATGCGCCGGCCGGTCCAGCGGTAGCGCCGTCGGCTCACGAGCCCCATCGGGTCGCCATGGCTCGCGGCGAAGAACGGGGCGGATGCCGGAGCGCGCCAGTCGATGAGAAGGGGTTCGCCCTCGGCATCCGACAGCCCGACGCGTCCGATGTAGACCGGGTCGCCTGTCTCGGGGACCATGCGCCCCAGGCACAGGTCGATGCCGTAGCGGCGCAGGACGCCCAGACGCGCGTTCAGCCGATGGATCTCGAGGTCGCGCTCGACAGCGGCTCCGCCGACGCCGGCCGGGGCGTGCAGCACGGCACCCAAGCGGGCGGATGCCGAGGCGACCGCCTCCTCGAGGGTGGCGGCGATGCGGTCGAAGTGAGCGAGGTCGTCGGCGATGAGGGACGGGTCCGCCTTGGCGGCGAGACGCTCGGGGAGGTCGAAAACAGTGGGGGACAGGTGGTTCACACGGGCTCCGATCGCACGCGACCGCCGGGTTTCGGCGGGCGCGACGGACCAGTATGCGCCCTGCAGGGGGCCTTGCCGCAAGCCCCCACCTCACCGGTATCCTGGAAGTGCGGGCAGGGCGGTGCTAGCGGCTCTCCGGCGGAGCGGTCGACGCCCTCAGCACCAGTTCGGTGGGCAGCGGCGGCGGCGAGGCCGCTTCCTCTTCTCGCAGCAGACCGAGCAGCGTGTGCGCCGCCGCTTCCCCTTTCGCGTCGACGTCCTGGCGAACGGTGGTCAGTGCGGGCGAGACGCGTGCGGCGATCGGATTGTCGTCGAAGCCGATGATCGACAGCTGTTCCGGAACGCGCAGGCCGCGATCCTTCGCACGTTCCATGACTTCGAGAGCCGCGAGATCGGAGAAGGCGAGGACGGCCGTCGGCGGGTCGTCGAGCATCCGATCGATCCGTTCGCGCAGCAGCTCATCGATCGCGAGGGCGGGCGTTCCGACGAGAATCGGATCGATTCCCGCCTGTGCGAGCGGACGCATCCACCCGTCCATGCGCCCGGCGATCGTGGTCGACTCGGTCTCGAGGGAGATCGACGACGCGGGGGCGTTGTCCGCGTCCAGCGCCGCCAGGATGATCGCGATGCGGGTGTGCCCGAGGTCGACCAGGTGCTGAGCCGCCTGGGAGGCGCCGGTGGCGTTGTCGATTCCGATGTCCGGCACCCCGGGGTGCGGCGAACCCTCGACGTTCACGATCGGCAGCCGCCGCTCCCGCAGCGTGGCGAACGCGGAGGTCGCGGTGTCGCACGAGTACACGATTGCTCCATCCATCGCGATGTCGCGGGCCGGGACCACGCCGATGTCCCCGGAGGAGTGCAGCAGGACGAGCGAGTAGCCGGCGTCGGCGAGGGAGCCGGCGACAGCTCGCACGAAGCCGACCGCGACGTCGTCGGTGAAGGCATCCCTCGGCGAATCGGTCAGCACCATGCCGACCACCCCGGTGCGTCCACGGGCGAGCGCGCGGGCCGCCGGGTCGGGGCCCGCGTAGCCCAGTTCGTCCGCGGCGCTCAGGATCCGTGCGCGCAGGTCGCCGGAGAGCTGGTCGGGGCGGGAGAAGGCGTTCGAGACGGTCATGCGGCTCACGCCGACGTGCTCGGCGATCGTCTTCAGCGTCACGCGCGCCATGTCGACCACCTCCGTCCCCATTGTGCCCGACCGGGGACTCTCGCCGGCCGAAGTCAGCACGGATCGGTCGCGGTGGCGACGCGTTCCGGCCGCGGCGGTTCGATCGCCTCGGCCAGGCGCCGGATGCCGCGGGCCAGCGCCGCTCGCACACGTCTGCGCCGCTGCGCCCTCGCCCCTGCGGCGAGAATGCGATCCCTGGCACGGAGGGCGTCGAGCCGTCGCTGGCGATGAGGGTCGCGCGCGACGTCCTCGCGTTCGGCCTCGTGGTCGGCGAGGACGAGGGTCGTGATCGCCTGATGCTCCATGGGAGCTCCTTTCTGTAGCGGTACAGAAAGGAGCGTACTGTACCGGTACAGAAAAGGCCAGAGGCTTTTCACGGGGCGCGAAGGACCAGCACCTGGGAGACTGGATGCATGCACGCCTCCCGTCCGCCGGAACCGCAGTTCCAGCGCAACGCGCTCGCGCCGGGCATCCTCGCCGCGATCGCCCTGTTCCTCTCACCCCTCGTCCCCGAGGGCCTCGGTGCCACGATCGTGCGCTTCGCCGTCGCGGTTCTGGCGCTCATCGTCGCGTGGTTCGCGGTCCAGGCCGGGCAGTGGTGGTGGACGATCGTGTTCCTCGCGGTCGCCGTGTTCTGGAACCCGATCGTCGCGGTCGAGGTGGTCTACGGCGTGTGGGCGATCGGCGGCGTGATCGGAGCCGTGCTGTTCCTCACCGCCGGCGCGCTCATCAAGAACGAACGGACGCCGTCATGACCGGTGCACTGACCGACGCAGAAGCGCGCCGACTCAAGACGGACTTCCCGATCCTGCAGACGTCCGTGAACGGTCATCCGCTCGTCTACCTCGACTCGGGGGCGACCTCGCAGCGCCCGCTCGCCGTGCTGGATGCGGAACGCGATTATCTGCTGAACCTGAACGCGGCCGTGCACCGCGGCGCGCACACGCTCGCCGCCGAGGCCACCGAGGTCTTCGAGGATGCCCGTGCGACGGTCGCCGATTTCATCGGTGCGGACGAGGGCGAACTGGTGTGGACCTCGAACGCGACCGAGGCCGTCAATCTCGTCGCCTATGCCTTCTCGAACGCCTCAGCAGGGCGCGGAGGCGTCGCGGCAGAGCGGTTGCGGATCGGCCGTGGCGACGACATCGTCACCACGGAGATGGAGCACCACGCGAACCTCATCCCGTGGCAGGAGCTGGCGGCGCGCACCGGTGCGAATCTGCGGGTCATCCCGGTCGACGACGACGGCGCGCTGCGACTGGACGAGCTCTCCTCGTACATCACCGAGCGCACACGGCTGGTCGCAGCCACGCACGTCTCGAACGTGCTGGGTGTCGTGAACCCGATCGATCGCCTGGTCGCCGCCGCGCACGAGGTGGGAGCGCTGTTCCTGCTCGACGCGTGCCAGTCCGTGCCGCACCTGCCGATCGATGTGAACGCACTGGACGTCGACTTCGCGGTGTTCTCGGGGCACAAGATGCTCGGGCCGACCGGTATCGGTGCGCTGTACGGCCGCAGGGAGCTGCTCGAGTCGATGCCGCCGTTCCTCACCGGCGGTTCGATGATCACGACCGTCTCGACGACCGAGGCCGAATACCTCCCGCCGCCGCAGCGCTTCGAGGCGGGCACCCAGCGCGTCTCTCAGGCGATCGCGCTCGCCGCGGCCGTGCGCTACCTCGACGGAGTCGGGATGCCGCGGATCGCCGCGCACGAGGCCGAGCTGGGGTACCGGCTGGTCGACGGGCTGGGCGCGATCGAGGGCGTGCGGGTCCTCGGCGCCGGCATCGACCTGCCGCGCGTCGGCCTGGCGAGCATCGATGTGACCGGCATCCACTCGCACGACCTCGGCCAGTTCCTCGACGACCGCGGCATCGCGGTGCGTGTCGGGCACCACTGCGCCCAGCCGCTGCACCGCCGTCTCGGGGTCACGTCCTCGACGCGAGCCAGCACCTACATCTACAACACGGCCGACGACGTGGACGCCGTGATCGACGGCGTCGCCGCGGCCATCGACTTCTTCCGGAGGGTCCGATGAGTTCATCCGATCTGCAGAACCTGTACCAGGAACTCATCCTCGACCATTCCCGCACGCCGCACGGGTACGGGCTGCGCGAGGAGGTGCGGTCGCAGTCGCACCAGGTGAACCCGACCTGCGGCGACGAGATCACGCTCCAGGTGCACCGTGCGGAAGACGGCACGATCGAGGCGATCGCGTGGGAGGGGCACGGCTGCGCGATCTCGCAGGCATCCGCTTCGCTGTTCGCCGAGCTCGTCGAGGGGATGCCGCAGGCAGAGGTCGAGCGTCGGATCGACGTGTTCCGCGAGGCCATGCGCTCGCGGGGCAAGATCGAGCCCGACCCGGACCTGCTCGGAGACGCGGCGGCGCTCGGCGGCGTCTCGCGCTACGTCGCCAGGGTCAAGTGCGCGATGCTCGCGTGGGTCGCCGCCGAGGACGCGCTGCGCAAGCTGGAGAGCTGAGGATGCCTACGCGGCGGCAGGCTCGTCGCGTCGTCGCGGCACCGGACGTTCGGCCGGGATGCCACGGGAGAACAGCAACGACAGCAGGCTGATCCCGATCAACCCGACGAACGCCACACGCAGGGATGCCAGTTGTGATTCGCGGTAGATCTCTGCGAGGACTGCCGCCTCATCGTCGTCGAGGCCCGCTTTCGTCGCCAGATCGTCGACGTCAGCGGCCGGCACGATGGTGACGCCGCCCTCTGTCGCGGTATGGACGACCGCCCGGGTCTCTTCGGGCAGGCTGCTGGCAGCCACCCCCGAGGTGAACGACGTCGACAGTGCCCCGATCAGCACCGAACCGATGAGTGCGGTGCCGAGTGACGAGCCGAGGTTCTGGAAGACGCCCTGCAACCCGCCGACCTCGCTGGTCTGCTTCTCCCTGACGCTCGACATGTTGACGTTTCCGAGCTGGGAGGCCAGCAGGCCCAGTGCGCTGCCCGCGAAGAACATCCCGAGCGCGAACAGTCCGCTGCGCAAGTCCTCCGTTGCGGCCCCGAGCAGCAGCAGCGCGCTGCCGACGAGCACGAACTGGCCGATCCTTACGATGCGCCGGGGTGACCACCGCGAGGACAAGCGCGTTCCGACGATCGAGAACAGGATCAGCGAGATCGACAGCGGGAAGATCTTGATCCCTGTCTCGAGGGCATCCATGCCCAGAGTCATCTGAAGATACACGGGCACCATGAAGAAGAGCCCCGCGGTGACGGCGTACTGCGCGCCGAGTACGGAGAGTCCGCTGCGCAGCGGCGTGATCGAGAAGAGCTCCACGTGCAGGAGCGGCGATCTGCCGTGCGAGACCAGCTGTCGTTGACGCCCGATGAACAGCGCGATGAGCACTCCGCCCGTTCCGATGCACCACGCGGTCAGAGAGACGCCGAGCGGTGCCAGCGGTGCGCCGGCGATCACGGGCACGTGCAGCGGCACGACCCAGCCCCAGGTCTTGCTCTGCAGCATCCCGAACACGATCAGGACGAGCCCCGCGGAGGACAACAGGATGCTGAGGGCATCGATGCGTACCTTCTGGCGTTCGGTCGCATCGGTGATGATGCGCGCGAAGAGCACGACGCCGATCATGATGACGACTTCGGCGACGAACACGTAGCGCCAATCGAGGTAGGTCGTCACGAACCCGCCGATGAGCGGACCGGCCGCGACAGCGGCACCCGAAACAGCGCCGATCACGGCGAACGCGGTGACCCGTTCGCGTCCGCGGTAGTTGTCCGCGACGAGTGCGGCGATCGCGGGGATCACGAGGACGGCGCCGAGTCCTTCGATGATCGACCAGCCGAGGAAGAGCGTCTGCACGTTCGGGCTCACTGCGGTGACGAGCGAACCGATCGCATAGATGCAGGAGCCGATCACGAAGGCGCGGCGTCTGCCCCAGACGTCGCCCAGCTTCGCTCCGAGCAGCATGAAGGCGGCCATGGTCAGGGTGTAGAAGGTGATCGCGGTCTGCATCGCCGCGACGCTCGTGTCGAGGTCGTCGACGACGGTGGAGATCGACACGTTCATCACGGTCCCGTCCAGAACCATCACGAACTGGGCCAGGCCGAGCACGATGACGACGTTCCACCTCTTCACGACGGCCTCGCCCCTCGCATGATCCGGGCGACGGCGGTGATGAGGAAGAACTGACCGACGATCGCCTCGGCGACGGCGATGCTCTGCACCCCTGGACCGACCGGCACGATGTTGCCGAAGCCGGTCGTCGTGAGGGTCGTGAAGGAGAAGAACAACTGTGCGGACAGGGAATCAGGACCCGCGTCGCCGAAGATCGGGCCGGCGCCTGCGAGCCCGATCAGGTTGTAGACGAAGGTGAAGAACATTCCGACCAGGGCGTAGGCGGTCAGAGCTGCCAGGAGCGCTTCGAGATCGAGGCCGCGTCGATGCACCTGGTGCGCGATGATGGCCGCGGGGGCGATCAGGAACGCGATGGCGGATGCTGTGGCGAGCGCGATATCGAGGGCGTGTCCACGCGTGTCGATGATCTGGACGATGATCGCGGCGGCGCCTGCGACGCCGAGGACGATCCAGGCGGTGCGCTGAACCGCCGTTGCGACGTCGGTGATCCGCAGGATCACGACGACCGTGACGAGTTGGACGAGAAAGGCGATCGGGCTCGGATCCGTCGTGGACTGCACGGCGCAGAGGCCGTAGGAGATGACGAGCAGACCGAGGACCAGCCAATAGCCGGTGCGCCATCCTGGTCCAGGACCGGAGACGGAGTCGCTCCATCGGCGTCTCGTTCCGGCACCCACCCCGCTCTGTTCCATGCCCGCTCCTCGCTGCCGGTGAGTGCGGCGAGGCTGTCATCGGCGATCTGAGGTGAGTATCGCAGTCCTGGGACGGATGTTCCAGATGCTTCACGAAGTTCGTGCATCACGTGTGACGCCGTGTTTCGTCGCGTGAAGCGAGGTGTCGCCGACGGGTGACGGCCTGCGCTGACGCGCGGATGCTGGTGCCATGACCAATCTCGTCAGCCCGGCGCAGCTGATCCACCTTCAGCGATGCGCCGAACACGGTGAAGGGCCCGCGGTGCGGGTGCTCGACGTGCGCTGGCGTCTGGATCGCCCCGAGGGGCGGCCGGAGTACGTCCGTGCGCATCTCCCCGGTGCGGTGTACGTCGACCTCGAGCATGAGCTCGCCGACCGCGGACAGCCGGAGCGGGGGCGGCATCCGCTTCCCTCCGTGGAGAACCTGCAGGCCGCGGCCCGCGGCTGGGGTCTGGGTGCCTCCGACATCGCGGTCGCGTACGACGACAATCGCGGCGTGGCCGCGGCGCGGCTGTGGTGGCTGCTGCGGCGCGCCGGCGTCGATGCGCGCGTGCTCGACGGAGGCATCCGCGGCTGGGTCGCCGAGGGGCTGCCGCTGGAGCCGGGGGATGTTCTGCCCGAACCAGGAGACGTCGTGCTCGTGGCCTCCGATGACGGGCGGATCGCGCTCGAGGAGATCGAGGCGTTCGCGCGCACCGGCGTGCTGCTCGACGTCCGCACCCCCGAGCAGTACAGCGGGGCGCGGACATCGCTGGATCCGGTCGGCGGGCACATCCCCGGCGCGGTGAACCTTCCGGCCATGGCGGTCGTGGACGGGGACGGGCGGCTGCGGCATCCGGACGCGCTGCGGCGCATCTTCGCGAGCGTCGGTGTCGGGACGAACGCGCAGGTGGCGGTGTACTGCGGCTCCGGCGTCGCGGCGATGCACACCGCGCTCGCGCTCGACCAGGCCGGGATCCGCGCGGTCGTGTATCCCGGGTCGTGGAGCGAATGGTCCAATCAGCGCGGCCTGCCCGTGGCGATCGGCATCCTCCCGAACGGGCGGCTCTCCGCGGTCTGACAGCCGGTGGACGCGGCGCGTGCACAGGGCGCAGGATGGATGCCGTGACCGTTCGCCTGGAGCCACTGCCCGCCGATCGCTTCGATGCTTGGCTGGCTGCCATGCGGGAGCGTCTGATCCGTCGGCATCGCGAGTCCGGGTTGCGCCCCGGCGCGGATGCCGAAGAGCACGTCGACGCGATCGTCGCGCAGCTGCTGCCTCAGGGCGGTGCGAGCGGAGCGTCGTCGGTGCTCGGCATCCTGATCGACGAGGTCGAGGTCGGCACAGTCTGGTTGAGTCTGCCGGGGGAGCGCGGCTTCCTGATCGATGTGCACACGGACCGCGAGCTCGATGCGGACGAGCAGGACGGCGTCATGGCATTGATCGGGAACGCTGCGCGCGAGACGGGCGCCGTCACTCTCTCGGCCGACGTCTTCGCCGGCGATGACGAGACGCAGCGCCTGCTCGATGGTCGAGGATTCGAGGTGTCGTCGATCCAGATGATGCTCGATCCGCTACCGGGGCGGGCGGATGCGGACGAGCGGATCGAGGTCGTGCCGATGTCGGTCGAGCGCTTCTCGCGCTTCGCCTCCGATGCCGAGCAGGGCTTCGCCCAGGAGCTGGCGGCCACGGGACGGATCTCGCTCGAGGATGCTGCGGAGGAGGCCCGGCGGCAGTTCCGCACCGAGCTCCCGGATGGCGTCGACACCGACGGGCAGGAGCTGTTCACGGCCACCGTCGACGGCGAGGAGGTCGGCGTGCTGTGGCTGGCGCGGCGCACGCGGGGCGGCGCACCGCACGGCTTCATCCTGGACATCGAAGTGGATGCCGTGCATCAGCGTCGCGGGTACGGTCGTGCGCTCATGCACGCGGCGGAGCGCGAGACGCGACGGATGGGCGCCGCATCGCTGGGCCTGCACGTGTTCGGCGGCAATGCTCCGGCGGTCGCACTCTACGAGCAGCTCGGCTACCGACGCCTTCAGGAGCTCGTGGTGAAGAAGCTCTGACGTCTTCTTCCGACACACAGGAATACGCATCACCGCCGCGCGTTGCCGCTGACATGACAACTCTCGGAATCATCGGTGCAGGACACATCGGCTCGCAGGTCGCACGCGCGGCCATCTCCGCCGGATACGACGTCGTGATCGCGAACTCGCGCGGACCGGAGACCTTGGCGGATCTGGTTGCGGAACTCGGGCCGAAGGCGCGCGCCGCCACCGCAGTCGAAGCCGGCAGGGCAGGCGATGTCGTCGCCGTGGCGGTTCCTCTCGGCGCTCTCGATCAGGTTCCCGTCGAGCCGCTCGACGGGAAGATCGTGCTCGACGCGAACAACTACTACTTCGAACGCGATGGACGCATCCCCGCGCTCGACGAGGGGACCACGACGACGTCGCAGCTCGTGCAGGCTCACCTTCCCGGTTCGAAGGTCGCGAAGGCGTTCAACCACATCTTCGCGCGGGAGATCACCTCGGACGCGACGCCGTCCGGCACCCCGGGCCGTCGCGCACTGGCGACGTCGAGCGATTTCCCCGAGGCGGCCGAGTTCGCGACGCGCTTCTACGACGAGGTCGGGTTCGACACGGTCGATGTGAGCCCGCTCAGCGAATCCTGGCGCGTGGAGCGGGACCGGCCCGCCTACGTGGTGCATCTGACCGCCGACGAACTGCGCGAAGCGCTGCCGAAGGCCAACCGGGTGCCCTGATCTGGGATACCAAAGGTGGTGCGATCCCCGGTCAGGTGGGAGAATCCATCCATGACGGGGGTCGAAGTCGCGGAGCTGGAGTCGGTGCGGGTCACGCGCCTGCTGCGCGACGACATCGTCCTCGGCCGACGAGCGCCCGGTTCCCGGCTCATCGAGCGGGACATCGCCGCGGAGTTGAACGTCTCCCGACTGCCGGTTCGCGAAGCGATCCGTCGCCTGGTCGTCGAGGGGATCGTCGTGGCACGTCCGCGGACCTGGGCCGTCGTGAAGGAGTTCACGGCGCAGGACGTCCAGAATGTCGCCGAGGTGCGCGAAGCGTTCGAGACTCTGACGTTCCAGCTGGCGGCGCAGAGACACGACGCCGCCGGCCTCGCCCGACTGCGGGCAGCACTCGATCGGGAGACGGAGAGCGCACGAGCGGGCGACCTCGACTCCGGGCGGCTGGCCGCCGGCGAGTTCCATACGTGCGCCGCCGATCTCGCCGGGAACGAGATGCTCAGCGAGATGCTTCAGGTGTTCTCCACACGGCTGCGCTGGCTCTTCGGGCAGCACGATGATCTCGACGAGATGGTCGCCGAGCACGAAGCGCTCTTCGCAGCCGTGGCAGGCCGTGATGTCGAACTGCTCGGTGAGCTCGTGCCTCAGCATCTTTCGCGCGGCACGGCGCTCGCCGAGCGACGGTTGCGCGAGCGCACCGAGTTCGCGGTCTGAACGATGCGCGCGATGCGAGTGCTGTCGTTCGCCATCGGCGGGCTGCTGCTCGTCGCAGGAGCGGGGTTCGTCGTCCTGGCGGGCCAGCAGCGCGGGGATGACGAAGCTCAGCGGCAGCCGGTGCCCGCGGCCGACCGGGAACTGACGCACACGCTGACCGGGATGCGCATCACGGTCGCCGAACTGGAGGCGACGGTCGTCGCGCTCGTGGAGGCACGCCCGCATGACGTTCCGAAAGGGCGGCGGGTGCAGACGGCATCCTCGGTTCAGGGAGCGGATGCGGATGGCCACGCCCGCGTGCGGGCGGCACTGGATCTCGTCGGCGGCGAGGATGTCGGCCTGGAGCAGTCCTCGTCCTGCGCCGGCGGCACAGCCGCGGCCTGCGCCAACAGCAACGGCTACATCAAGTACCGTGCCGATGTCGCCACCTGGAGCGAGAGCCGGCTGAACTGGGCGATGGCGCACGAGCTCGCGCACATCCATCAGTTCCGCGTCTGGGGGACGCTGAACGACTCAGGCGCCTACCAGGAGATGTTCGGAGGGGATCCGGAGTTCCTGGCGAACTGCATGGCGGTGGTGCGCGGGTATGCGGGGTCGGTCGGGTGCGATGCGGAGCAGCAGGCCTGGGCATCCGGAATCTGGGTCGGCGTCGTTCGGTGAACTCGTGCCGGTACGATTTCAGGAAGGAGGTCGACGTGGGTCGGACAGCGGATGCCATCGCGGAAGGCGTGGCGATCGCCACGGCCGCGACCAGGCTGGCTGTGAAGAATCACATCCTCGTCGGGACGATCGCACAGGGCGGCGTGTTCGACACGGATCGCTACCTCCAGGACGCCCGTGAGTCCCTGCTCGCGATGGCGAAGGAATCCGAGGACGCCGCCGACATGGTGACCCGGTGGCGCAAGCGCGCCAGGGGCCGGCACTCGGACCCGTCGGGCACGCACGACTACCGCGACCGCGACGTGCGCAACCTGCGCCGGCGGGCACGGCAGTCCACCGGCGTGGCCACGCGGTTGCGGGCGATGGCCGAGGACGACGAGAAGATGCGCGCGCTGGTCGAGGAGGCCAGGGCGGCCGCGTGGGCCGATGTGCGACACAATCTCGACCGTCGGCTGCGCGTCGAGGGCATGCGTCCTGACCAGGACCCGGAGTACGAGACGATGCGCGAAGCTCGCATGCAGGCGCTCCGCCTCGTCGATCTGCAGGCGCTCTCCTCCGAGCAGCGTGCCCGCCGCAAGCGCGAGTCAGAGGCGGAGTCGGAGCCCGCTTGACCCGCGCCGGCGCGGGTTCTACGCCTCGTCGAACAGGCGTCGGTACTCGCCGTAGCCCTCGTCATCCAGCTGGTCGACGGGGACGAAGCGCAGGGCCGCGGAGTTCATGCAGTAGCGCAACCCGCCGCCGGAGGACGGTCCGTCAGTGAAGACGTGGCCGAGATGGCTGTCTGCACCGGACGAGCGGGCCTCCGTGCGCACCGACCACAGCGTGCGATCTGTGCGGGTCGTGATCGCCTCCGCATCGATCGGGCGCGTGAAGCTGGGCCACCCGGTTCCGCTGTCGAACTTGTCGATCGATGAGAACAGCGGCTGCCCGGAGACGACATCCACGTAGATGCCGGCGTCGTGGTTGTCCCAGTACTCATTGCGGAAGGCGGGCTCGGTGGCGTCCTGCTGAGTGACATGGAACTGGTTCTCGGTGAGGGCGCGCAGCGCGTCCTCGGTCTTGCGGTACACATTCGACATGATCTGTCTCCTTGTCCGACGCCGCTGGCTGCGGCGTCTCTGGATGCAACAGCGCAGGCGCGGGGTTTGGTCCCGCGTGGCTGGGAGCAGGCTGTGACTTGGGTCGATGGCCGCTGCGGACGAGTTGCGGTCTCGATTCGCTCCGGCGCTGATCCTCATGTATTCTTGACGACGGCCCGGAAAGCGTTCTGCCGGACAGGCCATGCGCCCGTAGCTCAATGGATAGAGCATCTGACTACGGATCAGAAGGTTAGGGGTTCGAGTCCCTTCGGGCGCACACTGTGTTGAGACAGTACTGAAACCCCGTCGCGAAAGCGGCGGGGTTTTCTCTTTGCGCTTCGGTCCACGAACGTCAGCGTAGCCTGGACACGTGACTGCGTACGTCTCGGCCTTCGACCTCTTCTCCATCGGTGTCGGGCCGTCGAGCTCGCACACCGTCGGGCCGATGCGCGCGGCGCTGGACTTCGTCCACCGCATCCCGCTGGATGCCGTGGCCCGCGTCACCTGCACGCTGTACGGGTCGCTGGGAGCGACCGGCATCGGGCACGGCACGCCGGATGCCGTCGTCGCAGGGCTTCGGGGCCTGAGCCCCGAGACGTGCGACCCCGCCGAAGTAAGGCAGGCGTGGGCGTCGTACCCCGAGGGCGCTCCGCTGCTGCTCGCCGGGCGGCAGGGGATCGCGTTCGACAAGGACGACATCGTGTTCGCCCCTCGGACGCGATTGCCGGCGCATCCGAACGCCATGACGATCACCGCCTACGGCGCGGATGCCGAGGAGATCGCCGAGGAGACCTACTACTCCGTCGGCGGCGGCTTCATCCGCCGTGAGGGCGAGGACGCGCCGATCGCCGGGGCAGAGCAGCCGTTCGCCTACCGGGATGCCGCGACGCTGCTCGATCTGTGCGACGAGCACGGGCTCACGATCGCGGAGATCGCCCGGCGCAACGAGACCTCGCTTCGTTCGGAGTCGGAGGTCGCCGCAGGCCTCGACGCCATCTGGGACGCGATGGCCGGCTGCGTGGACGCCGGCCTGCATGCGGACGGCGTGCTCCCCGGCATCCTGAAGGTGAAGCGACGGGCATCGGCCATCCGCGCCCAGCTGGAGGCCGCGGAGGCCGACAGCGGACGCGAGATCCCTGGCGAGTGGCTGGGCGCGTTCGCGCTGGCGGTGAACGAGGAGAACGCCGCGGGCGGACGAGTCGTCACGGCCCCCACGAACGGCGCCGCCGGCATCCTCCCCGCCGTGGCGATGTACTGGTGGCGCTTCCTCGCCGACTCGGGACTCGGATCCGGGAACGCGGTGACGCCGCACGGCGAGCTGGTCGGCAGCGCGCTGCTGCAGTCGCCGACCGAGCCCGCCGAAGCAGACGCGCTCGATGACGAGGCGATCGCGGAGGCGAACCGTCGACGAGGCATCCGACGATTCCTGCTGACGGCGACCGCACTCGGGTCGCTGTTCAAGGCGAACGCCTCGATCTCCGGTGCCGAAGGCGGCTGCCAGGCCGAGGTGGGCTCGGCCTGTGCCATGGCCGCTGGGGGCCTCACCGCCGTGATGGGCGGCACGAACCGGCAGATCGAGAACGCCGCCGAGATCGCGATGGAGCACCATCTGGGGCTGACCTGCGACCCGATCGGAGGGCTCGTCCAGATCCCCTGCATCGAGCGGAACGCGATCGCGGCATCCACAGCGGTCACGGCCGCACGGCTCGCGCTGCGAGGCGACGGACAGCACTACGTCTCACTGGATGCCGTGGTGGAGACCATGCGCCAGACCGGCCTGGACATGTCGACGAAGTACAAGGAGACCAGCGAAGGCGGGCTCGCGGTCAACGTGATCGAGTGCTGATGGCGTCGATCTGGGAGCCGGGCAGCCGGCGCAGGCGCGAGCAGCCCGTGGTGTCGGTGCGGCCAGTGGACGATGCCCCGGCACCGGGCGGACGGTGGCCCACCAGCATCCCCGCGGTCGCACAGGTGCTGCGGGAGGGGATCGACCTCGCGCCGGGGGTGACCTTCCTCGTCGGCGAGAACGGCAGCGGCAAGTCGACGATCGTCGAGGGCGTGGCCATCGCGTACGGGCTGTCTCCCGAAGGCGGCTCGCGGAACGCGAGGCACAGCACGCGTCCGACCGAGTCGCCGCTGTCGGACTGGCTGCGCCTGCAGCGCGGTGTCGGTGCCAGCCGGTGGGGCTTCTTCCTCCGCGCCGAGACGATGCACTCGTTCTACACGTATCTCGAGGCGAATCCGTCGATGACCATGCCGGATGTGCCGTTCCACGAGATGAGTCACGGCGAATCGTTCCTCGCGCTGCTGGGCAGCAGGTTCCGCGATCCGGGATTCTACTGCCTCGACGAGCCGGAGGCAGCGCTCTCGTTCCAATCCACGCTGACGCTCATCAGGGTGCTGCAGCGGATCGTCGATGACGGTGGCCAGGTGCTGTGCGCGACGCATTCGCCCGTGCTGGCGTCGCTGCCCGGTGCGCGGATTCTCGAAGTCGGCGAATGGGGCATCCGGTCGGCGCAGTGGGAGGATCTCGAACTGGTCCGGCACTGGCGGTCGTTCCTGGACTCGCCGCCGCGCTATCTGCGGCACCTGCTCGACTGAGCACGAGAGATCAGGTCCCGGCGGCTCGGCGCTTCGTGTGCCGGGTGGGCGCGGCCGACCACGGGTCCTCCGGCCACGGATGCTTCGGATACCGGCCGCGCATCTCGGCACGCACCTGCGCATACGGGCCGGCCCAGAAGGATGCGAGGTCTCCGGTCACGGCCAGGGGGTGCCCGCCGGGGGAGAGCAGGTGGAACAGCACCGGTACCCGCTCTCCGACCAGCCGCGGCGTCTCGGCCCACCCGAAGCACTCCTGCAGCTTCACGGCGACGACCGGACGGGCCGTCGCATCATCGACCGGCGGGTATGCCAGGCGGATCCGTGATCCGCTGGGCACCTCGAGGCGTTCGGGGACCAGAGCGTCGAGGTCCTTCGCCGCCGGCCAGGGCAGCAGTCGTCGCAGTGCGGTGGCCAGGTCGATGCGCGCGGCAGGTGTCCCCGTGGCGAGTGCCAATAGCTCTGGCCCGAGCCAGGCATCGAGGGTGTCCAGGAGCGCGGTGTCCGCGACATCCGGCCAGGGGGAATCGAGTTCGCGATGCAGCAGCGCGAGGCGTCGCCGCAGTCCATCCGCCGCCTCCGACCAGGTGAAGACTCCGAGACCCTGCTCCTGCACGGCACGGCGGACGGCATCGCTGCCGCCGTCGTCGGCCTGCACGCGAATCGGGACGGATGAGCGGATGATCGCGCCGATCCGGCGCTCGCGACGAGCCATCACTCGACCGTCGGAGAACCGCGCCTCGACGCGATCCGTGACCAGGTGGGTCGCCGCCTGCTCCGCCTGGCGCTCCGAGATGGTCGCTGCCGAGCGGATGATCGCTCCGGTGCCGGCGGCCGCTCGCCCCTGCGCGCGGGCGACGTCGGCCACCGCGAGCCATTCGGCGCCCGCGAGCGGGCCGCTGATCCCTGCGCGCGTACCGGATGCCAGGAGGAACACGGCGCCGGCGGTGGAATGATCCACCCGCCGGGCGATCCGCTCTGGGAAGGCGAGCGCGATCAGAAGACCGGTCGGATCGTCCTCTGTGCGCACACCTGCTCGCCCTTGCACGAACGTCGAGAGGCGACGCGCCTCCTGCTCCCAGCGCCGCGCGTCGGGGCTTCGCCCGTTCCGCAGCGTCGAGAGCGTCGCTGCGGCATCGGCGTCGGCAATGCGGAGATCGGAGCTCAGCAGTGCGACGACTTCGGCCGCGGCGCGCGCCGAGGCGATGCTCGCGCCGTCGCGGAGAGCGCGCGCGAGGCGAGGGTCGGTCGGGATGCGGGCCAGGCGTCGCCCCTCAGCGGTCGCACGGCCCTCGGCATCGATCGCGCCGAGTCCGTGCAGCACGTCCACGGCGTCGCTCAGGCTGTCGGCGGGAAGCGGGTCGACCAGCCGAAGCCCCGCACCGCCCGGCGCGCCCCAGCAGGCGAGAAGCAGGGCGGCGTCGGTGAGGTCGGCCGTCGCGATCTCCGGGACGGGCCGCGCGGGGGCGGCGGCGAAGCTGCGCTCATCGACGCACCGCACCACGACGCCCGGCCCTTCGCGAGTCGCGCGCCCGGCGCGCTGCGTCGCCGAGGCGCGCGACGTCGGCCCCGTCACCAGGCCGTTCATGCCGCGTGCCGCATCGCGTTGCGGGGCACGGGACAGACACGTGTCGACGACCAGCCGAACCCCGGGAACGGTCAGCGATGACTCGGCGAGCGACGTCGTGACGATGATCCGCGCGGCCTTGCTGCCCCCGCGACCACTGATCACGGCATCCTGCTCTGCTGCCGAGATCTGCCCGTGCAGCTCGCGGACGTCGAATTCGGCGGCGAGATCTCGGATGCGACGAGCGATCTCCGAGACTTCGCGCGCGCCAGGGACGAAGACGAGGGCGTCCGCGGTCGGATCGGCGCGCACTACGCCGCGGTGCGCATCGACGGCCGTGCGCGCGACGTGGTCGAGGAAGGCCCGCGTCACACCCCGTTCGTCCAACCGAGGCGTCGCGCTCGGCGCCCAGCGCACCTCGAGCGGATGAGCGGGAACCGTCTGGGCCACGACAGGGGTGGGCGAAGCATCCGTGCCGAGGACGGCGGCGAACAGATCGGTGTCGAGCGTCGCCGACATCGCGACCACGACGAGGTCATCGCGCAGCTCGCGCACCTCGCCGAGCAGACCGATCAGCAGATCCGTCTCCAGAGCGCGCTCGTGCACCTCGTCGATCACGACGGCACCGACCCCTTCCAGACCAGGGTCATCGAGCAACCGGCGCAGCAGGACGCCGGCGGTGATGAACTCGATCAGGGCGGAGCGCTCCACCTGGCGCTCACCGCGCACGGTGAAGCCGACGCGCGACCCGAGCGCCGATCCGTCCAGGTGGGCGAGTCTTCGGGCCGCGGCGCGTGCGGCGACGCGTCGCGGCTGCGTCACGATCACGCGGCCGGCAACGCGGCCGGCGACGATCGGCGGGACGAGGGTGGTCTTGCCCGTACCGGGGGGCGAGCTGATGACGACGGCTGTGCTCCGGTCGAGCGCCGCGTTCAGGTCGTCGGATGCTTCGGCGAACGCGAGTCCGCGGCCGATCCTCGACAGGTCGAACGGCGCAGTGGTCACCCCTCCAGTCTCTCGCGTTCCCCGCGTGCATCGGCGCGTAGGCTGAGCGGCATGACCGAGCATCGCGCACCGCGGCGACGCGGACGGCCGCGCGGGGGAACGGATTCGCGTGCGCGGATCATCGCCGCGGCGGTGGACGAGTTCGGCGAGCGGGGCTACGACGGATCGACGATCCGGTCGATCGCGGGCAGAGCCGGCGTCGATCCGGCGCTCGTGCATCACTACTTCGGCACGAAGGCGGACCTCTTCGCGGAGGCGGTGGGCATGCCGCTGCGTCCGGATGCGGATGTACCGGCGATCCTCGCCGGCCCGCGCGACGAGGTCGGGGAGCGGCTCGTGCGCTACATCCTCGAGGCGTTCGAGGATCCGGATGTGCGACGTCGCGGGGTGATGCTCATGCGTACGGCCGTGGCCAGCAAGCTCACGACGCCGTTGCTGGCCGGATTCATCTCTCGTGAGTTGATCGGACGCATCGCGCGGGCGCTGGACGTGCCGGATGCCGAGTTGCGCGCGAGCCTGGTCGCCTCGCAGATCGCGGGGCTGCTGCTGACCCGGTACGTGCTGAGGTTCTCGGCGCTGGCCGAGGCATCCATCGACGAGCTCGTCGAGCGCATCGGACCGACCGTGCAGCGGTACCTGTTCGACTGATCCCCTTGACGCGGAGGCCGACGCGGAGAACTATTCATCACATGATGAATAACGCGGTCGAGATCGCAGGTCTTCGAGTGCGGCGAGGGACGACAGCCGTGTTCGACGGCGTCGACCTGAGCATCCCGCGCGGCGAGATCACGGGGCTTCTCGGGCCGTCCGGATGCGGGAAGACCACGCTGATGCGGTCGATCGTCGGCGTGCAGCGGATCGCGGCGGGCGACGTCACGGTGCTGGGCGAGCCCGGCGGCTCGCGGAAGCTGCGCAAGCGTGTCGCCTACGGCACGCAGGGCGCCGCCGTGTACGGCGATCTCAGCGTTCGTCAGAACCTCGCTTACGTCGCCGGACTCCTGAACGCGCCGCGCAGCGACGTCGATCGGGTCATCGACGAGGTGGGCCTGCGCGCGCAGGCCGGACAGCTCGTCGATTCTCTCAGTGGCGGCCAGGAGACGCGGGTGTCGCTCGCGATGGCGCTGCTCGGTGCTCCGGAGGTGATCGTGCTGGACGAGCCGACCGTGGGGCTCGATCCGGTGCTGAGGGCGGAGCTGTGGGGCCTCTTCCGCGGGCTCGCAGACCGTGGCGTGACGATGATCGTGTCGAGCCATGTCATGGACGAGGCACTGCGCTGCGACCGGCTGCTGCTCATGCGCGCCGGCCGGATCATCGCAGACACCACGCCGGCGGCGCTGCTGGAGGACACCGGCGCGGAGGATCCGGATGCTGCGTTCCTCGCGCTGATCGAACGGGATCAGCGGGAGCATCCGACGTCTCGTCGGAGTGCACGTGAGGAGGCCGCCGAATGAACGCGCGGCGCCTGTTCGTCACCGCGGGCCGGGTGCTGACGCAGCTGCGGCACGATCCGCGTTCGATCGCACTGATGCTCATCGCGCCGAGCCTGCTGATCGGCCTGTTCGCCTGGCTGTTCAGTGATCAGGAAGGCGTGTTCGACCAGTTCGGCGGCGCGATCCTGGCGCTGTTCCCGTTCATCGTGATGTTCCTCATCACGTCGATCACGACGTTGCGCGAGCGGCGGTCGGGGACGCTGGAGCGGCTGATGACGACGCCGCTCGGCAAGGCGGATTTCATTCTCGGATATGCGTTGGCGTTCGGGCTGATGGCGCTGCTGCAGGCCGCGATCACGGTGTCGTTCGCCGTATGGGTGTGCGGGCTGGACGTGGACGGCCCGCTCTGGCAGCTCGGGCTGGTGGCGGTCGTGGATGCGCTGCTGGGCACAGCGCTCGGGCTGCTGGCCAGCGCGTTCGCGCAGACCGAGTTCCAAGCGGTGCAGTTCATGCCGCTGCTGGTGTTCCCGCAGATCATCCTCGGCGGACTCTTCATGCCCCGCGATGAGATGCCGGACGTGCTGTACGCGATCTCGGACTGGCTGCCGTTGAGCTATGCGATCGACACGATCAACGCCGTCGCCGCGGGTGATGAGGGCTGGGATGTGTTCGGTCCGCTGCTGATCGTCATGGCTTTCGCCGTGGGCGCGCTGGTGCTGGCGTCGCTCACGCTTCGTCGTCAGACGCCGTGACACGACGAAGGCGCCGGCCGCGACCTGCGGACCGACGCCTTCGAATGCTCACTCGGCCGGTGCGGGCGGCGGCGGGGGAGCGATGGTCGAGTCTGCGGCGGCCTTGGCGGGTTTCGTCGTGGCGGGGGCGGGCGTCTTGGTCTGCGCCTGCGAGACGCCTTCGCCGATGCCGCGGCCGACGGCCTGGCCCTGGATGATGGCGGCGAGGTCGAGGCCAGTGGCCGAGCTGACGCTGTCGAACACGGACTTCAGTGCCTTGGCGCTGTCGCCGCCGATGACGCTGGATGCGCCGTCTTCGCCCGACGTGCCGCCGATGATCGAGATGTTGCCGATCGCGGCGTAGCCCTTGGAGAACTCGCCCATGATGGTCGGCAGCACGTCGATGACGCGCTGGGAGAGGAAAGCGTCCTGGTTGGAGGCGATGGCCCTCGCTTCGGCCTCGACGGCGGCCGCGCGGGCCTCACCCTCGGCGCGGATCGCATCGGCTTCCGCGTTGGCCCGCAGGCGGCGGGCTTCGGCTTCAGCCTCGGCGAGGGCGCGCAGCGCCGCCGCTTCACCCTCGGCCTTGGCCTGGGCTGCGGTCGCT
Organism: Microbacterium sp. M; assembly: GCF_045181065.1. Classification (GTDB taxonomy): domain Bacteria; phylum Actinomycetota; class Actinomycetes; order Actinomycetales; family Microbacteriaceae; genus Microbacterium. Next base: position 3,127,304 of record NZ_CP173721.1, on the reverse strand, counting down.
TCACCCTGAGCGCGGGCTTCGTCGGCTTGCGCCTGCTGCTCGGCGATGCGTGTACGAGCCTCGGCCTGCTTGACCTGCTCGATCGCGGCCGCTTCGGCGGCGCGCTCGCGCGTGTACAGCTCTGCCTGAGCGCGGGTCTCGGCCTCGTAGCGCTGCGCGTCGGCGACGCGCTTGACGTCGGCGTCCAGCTGCGCCTGCTTGTTCTCGGCCTGCTGCTGGAGGACGGCCTGCTCTGCCTGCGCCCTGGCCAGGTATTCGGCCTGCTCGGCTTCGGCGCGGGCACGGCCGATGCCGGCGTCCGCGTTGGCGGTGTTCGTGTCGAGCGCGGTCTGCTCGATCAGGTTGGCTTCCTTGTTGGCGATGTTCTTCTGGTTGATCGCACGGTCGGCGTTGGTCTGCGAGATCTCGGCCGCCTGACGCTTGGCCTGGATCTCGGGTGCGCCGAGCGACTGGATGTAGCCGACGGCGTCGGTGATGCCCTTGATCTGGAAGGAGTCCAGGATCAGACCCTGCTCGGCGAGCTCCTGCGAGACGTCGGCGGCGATCTGGTCGGAGAACTTCTTGCGCTCGCGCATGAGCTCGACGACCGACAGGGTCGCGACGATGCCGCGCAGGGCGCCCTCGAGCTGCTCGGTGGTGAACTGCTCGATGGCGGCGTCCTGCGAGGCGAAGCGCTCGGCGGCACGGCGGACGTAGAGGGGGTCGGAGCCGATCTTGACGATCGCGACGCCGTCGACGTTGAGCGTGACGCTGTCGAGCGACTGCGCTTCGGCGTTCAGGGACACCTGGCGCGAGCGCAGCGAGATGATCTCGTGCCGCTGCGTGATCGGGTTGACGAGGGACTTGCCGTTCACGATGACCGTGACGGGCGATTCCGACATCTCCGAGCTGCTGGTGCCGTCGGCGGCGATGACCGCGCGCTGCACCTTCTGCTTGCGTCCAGAGATGACCAGCGCCTCATCGGCGCGCGCGACCTTGATCCAGCTGCGTGCGAACAGCAGCGCGATCAGCGCGAAGACGATCAGGATCACGACCCCGATGCCGACGAGAACCAGGATGCCGACGACTCCGGCAAGCTCCATGTTGTATGTCCCTCCCAGTCGATCCGCGATTGTCGCGGTGACTACATATGGCTTCGACTATGCCAGATCGGATGCGGCGGACGTGCGTCGAGAGGTCGATCGATCTTCTGGCCGTCGGTGTCAGGCGGCGAGGTTGTAGCGGTGGGTGCCGCCGAGGCGTGGGGTGCGTTGGGGGTCGACTGAGGGTGGGGGGATGAACCAGACTTTCGCGGTGGTGCCGGTGCCTTCGATGCGGATGTCCCATCCGTTGTCGTGGACGCGGTGGTGGCAGTTGTCGCAGAGCAGGACGCCCTTGTTGAGGTCGGTGCGTCCGTTGTCGCGTTGCCACCAGTCGATGTGGTGGGCGCGGGTCATGGAGGGTGGGAGGGTGCAGCCGGCGCATCCGCCGTCGCGTTCGACCAGGGCGAGGCGTTGCGCTTTCGTGAAGAAGCGTTTCTCCCTGCCCCAGTCGAGGATCTCGCTGTCTCCGCCGAGGACGTAGGGGATGACGCCCCCGCCTGCGGCCATGCGGCGGGCGGTGCCGATGCTGATGGGCTGGTCGATGCCGTCGATGGTCGCGTATCCGGTCCCGGTGGCCAGGTCGTCGAGCCCGACCCGGACGATCACGGTCGCACCCGCCAGGGCGGGGGCGTTGGTGTCGCAGCCGAGCGCGTGGGCGGCGAGGTCGGCGAGAGCGTCGGCCTGCAGCTGTCCGATCGTGCGGCGGTCGGCGTCGGGGGCGTCCGGGTCGAGGGCGTTGGCGCGGGCATTGAGGACCGCGGTCACGTACCCTTCGATCGCGACTTTGATCGGCGCGGCGGTGGCGACGTCGATGTCGGCGTCGATGTGGAACCGTCCGTCGCGTTCGAACATGACCAGCCTGTTCTGCGCCCGCGCGGCCTCCTCCCGAGGCAGGACCCCGTCCGGATCCAGATGCGCCTCCGCATGGGTGAGGAGTTTACGGACCTCATCCAACGACAACCCGGCAGCTTTCTCCGCCAGCAGGGTCTCCGCCTGACCGAGGGTTTGCACGTCCACCTTGAACCGCACCCGATCCAACAGGGCGATGATCAACCCCGCCGCCGGCGCCCCGATCGCCCCGGCACCCAACGCGGCCTGCACGGCCGGGTACTTCGCCGGTAACCTGACCCCGAGCAGATCACTGCGCGGCGCGGTCGCCTCCCCGACCTTCACCAGCCGGGAAGCCTCCCCCGACGAACAGCCGGTGACCGTCGCGACGAACTGCCCCGCGGTGCGGAACCCCTGCTGCTTCGCCAACGACTCCGCCCCCAGCTCCGGCCGCGACTCATACGCGATCCGCGCCGCGACCTCCGCCTCCAACCCGTCCACGAGCCGGTGCAGCACACCCAGTTCCGCATTCGCGGCCACCAGGCCCGCCCGGTCCAGATCCGACGCATCCCCGGCCCCCGCCCACACCCCATCGAGGCGGGTAACCGCCTCATGCAGAGCATCCAGATGCGTCGCCGTCGACATGCCCCCACGCTACCCCGACCACACCCAAAAGGGAAGAGATATTCGAAAGAAATATTCGAATGTCTAGCGACTGCGCAGGCGCTCCGTCAGGGCGAGGAGTGCACGCAGTTCGTCGTCGTCGAGGCTCGACATGCGCTCGGCGATCGATCGACCATGGACCATGGCGATGCGACGGAAGGCGCGTGCCCCGGCATCCGTCGCACGGATCAGCGCGCCGCGGCCGTCCTCCGGATCCGGGAGCTTGGTGACGAGCTCGCGCGCGACCATCCGGTCGATCAGGCGCGAGACGCTGGGTTGGCTGATCAGCATGTTCTGGGTGACATCGCGCAGGCGTGCGGTCATGTCGGGGCTGCGCGTCACGGTCAGGAGTACGTCGTATTCGCCCTGCGCGAGGTCGGATCCTTCGAAGTCCGCAGCCATCTCGGAGAACAACTCGTGCTGCGCACGGAACAGGCTCTCCCAGGCGGCGATGGCGAGGTTCCTGTCGGTCACGATCTCAGCGTAGCGGCAACGTGAAGGGCCGGTCGGAGAGGCTTCCGACCGGCCCTTGTCCCTTGCACCAAGAGTGTCCTGCAATCACATGCGGTGGATGCCACAGCAAACATTCACCGTGCGATAACTGTATAACGGGGCGGTAACGAATGCAACGGTTTTGTCACGGTTTCTTGAGTGGGTGGCATTCTCGGGCTTGCATCTCAAGCCGCTTGAGGTCGCATGGTGGGGGACATGGATATTTCAGAAGACACTCTCTACCCCATCGGCGACGTCGCACATCGAACGGGACTCAGCGTCAGCGCCATCCGCTATTACGCGGATGAGGGCCTCGTGAACGCGACGGACGCGACCGACGGCGGCCATCGCCTCTACGACATCGATGCGATCGCCCGCCTCGAATTCGTCCGCACGCTGCGCGATCTCGAGACCGGTCTCGATCAGGTGCGCCGTGTCCTCGCGGGCACGACCTCGTTGAGCGACGTGCTCGCCGAGCACCTGGACGTCGTCGAGAGGCGCGCGACGGACATGCAGGCGAAGCGGGCGATTCTCCGCGCGCTCGTGCAGCAGGAGGGAACGGTCGAACGGGCGAACCTGCTGCGCAGACTGGTGACGATCTCCGACATCGAGCGTCAGGGACTCGTCGACGACTTCGCGGATGACGTCACCGCCGGTCTCCCGCAAGCGGCGATCGACCGCATCCGCGACGTCCGGCCGGTGCTTCCGGCCGACCCCTCGCCCGCGCAGCTCGATGCCTGGATCACTTTGGCGGAGCTGCTGCAGGATGAGCGGTTCCGCGAAGCGACGCGCTCCTATCTGCGTGCGACCTATGCCGAGTTCCCCGGCCCGGAGATGTCTGCACCTCCCGTGCAGGAGTTCATCCACTCGGCCGGCGCCGACCTGACCCGGCGGCTGATGGCGTTCCAGCAAGCCGGATTCGCTGCGGAGGACGTCCAGGTCGTCGGCCTCGCCGCACAGCTGGTCGAACAGCTCGCGCAGGCCTTCGGCGTCGCGGCCGACGGCGACCTGCGGCGGCGGCTTGCGGCTCGCTATCGCGATGTGGCCGGCCTCACGCTCGATGCCTTCCAGGATGCCAAGTACACCGCGACCGAGGGGCGTTACCTCGAACTGGTCTCGATCCTCAACGACCAGCCGCATCCGGATGCGGCTCTCCTCGCCAGCGCCCGCCGAGAGCACGGCGACGAGGACGGGCCGGCTTTCCGGGAGCTCGGCCCCTGGCTGGCGGACGCGATCCTCGGTCCACGGTGACGGTTGCGCCGTCAGTCGCGAATGCTCTCGGCGAGAGGCCGCAGGATGTCGAGCTGTCCTGTGTTCCACGCGAGTTCGACGAGCACGTGCGTGTAGAGGCTCAGAACGGTACGCGGGCTGCGCCCCGTGACGACGTCGTCAAGATCCAGATCGGCGAGATTCGATCGTGAGTGCTCGGAGATTCTCTCGCAGAGCTCCGTGACGGAGGCGATGCTGTCCGTCCTGCGCGTCTTCCACGAGTTCGCCGTGGCGACCGGAAGACCGAGGTCAGCGCGAGGCCGGCCGGTGATGGCCTCTCCGAACCAGACTCCCTCCACATAGGCGGTGTGGCGGACGACTCCGAGCAGAGAAGGCCTGCCGGCCACGGGCGTTGCGCGGGCCTGCTGCTCGGAGAGTCCGTCGAGGCTGCTCAGGATCAGCCGACGGTGCAGGTCGAGACGGGCGTCCAGGTCCTGACGGGTGGTGAAGCTGGAGTCGGCGCGGTGATGGTCCATGTTCCGATGATGGCGAGGAGCGCGAGATATGTGAACCGGCACGCCCGCGCACCGGCGAGACGTCGCCTGCAGTCTCGCCGGTGCGGACGATCAGACTCGAGTGAATCGCACGGCGATCCAGGGGGTGCCCGGTAGCTGGATCGTCGGGCGACTCGGATCCTGCGCTCCGCCGGTGGCTTTGGCAAGCGAGAAGACGCCGATCGGCGTGATGGTCATGTTCCAGGTGTCGATGACGTCGACGTTGAAGGACGTACCGGCACCACTCGGCAGCAGAGCGTTCCATTCCGTCGGTGCATTCCCGCCGAAGTACTTGATGTAGTACTGGCTGTCGACGCCGCCGATGTCGTAGCCCCAGTCGGGCTGGAGCGCGTTGATCCCCGGTGCCGGGCCATCCTCCATGATCTGCTTGAGGAAGGCGAGCCGCGGAGCGCTGGTGCCGTTCAGGGTGCCTCCCTGCCCGAGCCACGAGGTGCTCGGGCTCTGGGCCTCGTTGAGCGTCTCGCCATGGCCGCAGTATGTGCCGCCGACGAACGTGTTCCAGAACCGGCTGGTCATCTCCTCGCCCGACAGCTGGCCCCAGCGCGCATCGATGTTGCCCTCGTAGGCGACCTCGTCGAACACGACCGGCTTGAGTGCGAACTGGCGGTGCAGATGCGCGCGGATGCCGTCCATGGCCGCACCCGAGCTCTGAATGCTGGCGTGCGTGACCCAGTCCTTGCGGGCGTCGTAGTAGATGTTCTTGTTGTGAATCGAGCGCAGGCGTCCGTGCGCATCGACGCTCTTGAGGAGGTCGCCGAGATGGTTCCAGTCGTCGAGCGTCTTGGTCTCGTTGTCGTCGTATTCGTTCGCCATCGACCACCAGACATTCCGGAAAGCGCCGAAACGCGCTGTGATGTAGCGAATGTACCGCTCGTCGTCTGCGCGGGCCATATCGGAGAACCCTATGTCGGCCTTGTAGGGCTGGAACAGCACGACGTCGGCCTGTATGCCGAGCTGCAGCAGGCTCGCGATACGATCCTCGTAGCGCCGGAAGTAGGTGGGGTCGAAGCGCGTCGGATCCCAGTCCCTCGGCCCGGGGCCGGTACGCACGAACGGGTCGACGGATTCGGAGGGCACGTTGGGGAAGAACAGCATCCGGATCTTGTTGAACGGCGACGTGCTCAGTGTCGCGAGCGTCGTCTGGACCTCGTCCTCCGGCTGCTGCGCCCACGAGTACGACGTCGTCCCGATCTGTCGATAGGGTGACCCATCCGCGTGGATGAAGTGGTAGCCGTCTGGCGACACCTGGACCGGACCGTGGTTGCCCGGCGACGGCTCGACGACGCTCACCTTGCCGGACTTGCGCATCGAGCGGACGTTGCTCTCCACACTCCACTTCCACTCCCCGATCTCAGGCGGCGAGAACCGGATGCGGTACGTGCCGCCACCGTCGTAGAACCCCGGCACGGTGATCGCCTGGTCCGCTCGCCGGAAGACGGCGGCCAGTGTGACATCGACGAAGGGGTTCCCCTTGTCGGGACCGTCAAGCACGATCTCGTGCATGCCCCAGCGCTCCACCGCCTGGGGCTTCGCCGCCGATTGTGCCTGTCCTGCAGCCGACGTGGATGCCTGGGCGCCGGTGGGAATGCCGACCGCGGCGGCGGCGCTGAGCACGGCGGCTCCGGTCAGAACGGTTCGTCGTGTGATCTCCATCGATCATCCTCCAGATGATTCCTGTGTCATGGACTTCTGTCCTCGGACACCCTACAAATCGCTGACTATGCTCGCTACCCCGAATGAATATGCATGACGTGATCATGCCGAACGGGGCAGGCGGTGCTCCGCACCGACTACGTGCTCGGCGGTGTCAGGTCGACGCCCTTGGCGTCGGCGAGGGCCTGCAGCTTCTGCATGGAGTCCGTCTCGATGCAGACGCACGCTCGAAGGCCGGCGGCCTCGTCCCGGAGCAGGTAGTAGCTGTTGCTGTCGGTCAGGAACTCGTCGTCGCCGTCGAGGAAGAGCCAGCGCACGCGGACGAGCACGAGTGCGTCCGAAAGCTGGTTCTCCTCGACGAGCTCGTAATCGACCGAGCCGAGGCCGAGTTCTCGATAGACGGGGTAGGCCTGCTTCAGTCCGGTCGCCATCTCTTCGCGTGAGTCCACCGCTCCCGAGAACCGGTCGTCGACGATCATGCCCGGTGTCGACCACAGCTCGGCGGAGGCCTCGGCATCGAACCGCGTCAGTGACGCGGCGTAACGGTCGAAGTAGTCCGTGATCCTCGCCGTGTCGATGTCCATGCAGACGAGGGTAGCGCGGTGGCGTCTCACGGTCGTCAGCGGAAGCGCTCTTGTCCCTCATAATGTTCGAACAATAGAATGTCCAAGCAATTCAATCATGAACGGGTCGACACCCGAGGAAAGGCAGGACATGCAGCACTCGAAGATGAGGACCACCGTCCGCAGCCGTCCAGTCGCAGCGCTTGCTGTCGTACTCACGGCATCCATCGCGCTGACCGGTTGCGCGCCATGGAACGAGCAGGTCGCGGGTGGACGTCCGAACCCGGCGGCCTCTGCCGCCCCTGAGGCGTTCGCGCCCGAGCAGCTCGAGACGGTCTACGCATCGGATCGCACCGTCGACTACGTCCCGCTGCTCGCCGGATTCGCGACCCTCGAGACGAGCTACCCGGAGGTCCTCGAGGAGAACCTCCGGAAGACGCTCGACATCAATCAGAACGCCGGCCCGGAGGAGTCCGCGGCGGCGATCGTCGACGAGTACGGAGACATGTCCTACACGATGGGAAATGCATTGGGGGAGGAGCTCGGTGCGATCTACCAGAGGGCGTGGGAGGAGGGGCGTCTGCCCAAGACCGTCGAGCTGATCCACAAGGACGGTGGCCGTGCGCAGAGTGAGTCGACGAACCCGTCGAAGGACTACTTCGACTACGACCGCCCCTACATCGTGGCGCCGGACGAGGTCGTCTATCGCGACAAGGACGGCGGTGACGCCTACAGCTCCACGAGCGGCTCCTACCCGAGCGGGCACACGAATCAGGCCTACTGGCAGGGCACGCTCCTCGCGACGCTGCTGCCCGAGCTGTCGGCACCGATCCTCGCGCGGACGTCCGAATCCGGCAACTATCGCGTCGTCATGGCGATGCACTACCCGCTCGACATCATCGGCGGCCGGATGATGGGCCAGGCGGCCATCGCCAAACGGTGGGCCGACCCGGAGTTCCGTGAGCTGCTGGAGGCGGCCAGCGCCGAGCTCCATGCCGTCCTGGAGGCCGACTGCGGTGCGGCACTGAAGACGTGCATCGCCAGGGACACCCCGTACCTGAAGAAGAAGGACGCGAACGAGCTCTACCGCGAGCGTCTCACCTACGGTTTCGCGCAGATCGGACAGGGCGGCGTCGAGATGGATGCGCCCCGCATCGCGGCCGCTCTGCTCATCTCCAGCCACCCCGACCTCACCGAGGCGCAGCGCCTCCAGGTCCTCGAGGAGACGGCGATCGACTCCGGCTATCCGCTCGACCTCAGCGTCCACTCGACGTCATCGTGGCAGCGGATCGACCTCGCGGCGGCGATGACCGCCACGGTCTCCGTCGATGGCAAGGGGCGTGTGCACGTCAGCAGCGGCAAGGGCTGAGATCGTACGACGAGGGCCGCGGACGCCGTCCGCGGCCCTCGTCGTACGGGGTCACACCAGGCGGATCGCCATCCAGGACACGGCCGGCAGTTCGATCGTCAGGATGCCGTCGGCGATGGTCGCGTCGGCCTCACCGACGCCCACGCGCTCGACGTCGCCCAGGACGTTGCGCGCGTACACGTCGTCCTCGTGGAGCAGGTGGGACTCGATGATCGACACGTCCATGCCCAGCTGTCGTGCGAGCGGGGCGAGATCCACGCGGAGAGCGGTCGCCTCCGTCAGCGAACGGTTCACGACGAACAGCGAGACGCCCTCGTCGTCGATCGTGGCGACGGCGTTGACGGCGCGCACGTCGCCGAGCTCGTCCGATGCGACGGTGCTGCCGTTCACCGGCACCTGCACAGCGGAGCCCCGCGCCAGACGCGAGGTGATCGAGAAGGGGAAGAACGTCGTCTGCCGCCACGCCGGCCCGCCCGGTTCCGTCATGATCGGCGCGATCACGTTGACGAGCTGCGCGAGGGACGCACTGCGCACCCGGTCGGCATGCTGCAGCAACGTGATCAGCAGATCGCCGAAGACCACGGCATCCAGAGCGCTGTACTGGTCTTCGAGCAGGCGGGGTGCCACTGGCCAGGCGCCGCCCTTGAACTCATGCCCTGACTCTGTGCCGTCCTCCTTGAAGAGGTACCAGACGTTCCACTCGTCGAACGAGATCATGATGCGCTTGTCGCTCTTCTTGGTCGCCGCGACGCTGTCCGCGATCGCCACGACCAATTCGATGAACCGTGCCATGTCGGCGCCGGACGTGAGGAACGCCTGCGCGTCGCCCCCGCGCTCCTGGTAGTAGGAGTGGCAGGAGATGAAGTCGACGTCGTCGAACGTGTGCTCCAGCACCTGTCGCTCCCACGATCCGAACGTCGGCATGTCGCGTCCTGACGAGCCGCACGCGACCAACTCGATGCCGGGGTCGACCATCCGCATGGCCTTCGCGGTGCGGGACGCGAGCTTTCCGTAATCCTCCGCATTGCGATGCCCGACCTGCCACGGGCCGTCCATCTCGTTGCCGAGGCACCACATCTTCACGTCGAACGGCGTCGGGCGTCCGTTCGCGGCGCGCTGCTCGGTCCACCACGTCCGCGCATCCGCATTCGCATACTCGAGCAGGTCCAGCGCCTCCTCCGTGCCACGGGTGCCGAGGTTGATGGCGAGCATGAGGTCGCTGCCGACGCGATCCAGCCACGCCTGGAACTCGTGCAGCCCGACTTCGTTCGTCTCGGTCGAGTGCCAAGCCGGGTCGAGGCGACGGGGGCGCTGCTCCTTCGGTCCGATTCCATCCTCCCAGCGGTACGCCGAGACGAAGTTGCCTCCGGGGTAGCGGATTGTCGAGACGCCGAGCTCCTTGACGAGTTCGATGACATCCGTGCGGAAGCCCTCCTCATCGGCGCTGGGATGGCCCGGCTCGAAGATGCCGTCGTAGATGTGGCGCCCGAGATGCTCGACGAATCCACCGAAGAGACGGCGATCGATATCGGCGATCGCCAGACTCGGATCGAGGCGGGCGGTGGCGGTGCTCTCAGTGGTCATGGTGCGTCCTTCGACATCAGAGGGGTTCGTGACGGAGCAGGAGGGAGAGGGCCCCGGCCTGCGCGGGCAATCGGTAGCGGGGCAGCACGCCAGGGCCGCAGGTGGCGGTGCCGACACCCGACTGGGCGAGGTCGATCGACACGAACGTGCGACCTTCGTCCGGAAGCTCCCAGTTGTGCGCGGTGGAGGCCAGGGCCTCGCGGCTGTGCCTGGACACCGTCAGGGCGAACGGCTGATCGAGCGTCGACACGTGCAGGATGCCCAGGGTGGTCCGGATCCGAGCCTCACGCACCCCCATGCGCGACCCGCTCTCCTGCGGACGCACATTGTCGACCGTGAGGTCATCAGCCGTGATGCTCCACCACCCGAACCGCGCGCCCGAGCGCAGATCCGGGTAACTCGGCATCGGGCCGTATCCGGCGATCTCCGCGCCCAGTGGGGCAGCGTCGAGGATGAAATCGAGGCCCAGCCTCGCCCACTCGGTCGTCCACGTCCTGTTCGGTTCGATCTGCGCGTCCAGCCGCACGGCGTCGCCGGCGTCGGTCCACGAGAACCGCGTATCGACGGCGCTGTCCAGGATCGGCGTGCCCGTCCGGGTGCGCACGATGAGCGCTGGCCCCGCGACACCGACATCCTGTACTCGCGTCATGAGGCGGTCGATGCCGGCCCCGCGCCAGCGGTCCGCATACGACGGGAGATCGGGTTCGTCATCGCCGAGGTCGCGGTCGTTGTCCGTCGGAGCGCGCCAGAGTCCGACCGTCGGACCGCTGAGCTCCAACGCGCCGAGCCGGGTCAGCCGCCCCGTGTGCGGATCGAAATGTGCGGGTCCCACCCGGTCCGCGCTCGACGCGGCCGTCCTCGGCGCGACACTCGTCGGTCGCCCGGCTCGCACATCCTGGCCGCTCGCGAGCACGTGGCCTGCGGCAGACCAGGAGGAATCCGCTCGCGTCACCGCCTCGACGGTGATGACGTCTGCGACGAGGGAGGCCTCATCCGTCCGGCACTCATCGGGCAGATCGATGGTGACACTCGTCCTGGCCGGGCAGGCGGCGACCTCCAGTACGCCGGAGGCTCGCACGTCGCCGTCGATGACACGAGAGAAGCGCAACAGAACGTGATCGAGGCCGAGGACGTCGTACCTGTTCTCGATCTGCACCGTTCGCCGCGCCGCATTGACGGTGATCGCCACCGGGGCTATCACGGCGGCATAGTGCAGCAATCCCGGCCGCGGGTTGCGCTCGGCATCCACGAGCCCGTCGATCACGAAGTTGCCGTCGTGGACGATCTCACCGAAGTCGCCGCCGTACAGGATCCGGCTCGTGCCGTTCGGACCGTCGACGGCGATGCCGTGCTCGATCCATTCCCACACGAACCCGCCCGCCAGCCGCGGGTACTCCTCGAAGAGGTCCCAGTACTCCTGCAGGCCGCCGGGTCCGGTGCCCATTGCATGCGCGAATTCGCACTGGAGGAAGGGCAGCGTGCGGCGGTGCAGCTCCGACGCCGTCGCTTCCGGGGGTGCAGGCCTGAGCGTCTCTTCGCCGATCTCGCGGACCTCGGCGTGCGGGGCGTACATGCGAGAGTAGACGTCGACGTAACGGCTCTCCCTGTCGCCTTCGTAGTGGATCAACCGGCTCGGGTCGGCGGCCTTCGCCCAGCGGGCCATGGCCTCGAGGTTCTCGCCGACGTGCGCCTCATTGCCCAGGGACCACATGATGACGCTGGCATGATTCTGGTCGCGACGGACGGTTCGTTCGATCCGGTCGAGGAACGCGTCTCTCCAGATCGGATCCGCGCTCGGGTTGCGCCGCCATCCGACGTGCTCGAATCCGTGCGTCTCGAGATCGCACTCGTCGATGATCCAGAACCCGAGCTCGTCGAACAGATCGAGCACCTCGGGGTGCGGAGGGTAGTGGGAGGTGCGCACCGAGTTGATGTTGTGCCGTTTCATCAGCAGCAGCTCTTCACGGGCTGCGTCGTGGTCGAACACGCGGCCGTGACGCGCGCGGTGCTCGTGACGGTTGACGCCGCGCAGCATGATCGGCATTCCGTTCACATGCAGTTCGGCGTCGCGCACCTCCACCCGACGGAACCCCAGGCGCAGCGTCACCGATTCGGACTCGGTCGCGAGGACGGCGTCATAGAGGCGCGGCTGTTCGGCCGACCACGGTTGGACGGCGCCGACAGGGATGATCTCGGACACTGCCCGGTCGATACCCAGCTCGGGGATGCTCAGGCGGGCGTCGGATGCGGCATCCACTTCCAGCATCACCGAGCCCGTCCCCGACAGCGGGTCGAAGTCGGCGCGTGCGAAGACGTCGCGGATGCCGCCGGCCGGCCGGGCGAGCAGAGCGACGTCGCGGAAGATCCCCGGAAGCCACCACATGTCCTGGTTCTCGAGGTAGGTGGCGTCGCTGAACTGCGCCACCCGGATCGCCAGCCTGTTCGCCTCCGCTGTCAGGATGCCGGTGACATCGAACTCGTGCGTCAGCCGGCTTCCGCGGGTCGTGCCGAGCAGGACATCGTTCAGCCAGACCTCGGCGGCCGATTCGATGCCGTCGAATCGCAGCCACTGCTCCGCGTGCGTCAGCACATCGCCCGACGCCGCGAACTCCAACCGGTAGTCGCCGATCGGATTCGCGTCCGGGGGGAACGGGGGATCGACGGGGAACGGCATCTGCACGTTGGAGTACGCGGGCGAGCCGTATCCCTGCAGATTCCAGTGCGCGGGGACCTCGATGTCTCCCCAGTCCTCCGTATCGGCCGTGCGCCAGTCGTCCGGTGCGCTGCGCAGGGTCGGCGAGACCCGGAAGCGCCAGATGCCGGCGAGAGATTGATGCGGCGCATCCGAGTGCAACCGCGCGCGTGCAGGCAGGGATCCGGACCCAGAGCGAGTGGTCGAGATGTCCATGGTCTCCTCGTCAGAGAGCGGGATCGAGGACTGTTGGAGAACGCTCTCCCACCAGTCGTTGTCAACTTTGCAATAATGTCCTAACATCATATCAGCGCCGGTTGCCGAACCCTGTTGCATCAGGCGCTTCCACAGCACCCGAAACGTTAGTGAACTCGACGATGACGTTGGCCCGGACCTCCGGGCGGAAGGAACCACAATGAAGCGTTCAGGAAAGACACCCCTGCGGTCCGCCATCGCCCTCGCTGCTGTGGCCGCGACTGCCGTCGCGCTCGCGGGCTGCAGCAACTCGACGGATGCCGGCTCTTCGGATGAGCCGATCCAATTCTTCCTCTCGGGAGACGCGAACCAGGGCGGTGGATACGCCCACATGGCCGAGAAGTACGAGGAGGAGACCGGAGTCCAGGTCGAGATCGTCGACATCGCCAATGACGACCTCGCCACCAAGCTCCGCAACTCCGCGCAGGCGAACGATCTCCCGGCCATCGCCAGGGTCGGCGCCGTCGATCCGGTGTGGCGGGGCGCAACGGCCGACCTGACCGACATCACCGAGGGCAGTGAGATCCGCACCGAGCTGAGCGACTGGGACGGAGACAAGGTCATCTCGCTCCCGTCGGACATCACCGCGGTCGGTCTCTTCATCAACAAGACCCTCTTCGACGAGGCCGGCGTGGCGTATCCGACCACCGAGGACGACATCTGGACCTGGGACGAGTACGTGGCAGCGGTCAAGCAGGTGCAGGCGGCGACCGGCACCAGCTACGGAATGGTGATGGACAAGTCCTCGCACCGCCTGAAGGCGCTGATGTACGAGTTCGGCTCGGACTACTTCCAGCCGGACGACGACGGCGAGTTCAGCACGAACGACGACACCACGCGCGCTCTGGAGTTCTTCAACGGCCTGAACGACGACTCGTTCATGCCGCGCTCGGTCTGGCTGTCGGATGCCGACGGCAACGCGCTGTTCAAGAGCGGCGACGTCGTGTCGTACGTTTCGGGCTCCTGGCAGATCGCCGACTTCGCGGTCAACATCGCCGACTTCGAGTGGGCATCCGTCTACATGCCGACGGAGAAGGAGCGGGCGACGAATTACGGCAACGCCGCGTCGATCGTCGTGTTCGAGGGGCCTCAGCAGGAAGCGGCGCACGATTTCATCGAGTGGCTGTACGAGCCGGAGAACTACACCGAGCTCTCGGAGACGTCGTCGTTCATCCCGGCGGTCGATGGGCTGGACATCGAGTACGCGGCGCACGCCGATGCGTTCGAGATCTACAACCAGGACATCGCAGCATCCCCGGCCATCGTCGGCGACATCAAGGCGATGGAACTGCAGTACGGCGCTCAGGGAGTGACCACGGAAGGCGACCCGGTACGTGACGAGACCGTCAAGTACCTCAACGGCGAGCAGGACGTGACCGCCACGATCGACAACATCAACGCGCAGTTCAGCGACCAGCTGGGCGCTCTGGAGTGACCGTGTCCACCACCAAGACCGTCGATGGGCGCAGCGCCGAGACCTCTGCGCTCATCGCACCTGGGCGGCGAACGCGACGCGTTCGTCGCCCAGGGCGGCGCTCCACGACGTTCATCGTGGCCCCGCTCACCTTCATCGCGATCGCGGTGGTGCTGTTCGCGCTCTTCTTCGTCTGGCCGGGTGCACTGGGCCTGTGGTACTCCTTCACGGACTACTCCGGCGTAGGGACGCCGGAGTTCATCGGTGCGGACAACTACGTCGAACTCGCACAGGACCCCGATTTCTATGCCGTCCTCGGTCGCACTTTCCTGTACACCCTGCTTTCGGTGCCGCTGCACTTCGTCGCGGCACTCGGCATCGCCGTCCTGCTGACGAGCACGCTCGCCAAGGGCAAGTCGGTCGCGCGCATCATCTTCTTCCTCCCGTGGCTGATCTCGCCGATCGTCGCGGGTGTCATCTGGAAGTGGCTGTTCGGTGAGAACTTCGGCATGGTCAACTTCCTGATCGAGGCGTTCGGCGGCAACGGCCTGAACTGGGAGACCGACCCGACCCTCGCGCTCGGGCTGATCCTCGTCGTCAGCACATGGGGCGGGACCGCATTCAACATGCTGCTGTTCATCGCGGCGATCCGGAACATTCCGCAGTCCTACCTCGAGGCCGCTCAACTCGACGGCGCCAACGGGTGGCAGCGGTTCTACCGCATCGTGCTGCCGCTGCTGCGCCCGACCTCGTTCATGGTGATCCTGCTGACGACCATCGGGTCGATGAAGGAGTTCGCCATGGTGCAGGCGCTGAACGGCGGAGGGCCTGGGACGTCGAACATGTTCATGGTCCAGTACATCTACCGCACCGGATTCGAACGTGCCGATGTCGGCTACGCCAGCGCGGCGTCCATGGTTTTGATGGTGATCCTCATCATCATCGCGATCATCCAGCTGCGCTTCGACAAGAGGAACGATCTCGCATGAAAGCGAAACGACACGGCATCACCAGCACGGTGGTGCTCTGGCTCCTGGCGCTGGGCTTCCTCATCCCCGTCGCCTGGTTCCTCCTCAGCTCCTTCAAGCCGGGGTCCGAACTCTTCAGCCTCCCGCTCACCCTGTTCCCCGAGAACTGGACGGTGAGCGGATACGTGACGGCGTGGAGTCGCTTCGATTTCGCCCGCTACTTCTTGAACACCTCGATCGTCGCCGTCGTGACGACCGCGCTCACTGTTGCCGTCAGCGCCATGACCGGCTACGCGTTCGCGAAGTATCACTCCTGGTGGCTGAAGGCGTTCTTCATCTGCATCCTCGCGACGACCATGCTCCCCACCGAGGTGATCATGCCGAGCTCGTTCGCGGTCGTGCGCGACCTCGGTCTGTACAACACCCTGGCCGGCATCATCGTGCCGTCGATCATCACCGCGACCGGCATCTTCATGTTCCGGCAGTACTTCAAGACGATCCCGGATGAACTGCTGGAAGCGGCGCGCATCGACGGCGTCAGCGAGTTCGGCGCCTTCTGGCGGATCATGCTGCCGCTGGCGAAGCCGATCGCGGTCGTCCTCGCGATCTTCTCCTTCCAGTGGCGATGGAACGACTACATCTGGCCGCTGATCGTGCTGCGCGATCCGTCGCAGTACACGCTCCAGGTCGCCCTGCGCTCGATCGTCGGCGCGGACAACGTCGACTGGTCGGTGCTGCTGTCGGCATCCGTGATCTCGCTGATTCCGATGGTGATCCTGTTCGCGATCTTCCAACGGCAGATCATGAACGCCGACATCAACTCCGGCCTGAAGGACTGACATGGCGGTGGACACCGTCTTCGCGCAGGAGTTGCGCGACGCCGTGGATGCCGAGGTCGATCGCGCGCTCGCCGGCGGCCTCGGCGCAGATCCCACGCACCGGCAGCTGATGGATCGCGCCAAGCTGTTCGTCGCAGCGTGCCTGTGGCCGCTGTCGTCGAGGGCGCGCGATCCGCGGCTCATCGAGGCGGCCGCGGGCAGCATCGCCGAGCTGCGCCGCAGGCAGGGAACCGGCGGGTTGTTCATCGGCGGTGACAACGTCGACTCCCCGCCGGATTCGGCGTTCACCGTCAACGACCTGTGCGACACGCTCCATCTGCTGAACGGCAGCGCGGATGCCGCGACGATCACCGGTGCCTCGGCCCTCGCTGCCGAACTCGACGTGATCGCGGATGCCGTGGAACCCGCGCTGCTCATCGGAGGCGTCCACACCCCCAACCACCGCTGGGAGATCACCGCCGCCTTGGCGCGGCTGCACCGTCGTCGCCCGTCGGAAGCGCTGGCGGCGCGGGCGGTCGAATGGCTCGCCGAGGGCATCGACGTCACGGCCGACGGGGTCTACTCCGAGCGCAGCGCGAACTACGCCGCATTCGTCTCCAATCCGTCGCTGACCGCGATCGCCGACGTGTTCGAGCACGCGGAGGCGCGAGCCGCGGTGATCCGCAACCTGGAGAGCACGCTGGGGCTCATCCACCCGGACGGCACGGTGGAGACGGTGCATTCGCGCCGTCAGGATCAGCTCTCTCGCTTCGTCCTGTCGCCGTACCTGGCCATGTACCGGCGCTACGCGATCGAGCTCGGGCGCGGCGATTTCGCGTGGGCTGCCGAGCGCGCGCGGGGGCAGGGCATCGTGCATCCGGCATCTCTGCTGGTCGATCTCCTGCTCGATCCGCGCATCGGCGAACGACTTCCCGAGGCGATCGAGCCCGAGCTTGCGGGGGACTGGGCCCAAAGCGGGCTGTCGATCGACACGAACCCGCGACGGCGAATCGTGGTCTTCGGCGGCTCCGACTACCCGCGCTTCCGGCGCGTTCGGTCGGGACTGTCGACGAATCCGACGTTCCTCCGGCTCTTCGCGGGCGCCGCCGTGCTCGATTCGATGCGACTCTCGAGAGACTTCTTCGGACTCGGGCCGTTCCGTACTGATCGGGTCACGACGGATCGCGTCGATGGCGCCCGCCGATATCGCCTGAGTGAGACCGTGTCCGCGAACTACTACCAGCCGATGGAACCCGCGGGAAGGAACAGTTCAGGGGAGTACGCGCTGACCGACGACGGCCGTTTCTACGGGTCGATGTCGTTCGCGGACCGCGTCGCCGATGAGGTGACGCTGCGGACCGACGTCGACGTGGTGGCGACGGACGACGGTGCGTCGGTGTCCATAGCGTTCGACGGGCCGGACTGCGCCTGGGCACTCGAGCTCGCGTTCCGCGGCGGCGTCTTCGAAGACGTCGATCGGCAGGGCGACGGGACCGCCGTTCTCACTGCGGGCTCCGGCGCATACCGCTGCGGCGACAGCAGGATCGTCTTCGAGGCCGACGCGGATTATCGGTCTGACGGGCCAGGGCGATACCGGCCGGGGGAGGACTACGCGTTCCTCGGAGCGACGGATGCCGCGGACGGTGACCGTGTCTATCTCACGGGACGCGCGCCAGGGCGGGTGACGCTCACGCTGCGCACGGAAAGCGTGCGCGCGTGAGCAGATGTCACTTCGCGACGAGCGTGGTCTCGAAGCTGTACATGTCGGGTCGGTAGCAGTGCAGGCCGTACTCGAAGGCTCGGCCGGAATCGTCGAACGCGATGCGCTCGACCGTGAGCACGGGTCCGCCCTTGTCGATGTCGAGAAGAGTGTTCTCGTCTCCGGCGGCGCGGCGAGCGCCGATCTTCTGCTTGGCGACCCGGATCGCCACACCTCGCGCCCGCAGCACCTGGTAGAGGCCCCGCGTCTCGAGCAGCTCCGTCGTGATGTCGGCGAAGTCGGCAGGCAGGTAGTTCTCGAGCACGGCGACCGGGATCCCGTCGGTCGAGCGCTGTCGTCGGATGTAGACGACGTCCGTGCCGGGTTCGACGCCGAGGCCGGCGGCGACCGCGTCCGTCGCAGGGACGATCTCGTGCGCGAGCACCCGGGTTCCCGGAGTGTGATGCGTGCTGGCGAGATCCTCGTAGAGACTGGTGAGCTCGACCTGGCGTGTCACCGCCTGGCCCTGGACGACCTGCGTCCCGATTCCTCGTCGGCGCACGAGCAGTCCCTTGTCCACGAGTTCCTGAATGGCACGGCGGATCGTGGGCCGGGACAGACCGAGCTTCTGCGCGATGGCGATCTCGTTCTCGAGGCGGGCGCCAGCGGGAATCGTTCCGGACTGGATGGCATTCTCCAGGCGCGTCGATACCTGGTAGTACAAGGGCACCGGCCCCGTTCTGTCCAGATCGGCGAACAGTTCAGCCGGCCAGTAGGTCTCATCGCCGGCCATCGTTCCTCTTCCCATGCGTCGTCGCTTCCGTGTCGCCAATGCTACATATCTTCCTCACAGTCTAAAGCCAAAACATCTGTATGTGTTATTGTTAGGACATGGCAATGATCTCGGCACCTGAAGTGCTCGCGATGGGGCGGCTCGGTGTGGACCTCTACCCGCTGCAGGACGGCGTCGGTCTCGAGGACGTCTCGACGTTCGGCAAGTATCTGGGTGGAAGCGCTGCCAACGTGACTGTGGCAGCGGCTCGTCATGGGCATCGGGCTGGGCTGGTGTCGAGGGTCGGTGATGATCCGTTCGGGCGGTACCTTCTTCGAGAGCTCGGCCGCCTGGGTGTATCGAACGACTTCGTAGCCACAGACCCCGAGCTTCCGACGCCGATCACCTTCTGCGAGATCTTCCCGCCGGACGACTTCCCGCTCTACTTCTATCGGGCGCCGAAGGCACCGGACCTGAACGTGGACACCGCGCAACTGGATCTGGATGCCGTCCGCGCGGCCGAGGTGCTCTGGCTGACCGTCACCGGGCTCAGCCAGGAACCCAGCCGTGCGGCGCATCACGCCGCACTGGAGGCACGTGCCGGTCGTCGGCACACGGTACTCGACCTCGACTACCGTCCGATGTTCTGGACATCCGCTGCGGAAGCATCCGCGCATATCCGCCCCCTGCTGGAGCAGGTGACGGTCGTCGTGGGAAACCGCGAGGAGTGCGAAGTCGCCGTCGGCGAGACGGACCCGCGCGCAGCGGCCGATGCGCTTCTGGAGCGCGGAGCCGAGCTCGCGATCGTCAAGCAGGGGCCGAAGGGAGTGTTCGCCAAGACCCGCGATGAAGAGGTCGAGGTGCCACCGCACCATGTCGACGTCGTCAATGGCCTCGGTGCCGGTGACGCCTTCGGCGGAGCGCTCTGCCACGGGCTGCTCTCGGGATGGGGCCTCGAACACACGCTGCGCTTCGCGAACGCCGCCGGAGCCATCGTCGCCTCGCGCCGGGAATGCTCAACGGCGATGCCGACGACCGCCGAGGTCGACGACGCGCTCGGATCGGATGCCTGAGATGACGTCGCCAGCTCTGGACCTCACCGAACTGCGCCGTCGCCGCGCCGAGGACCCTCAGTCCGTCGCCGCGGCCTATTCCACGCGATCGCGACGTCCGCTCGTGCGCGGTGACGGCCGCCTCTTCATCATCGCCGCCGATCACCCCGCTCGCGGCGCTCTCGGCGTCGGCGAACGGTCGGATGCCATGGCCGATCGCGGACAGCTGCTGGAGCGCCTCGCGATCGCTCTGAACCATCCGGGCGTCGACGGCGTGCTCGGCACACCCGATATCCTCGACGACCTCGCGCTTCTCGGACTGCTCGACGACAAGGTGCTCGTGGGGTCGATGAACCGTGGCGGTCTGCGTGCCTCGACATTCGAGATGGACGACCGCTTCACCGGCTTCGACGTGTCGTCGATGAGTGCAGCCGGCATCGACTTCGCCAAGGTGCTCCTTCGATTGAACCTCGAGGACCCGTCGACCGTGCGCACGATGGAGTCCACGGCACGGGCGGTCTCGCAGGCGGCCTCGGCCCGGCTGCCGATCATGCTCGAGCCGTTCATGAGCCGCTGGGCCGACGGGCGCATCGTCAACGATCTGACGCCGGAGGCGGTCGTGCTCTCCGTCGCGATCGCCGCCGGCATCGGCGGCAGCAGCGCGTACACCTGGATGAAGCTGCCCGTCGTCCCGGAGATGGAAAGGGTGATGGCAGCCACGACGCTGCCGACGCTGCTGCTGGGCGGCGACGGCGGCGATGACCAGGATGAGACATTCTCCTCCTGGCAGGAGGCCCTCGCGCTCCCAGGGGTGCGCGGGCTGACGGTCGGCCGCACCTTGCTCTATCCGCCGGATGACGACGTGGCGGGAGCGGTCGACACCGCGGCCCGTCTCGTCCACCAGCATCTCTGATCCCTCGATGAAGGAGCCCCTCATGAGCGTTGCCGAGACCGCGGCGAAGCCAGCCGCCCCCGTCGTCGCACGATCCATCTCGCATTGGATCGACGGCGCCGAGCGTCCATCAGCGAGCGGACGCACGGCACCCGTCTTCAACCCGGCGACGGGAGAGATCACCGCGCACGTCGCGCTGGCGGACGAAGACGAGATCGCCCAGGCGATCGCGTCTGCTGAGCGCGGATTCCGTGTGTGGTCGTCCTACTCCGCCGCGAAGCGCCAGGCCGTGCTGTTCTCCTTCCGCGAGCTGCTGAACGTTCGCAAGCGCGAACTGGCCGCGATCATCACCTCCGAGCACGGCAAGGTGGTCTCCGACGCGCTCGGCGAGATCCTGCGCGGTCAGGAAGTCGTCGAGCTGGCGTGCGGCTTCCCGAGCCTCATCAAGGGCGCCTACTCCGAGTCCGTCTCGACGGGTGTCGACGTGTACTCGCTCAAGCAGCCGCTGGGCGTGGTGGGCATCATCAGCCCGTTCAACTTCCCCGCGATGGTGCCGATGTGGTTCTTCCCGATCGCCATCGCCGCAGGCAATGCGGTGATCCTCAAGCCCAGCGAGAAGGATCCCTCTGCGGCGCTGTGGATGGCGGCGCTCTGGCAGGAAGCGGGCCTTCCGGATGGTGTGTTCACGGTGCTGCAGGGCGACAAGGCCGCTGTCGACGGCCTGCTCACCTCTCCGATTGTGGAGTCGATCAGTTTCGTCGGGTCGACGCCGATCGCCCAGTACATCTACGAGACCGCTTCGCGATACGGCAAGCGCGTGCAGGCGCTGGGCGGCGCGAAGAATCACATGCTCGTGCTGCCGGACGCGGATCTGGATCTGGTCGCGGATTCCGCGATCAACGCCGGATACGGTGCGGCGGGCGAACGCTGCATGGCCGTGTCGGTGGTGCTCGCCGTCGACCCGATCGCCGACGATCTCATCGTCAGGATCCGTGAGCGCATCGGCCGACTGCGCGTCGGCGATGGTGCGGGCGTCGACGGCGTCGAACCGGACATGGGGCCGCTCATCTCCGGCGTCCACCGCGACAAGGTCGCGCAGTACGTCGCCATCGCCGAAGCCGATGGTGCAGCCGTCGTCGTCGACGGTCGCGACTTCCGCGTGGACGGGCGCGAGGACGGCTTCTTCTTCGGGCCGACGCTCCTCGACCGCGTCCCCACCGACAGCCGCGCCTACACCGAGGAGATCTTCGGTCCTGTGCTGTCGATCGTCCGTGTGGCCTCCTACGACGAGGGCCTGGCGTTGATCAATTCCGGGCAGTTCGGCAACGGTACTGCCATCTTCACCAACGACGGCGGCGCCGCCCGCCGCTTCCAGCACGAGGTGCACGTCGGCATGATCGGCATCAACGTGCCCATTCCGGTCCCGGTGGCGTATCACTCCTTCGGCGGCTGGAAGAAGTCGCTGTTCGGAGATGCGAAGGCGTACGGCGTGCACGGCTTCGAGTTCTTCACGAGGGAGAAGGCCGTCACCGCGCGATGGATCGACCCGGCCAGGCGGGAGTCCGGCGACCACGGCGGGATCAACCTCGGCTTCCCGCGGAACAACTGATGTCTGTCGGCACGTCCTCACGGTGGTTCCATCGCCGCGGCGAGCTCGCGGGCGAGGGCTGGGAGAGCATCGTCGACGATCGGATGCCGGGGTGGCAGCACACCGGCATCCGCATCGCTGAACTCGTCGACGGCCAGACGATCGATCTGCCGGTGGGGCCGATCGAGCAGCTGATCGTCCCGCTCGCCGGCTCGTTCGCCGTCGCGCACGACACAGGGGCCGGGACTCGGACGACCGTCCTCGCCGGCCGCGCGTCCGTGTTCGCCGGTTCCACCGATGTGCTCTATCTCCCGGTTCGCACGCGGGCCGTGATCACCGGCCCCGGGCGGTTCGCTCTGGCATCCGCGCCCACGGACGTCGTGAAACCGCTGCAGCACATCCTCGCGGATGGCGTCCCCGCCGAACTGCGCGGTGGCGGCGCCGCGAGCAGGGAAGTGCACAACTTCGGAACTCCCGCATCGCTGGACGCCGATCGCCTGATCGTGTGCGAGGTCATCACCCCCGCCTCCAACTGGTCGTCCTACCCGCCGCACAAGCACGACGAGCACGTACCGGGTGAGGAGTCCGACCTCGAGGAGATCTACTACTTCGAGTCGGCGCCGACCCGCGGCGCGACCGGCGGCACCGCTGAACGGGCCTTCGGCCTGTTCAGCGCATACTCCTCGCCGGCGGGAGAGATCGAGATCGATGCGATGGTGCGCACCGGAGACGTCGCCCTGATCCCGTACGGCTACCATGGCCCGGCCGTGGCCGCACCCGGTTACGATCTCTACTACCTCAACGTGATGGCAGGCCCCGATCCCGAACGTGCGTGGCTGATCACCGACGACCCGGCCCATGCCTGGACACGCGCATCATGGCCGGGCGAAGGCATCGACCCGCGGTTGCCGTTCGCGGACGAAGGAGCGAAGCGATGACAGCATCGAAGCGCATGACCGTGAGCCAGGCGCTCATCGAGTTCCTCGCGCATCAGTGGACCGTGGACGGTGAGATCCGCGAGCGCACGATTCCCGGTATCTTCGGAATCTTCGGCCACGGCAATGTCGCAGGCATCGGCCAGGCGCTGCGGCAGCTGAACGTGCACGAACCGGATCTCATGCCGTACCACCAGGCGCGCAACGAGCAGGCGATGGTGCATCAGTCCGTCGGATACGCCCGCATCCACCGGCGCCGAGCCACGTTCGCCTCCGCTGCATCCGTCGGGCCGGGCGCCACCAACATGCTCACCGGCGCCGCCCTCGCGACGACGAACCGTCTGCCGGCGCTGCTGCTGCCCAGCGACACATTCGCCACACGTGTCGCCGACCCTGTGCTGCAGCAACTGGAGCAGCCATGGGACACGGGTCTGACGGTCAACGACGCCTTCCGCCCGCTGTCGAAGTTCTTCGACCGTGTGCAACGGCCGGAACAGCTCTTCTCCACGGCGCTGGCTGCGATGCGCGTGCTCACGGATCCGGCCGAGACCGGAGCCGTCACGATCGCCCTGCCGGAGGACGTGCAAGCCGAATCGATCGACGTCCCGCTGGCCTTCCTGCAGGACCGCGAGTGGCACATCCGCCGCCCCGCTCCGGAGCGCGCTGCGCTCGCACGTGCGGTCGCAGCGATCCGCTCCGCCGAGCGCCCGTTCATCGTCGCGGGCGGCGGCGTCATCTATTCGGGCGCGGAGGACGTGCTGCGCCGGTTCGTCGAAGACACCGGCATCCCGGTCGGCACCACGCAGGCCGGCGGTGGAGCACTTCCTTGGGATCACCCGCAGTACGTCGGTGCCGTCGGCGCCACCGGCACTGCGGCGGCGAACCGCCTGGCGGCCGAGGCCGACCTCGTCATCGGGATCGGCACGCGCTACAGCGACTTCACCACGGCGTCCCGGACCGCCTTCCAGAACGTGGGCGTGCAATTCGTCAACATCAACGTTGCATCGTTCGACGCATACAAGCACGGCACGCAGATCCCCGTGATCGCCGACGCTCGTGAGGCGCTGGACGCACTGCAGTCAGCCCTCGAAGGCTGGTCGATCCCGTCGTCCCTGGCAGAGCGCATCGCCGATGAGAAGCAGGCATGGGATGCCGTCGTCGACGCTGCCTTCGCACCCACCGGGCTCGCGAGGCCGGGCCAGTCCGAGATCATCGGAGCGGTGCAGTCGGCCACCGCACCGCGGGACGTCATCGTGCAGGCGGCGGGCTCCCTTCCCGGAGACCTGCACAAGCTCTGGCGCGTGCGCGACGCCCTCGGGTATCACGTGGAGTACGCGTTCTCGTGCATGGGCTACGAGATCGCCGGCGGTCTGGGCGTCAAGCGAGGGCTCGAGGCGCTCGGCGACGATCGCGATGTCGTCATCATGGTCGGCGACGGTTCGTACCTGATGTTGAACTCGGAGCTCGTCACCGCGGTCGCGGAGGGCATCAAGATTATCGTGATCCTCGTGCAGAACCACGGCTACGCCTCGATCGGTCACCTCTCCGAGACAGTCGGATCCGAGCGCTTCGGCACCGCGTACCGTGCCTACGACTCTGCCACCCGCAACTTCCAGGGCGGGGACGTACTGCCGGTCGATCTCGCCATGAACGCCCGCAGCTACGGACTCGACGTCATCGAGGTCGCGCCAGGCACCGGAGCGATCGACGACCTCAAGGCGGCGGTCGCCGCGGCGAAAGCATCCGAGAAGGCGACGTTCATCCACATCGAGAGCGACCCGCTGCTGTACGCACCGGACGGCGAGGGCTGGTGGGATGTCCCGGTGCCCGAGGTGTCGAACCTGGAATCCACGGCTCGTGCGAGGGCGGCCTATGAGAGCGAGCGGCTCGCGCAGCGACCGCTGCTGGGCGACGAGGCGGAGACACGATGAAGGCGACGGTGGCGGGTGCTCCCGTCAGTTACGGCGTGTTCGAGATGACACCCGACGGTGCGGCGACGGTCTCGGCGGACGAGATGCTGACATCGCTCGCCGACGCGGGATACGGCGGAGTCGATCTCGGCCCCGTCGGATTCCTCGGCCGGGGTGCGCAACTGCGTGCGCGGCTGGCGACTCACGGCCTCGAGCTCGCCGGCGGCTGGGTGCAGCTGCCTCTGTCCGACACCGAGGGGTTCGAGGCATCGCTGCCCTCCCTGCGAGATGCCCTCCGGGTGTTCTCGGATGCCGCGGCGGCGGGCCCCGATCGGTTGCCGCTGCCCACGCTCGCAGACGACGGGTCGCTCGCGCGTCGGGCTCACCCGGGGCGCGGCGCGGAAGTCGACCCGCTGAGCGTTGACGCGTGGGAACGGTTGATCGCAAACACCGAACGCGCCGCAGGCATGATCCGATCGGCCGGGTTCGAGCCCACGTTCCATCATCACGCCGGTACGTTCGTCGAGTCGCCCGAGGAGGTCGATTGGTTCCTCGCGGGAACTGACGTGGATCTGACGCTCGACACGGGGCACCTGCTGATCGCGGGCGGCGATCCGGTGGATGCCGTCACCCGCTGGGGCCACCGCATCAACCATCTGCACCTCAAGGACGTCGATCGGCGCGAGCTGCAGCGCGTGCTCGCGGCCGGCGGCGGCATGTCCGACGTGTGGATGTCCGGCTCGTTCGTCGCTTTCGGCGACGGCGATCTCGAACTCGATCGCGTGATGTCCGCCATGGACGAACGCGGCTTCGACGGCTGGATCATCGTCGAACAGGACGTCCTGAACGCGCCTGACATCGCCATCGATGCGTTCCGCAGAGCGCGCAGCGCAGATCAGCGGATCAACCGCGAGGCGCTGCGCGCCTGGGCGTGACCACATCCTGCCACCCATGAAAAGGAACCCACAGTGATCGACCTTCCTCTGCGCATCGGCCTGATCGGCACCGGCCGGATCGGCCAGGTCCACGCCGCGAACATCGCTGCGAACCCCGGAGCCGCGCTGTCGTGGGTCGCCGATCCGTTCGTCGATGGTGCGCGCGACGTCGTGGAGCGTTTCGGGGGCCGTTCCACCGCCGACGCGGATGAGATCTTCGCAGCGGACGATGTGGACGCGGTCCTCATCGCCTCTCCGACACCGACGCACGTCGGTCTCATCGAGAAGGCGGTCGACCGCGGCATCCCTGTCCTGTGCGAGAAGCCGATCGACCTGGACATCACCCGTGTGGAGTCGCTGCGATCGACGGTCGCGGCCGCCGGCGTCCCCGTCGCGCTCGGCTTCAACCGGCGGTTCGACCCGGCCTTCGCCGAGGTCCGCGCACGCGTCGCGGCCGGCGAGATCGGGGCTCTTGAACAGCTCACGATCATCAGCCGAGACCCGGCGGCCCCGCCGGCCGACTACGTCGCGGTGTCCGGCGGCATCTTCCGCGACATGACGATCCACGATTTCGACATGGCACGGTTCTTCCTGCCCGACATCGTCGAGGTCTCGGCCACGGGCACGAACACGTTCGATCCCGGTGCGCGCGAACACGGCGACTTCGACACGGCGGTCGTGACGCTCAGAGCCGCGTCCGGCGCGGTGGTCACGATCATCAACTCACGCCACAGCGCCGTCGGATACGACCAGCGCATCGAGGCGTTCGGCGCGGCAGGGTCGCTGCAGGTGACGAACCGTTCGACGAGCCTGGTCAGCCACTCCTCGGCGGCGCGAGTCGATGCGAGAGCACCGTACGAGGACTTCTTCCTCCAGCGCTACGCCGAGGCGTACGCCGCCGAGTTGGCGAGCTTCATCGCGCTCGCGCGCGGCGGCGCATCGGACAACTCGACGTTCGAGGACGGACGTGCCGCGCTGATCCTCGCCGATGCCGCGCAGCGCTCCGCCGAGGAGCGCGTCGCGGTGGCCGTCCGGCTCGGCTGAACCACGGCCGCGCCGTGCCACACTGGGCCTATGCCGCAGACGACGGATGATCCACGCCAGCTGCGCCGGGTCGCTGAGACACTCGACGCGTTCCAGCTGACGGAGGGGCACCCCCAGTTCCGCGTCGACGTGGAG
The DNA here is from genome assembly GCF_045181065.1 of Microbacterium sp. M. Lineage (GTDB taxonomy): Bacteria > Actinomycetota > Actinomycetes > Actinomycetales > Microbacteriaceae > Microbacterium. The sequence goes on along the minus strand of NZ_CP173721.1, from coordinate 3,100,177 downwards.
CGCATCCGGTTCTCGCCCTACTACTCGCGACTCTCGGCCGTCACGCAGGTGATCTCGCAGACGGGCGCTGGGCTCGCAGTGCACAACCGGCTCACGCACTCGATCAAGGTCGCCGCCATCGCTCGGGCGATCGCGAGTCATCTCTCTGCGCGCACCGATGACGCCGGTCGCGTCGTGGAGGACCTCGGCGGCGCGCATCCCGTCGTCGTGCAGGCCGCCGCCGCAGCCCACGACCTCGGGCATCCGCCGTTCGGACACCTCGGTGAGCAGACCCTCGACCGGGTGGCACGCCGCCGCTTCGGCCTGACGGAGGGCTTCGAGGGAAACGCCCAGACGTACCGCATCATCTCGCGCCTCGACGAGCATGATCGACCAGGCGTCGGCCTCAACCTCACCGCCGCGGTGCGCGCCGCGGTGCTGAAGTACCCGTGGCGGCGCGGCGAGGGCGGCCCCAGCCGCGGCGGCGCGAGCAAGTTCAACTTCTACGCGATCGATGAACCGGATGCCAGGGAGGCGCTGTCCGCCTACCCTTTGATCGAACGAGGGCAGCAGACCGTCGAATGCTCGATCATGGACATCTCGGACGATATCGCGTATTCGCTGCACGACCTCGATGACTTCTACCGGGCTGGGCTTCTCAACGCGGCGACGCTGTCGGCGGAGTTCCGCAACTGGCATCGCGATCTCGTCCGCCTCCGAACCCTCGATGACGACGTCCTGACGGCCGACACCCGCACGCCGGGGCATTCGCTCGAGCTGCTCTGGCGCCGGCTCAAGAGCAAGGACGCCTGGATCGCCGACGAAGACGCGTTCGGTGAGGCAGTGGCCAGGGTCAAGACCGAGGTGATCGAGGGACTGCTCGCCGAGCCCTTCGACGGATCCCTCACCAGCGAACGCGCGCTGGCCGGATTCACGACGGCCTGGATCGCTCGTCTGCAGTCCTCCGTCGAGGTGCACAGGCACCCCGACATCCGCTCAGGGCATGTCAGCCTCGACCGTCGCGCGTGGCACGAAGTCGCGGTGCTGAAGTTCCTGCACGAGAGGTTCATCCTCGAGCGCCCGGACCTCACCGTCTACCAGCGCGGCCAGGCCAGCGTGCTGGAACGACTCGTCGACGGGTTCGCCGCATGGCTCGACGACCCGCGTGACGCCCGCCGTGCCCCTCGCCGACTCGTGGACCTGGTCGAGCTGGCCAGGGAGGATCATCGTCGGCTGGGTGGGGCGGGCACGGATGCCGACCGGGACCGGCTCGCCCGCGGCCGCGGGATCATCGACTACGTGGCGTCGCTCACCGACGCACAGGCCGGCTCGCTCGACGCCCTGCTCGCCGGCCAGACCGAACGACTGTGGGAGGCCGGACAGGGCCTGTAGTCGCTCGAGACATCTCAGATCGACGCGGACGTCACCCCGGCCATCTCCAGGGAGACCCGCCAGATCCGGGCGGCCTCCTCCTCGCTGCGCAGTCGCGAGTACAGTTTCTGCTCGGCCGGTGCGCCGCCCAGGTGCCCGATCCCCTTCGGGCCGTAGAGGCGTCGGCCCGCGGCATCCGGAGCTGTCGCGGCGTAGAGCGCGGGCAGCGAGGCGGAATCCGGGGTCCCGACGATCAGTCCCCTCTCCGACAGCCAGCGGATGACACGCACACCAAGGGTGTCGCCGGAGCGGCCAATCTCCGGCCGGGCGGACAGCAGGCTCGTCGGCGCGATCCCGGGATGCGACAGGTTGCTCGTGATGCCCCAGCCCGCAGCCGCGCTGCGTCGATCCAGCTCGAGCCCGAACAGGCCGAAAGCGATCTTGGACTGGCTGTACGCGTGCATCCCGTTGTACGAGCGCTCCCAGTTCAGGTCGGACCAGTTGATCGAGCGCTCGTCGGCCGCGATGCTGATCTGCGACGTGACGCGCGCGCTCCCCGCCGTCAGCAGCGGCAGCAGGTGCACCATGAGCGCGACATGCCCCAGGTGATTCGTGCCGAACTGCAGCTCGAAGCCGTCGTCCGTGGTCTGCCGCTCCGGCGGGGTCATGACGCCGGCGTTGTTGATGAGCAGATGGATCGGCCGTCCGTCGTTGTTCAACTCCTCGCCGAGTGCGGCGACGGATGCGAGCGACGACAGATCCAGCGAAGCCAGGGTGATATCGGCATCCGGGACCTGCGAGCGGATGCCGTCGGCGGCCGCCTCGCCCTTGCGCATGTTCCGCACCGGAAGGACGAGCTCGGCGCCGGCGCGAGCCAGGCGCGTCGCGATCCTCAGGCCGATGCCGTCGCTGCCGCCGGTCACGATGGCGCGGCGTCCGTGCAGGTCGGGGATGCTGATGTCGATGTTCATGCGTCCACTCTGCGGCCGATCGTGAACCGTATCCAGGACTCGACGATCAGTGGATAACGGCTCAGGGGAGATGCCAGGATCGAGTGCGGAGGAGGAGAGCGCATGACGATCGACCGTGACGGCCTGGCGGACTTCCTCCGCCATCGACGCACCGTGCTCCAGCCGGAGGACGTCAGGCTGCCGCGCGGCTCCCGTCGCCGCACCGATGGGCTGCGGCGCGAAGAGGTCGCGGCGCTCTGCCACATGTCGGCCGACTACTTCGCGCGGCTGGAACGCGGAACCGGCCCCGTGCCGTCGGAGCAGATGATCGCCTCGATCGCTCAGGGCCTCCACCTCTCCGTCGACGAACGCGATCATCTGTTCCGCCTCGCCGGGCACCGCCCGCCCGCGCGCGGTGCGAACAGCGACCACATCTCGCCCGGCATGCTGCGCATCTTCGACCGACTCGAGGACACTCCGGCCGAGATCGTCACCGAGCTCGGTGAGACGCTGCGCCAGAACGCGCTGGGCATCGCGCTCACCGGCGACACCATGAGCCGTCCCGGCCCGGAGCGCAGCATCGGATTCCGCTGGTTCGTCGACCCGACCGTGCGCGAGCTGTATGCGCAGGAGGACCACGAATACCTCTCGCGGCTGTGGGTGTCGGGGCTCCGCGGAGTGCAGTCGATACGCGGACGCGAATCCCGAGCAGGAAACTACGTCGATCTGCTCGTGCAGCGCAGCGCCGAGTTCCGCGCGCTCTGGGAGCGACAGGAAATCGGACTGCGCCCGCGCGAGACGAAGAACTTCGTCCATCCCGAACTCGGGGCGCTCGAGCTGAGCTGCCAGACGCTGGTCGACCCCGTCCAGTCGCACGCGCTCCTCGTCTACACCGCGGTTCCGGGATCCGAGAGCCACGAGAAGCTGCAGCTGCTCTCGATGCTGGGCTCGCGCGCGGTGCGGTGACGGCGGTGTCCGCACCCCGCGATAACCTCGCTGCATGCCCTCCTTCGGAACGCTGCCGACCCCGGTGGGGACGCTCGGTGTGGTCAGCGACGGCGCGTCGATCACCCGGGTCGCGTGGCGTTCCACTGCTCCGGACGGTGCGGATGCCGAGCAGGATCCGCTCCTCGGCGAAGCGCTCGCACAGCTGGCCGCGTACTTCGACGGCTCCCTGACGCGCTTCGACCTGCCCATCGACCTCGGACGGCAGACCGACACCACCCGCTCCGTGCTCCTGGCGCTGCACGACACCGTCGCCTCGGGGGAGACCATCACGTACGGCGGGCTCGCCGCCCGCAGCGGGACCGACGTCCCCGCCCGCGGGATCGGCGCGATCATGGGCGCGAATCCCGTCCCGATCATCGTGCCCTGCCACCGGGTGGTCGCAGGCGACGGCCTCGGCGGGTACTCCGGCGGTGACCGCGGGCAGGGACTCGCGACCAAGCGCTGGCTGCTCGAACACGAGGGAGCCCTGCCGTCGAGCCTGTTCTGAGGCGTGCGTCATCTGCTCCGGCGCACCTGCGAGAATGGAAGCCCGCGCCGAATCCAGACTGAGGAGCCGAAGTGCAGTACATCTCCACCCGAGGCGGCATGCAGCCGCTGCCGTACTGCGAGACGCTGCTCGAGGGCCTAGCGCCCGATGGCGGACTGGCCGTCCCCGAGACGATGCCGACGGTCGACGGCGAGACGCTCGAACGCTGGCGTGCGCTGACGTACCCGCGGCTCGCCACGGAGGTGCTCGGCCTGTTCGCGACCGACATCCCGCGCGAGGATCTCGCGCGCATGACTGATGCCGCGTATGCCGATTTCCCCGGCGAGGTCGTTCCGCTGCGCAGGATCGACGACGACATCACGCTCGTCGGACTCTCCGAGGGGCCGACGCTGGCGTTCAAGGACATGGCTATGCAGTTCCTCGGCCAGGTCGTCGAGTACGCGCTGGAGCGGAAGGGCTCCGTCCTGAACGTCCTGGGCGCCACCTCCGGCGACACAGGATCGGCCGCCGAGCACGCACTCCGCGGCAAGGAGCGGATCTCCGTGTTCATGCTGTCGCCGCAGGGGCGCATGAGTGCGTTCCAGCGGGCGCAGATGTTCTCGCTCGACGACGCCAACGTGCACAACATCACGGTCGACGGCGTCTTCGACGACTGCCAGAACCTCGTCAAGGCGCTCGCTGGAGATCTCGACTTCAAGCGCGCGCAGCACCTCGGCGCCGTCAACTCGATCAACCTCGCCCGCATCACGGCTCAGGTCGTGTACTACTTCTGGGCCTGGCTGCGCGCGACGGATGCCGGTGGCTGGACCGAGCTCAGCTTCACCGTGCCGTCCGGAAACTTCGGCAACATCCTCTCCGGCTTCTTCGCGAAGCAGATGGGACTGCCGATCCGCCGCCTCGTGCTCGCAGCGAACGAGAACAACGTGCTCGACGAGTTCTTCCGCACCGGTGTCTACCGCCCTCGCAGCGCCGCCCAGACGCTCGCGACCTCGAGTCCGTCGATGGACATCTCGAAGGCGTCCAACCTCGAGCGGTTCATCTTCGAACTGGTCGACCGCGACGCCTCTCGCGTGGTCGGAGCCTGGCGCGAACTGGACGAGCAGGGCTTCTTCGATTTCACCACCGACCAGCCGCGCTTCGAGGAGGAGTTCGGCATCGTCAGCGGGACCTCGACGCACGCCGACCGCCTCGCGACCATCAAGGCCGTCTACGAGGCATCCGGCGAGATCATCGACCCGCACACCGCCGACGGCGTGAAGGTCGCCCGCGAGCACATCGAATCCGGCGTGCCGATGCTGGTGCTCGAGACGGCCAAGCCGCAGAAGTTCGCCGAGACGATCCTCGAGGCCATCGACGTGCAGCTCGAGTACTCGCCAGAGCTGCAGACGATGCTCGATGCTCCGCAGCAGATGACCGAGCTCCCGGACGACGAACAGGCGCTGCGCGCCTTCATCAAGGAGCACGCGCTGCGCTGACCCTTGCCCCCGGCATCGCCCGGTGGAAAGGTGGGGAACACCCCATCGAAGGAGCAGCGATGTTCGAGAACTCAGACGCGTTCAGCGGCATGTCATCCAACGACATCGAGGCCTCGCGTGCCTTCTACGAGGGCGTGCTGGGGCTCGTCGTCGAAGACGCGGGTGGAGGCCTGCTCTCCGTGCAGCTGCCGAAGGGCGGGGCCGTGCTCATCTACCCGAAGGACGACCACCGACCCGCGACGTTCACGATCCTCAACTTCCCGGTGGAGGACATCGACGCGGTCGTGGACGAGCTCGTCGCGAAGGGCGTCACGATGCAGCGCTACGACGGCATGCCGCAGGATGAGAAGGGCATCGTGCGAGGGAAGGTCGCAGGTCAGGGACCCGACATCGCATGGTTCACCGATCCGGCGGGCAACGTCCTCTCCGTGCTGTCCGACTGACGCGACGCGCCGCTGATCGGCTCACTCGGACGACGACGCGAACGAGTCCTCGATCGCGACCATCCACGAGATGCCGAAGCGGTCGACGAGCATGCCGAACTCGCCGCCCCATGGGGCCGAACTCAGAGGGATCGTGGCGGTCCCGCTGGCGACGAGACCGTCCCATGCGCGGTGCAGGTAGTCGGTGTCCGCTGAGCCGCCGCTGAGCGAAACTGAGATCCCCTGCGGCGTCTCGTACTCCATGCCGGTGGGCGTGTCCGACGCCATGAGCACGAGCCCGCCCGGAGCGTTCAACTGCGCGTGCATCACGAGGCTCTCCTCTCCCGCTACCGCCCCGCTGTCGGGCATCTCGCCGAATGTGCTCACGGCGAGGTCGCCGCCGAGGACGCCTTGGTAGAACTCCATCGCCTCACGGGCGGAGTCGCGGAAGGACAGGTAAGGGTTGAGGTTCGGCACGATCGCTCCTTCGTAGGAAATGCGTGGATGCAACCAGTGTGCGTCGCGTGCTGCCGATATTCAATGCGGCCCGGCGCCGACCTGATCGCTCGCGTCAGTCCGCCTCACGCGGCGGGTTGTGCATGAACTCGATGCGGATGCCGTTGTCGTCCTCGACGAACGAGGCGTAGTACCGCTCGCTGAACCGCGGGTACGGTTTCGGCTCGCGGACGATGCTCCACCCGGCATCCACGGCGACCGCATGCAGCCGGTCGACCTCTGCGCGGGAATCGACCGCGAACGCGAGATGCTGCCAGCCGACACGTCCGTGCCGGTGCGGGCCGATGTCGTCCTCACGCGCGGCGAAAACGATGATCTCGGTCTCGCCCTCCCGGTACCAGGCCACGGAATCGACCTTCTCGCCCTCCTTCTCGAAGCCCAGGGCGGTGAGGACGGCATCGAACTGCGTGATGCCGCGGGGGAGGTCGGCGACGGTGACGCCGAGATGATCGAGAACGGGCATGCGCATCAGTCTGGCAGGGCCCGCACTCACTCCACGAGCTTGCCCGCCGTGTCGACGTCGCGGATCAGGGCGGCGATCTCGGCGGGCACCTCGGGGATCTCCTCGCGGGTGACACCCGTCGCCGGCGACCAGACGAGGTTCACCTGCAGAGTCGGATCGGTGTCGGGGAAGTCGCTGCGGTTGTGGCATCCGCGGGTCTCGCGACGCTCCCGAGCGGCCTCCAGCGTCGCGCGGGCCGCGAGCGCCGACGCCTTCAGATCGAAGGCGTGCGCGAGATCCTGGAACCCGGCGATATCCGGATGGATGCCGATGTCCGCCATGCGCCCCTCGATCATGTCGAGCTCGGCGAGGCCTGCCCGCAGGCCCTCCTCGCTTCTCACGACACCGGCGTGCTCGGTCATCGTGTTGCGGATCGCGCGCTGCAGGGCTCGCACGTTCTCGCGCCCGTCCGCGGCGAGCAGATCGTCGATCTCCGCACGAGCCTGCGCCACGGCATCCGACGACCGGTGCTGGGCGTCCAGGCCGGCCGCGTGCGCGATCGCGGCCTGACCGACCAGCCGGCCGTAGACGAGCAGTTCGATCAGCGAGTTGCCGCCGAGCCGGTTCGCGCCGTGCAGCCCGCTGGATGCCTCGCCGATCGCGTAGAGGCCGTCGACGTCGGTGCTGTGATCCTCGGGGCGGACCCAGACGCCGCCCATCGAATAGTGCGCGGTCGGCGCGATCTCGATCGGATCCGTGGTGATGTCGAGCATCTGCAGCTCGAGCATCGTCTGGTACACGCGGGGGAGCCTGGTCATGATCGTCTCGCGCGGCAGATGCGAGACGTCCAGCCACACGCCGCCGTTCGGTGTGCCTCGTCCCTCCTGGATCTCGGTGTACGCCGCCAGCGCGACCCGGTCGCGGGTGGACAGCTCCATGCGGTCCGGGTCGTAGTTCGCCATGAAGCGCTCGCCGAGGGCGTTGCGCAGGATGCCTCCCTCGCCGCGTGCCGCCTCGGAGATGAGCGTTCCCGCCGCGTTCTCCGGCTCGATGATGCCGGACGGGTGGAACTGCACGAGCTCCGGGTCGCGCAGTCGCGCGCCGGCCTCGACGGCCAGGCGGAACGAGTCGCCGGTGTTCTCGTCGCGGCGCGACGAGGTGCGACGCCAGATCCGGTTGTGGCCGCCGGCGGCCAGGATCACGGCGTCCGCATGGATCAGGTATCGAGTGCCGTCGGCCTGATCGAAGCCGTAGGCGCCGAAGACGACGTTGTCCTTCACGAGGATGCGCGTGATGTACACGCCGTCGAGGATAGGGACGTCCAACTGCTCCGCCCGCCGGACGAGCGTGCGCTGGATCTCGAGCCCGGTGTAATCACCGGCGAAGGCCGTGCGCCGGAACGTGTGCGCGCCGAAGAAGCGCTGCGAGATGCGCCCGTCGTCCTCGCGGGCGAAGTCCATGCCCCAGCGCTCCAGATCCCGGATGCCGCGCTCTGCGCCGCGCGTGACGACCTCGACCGTGTGGGGATTGGCGAGCAGGTAGCTCTCGGTGATCGTGTCCGCCGCGTGCTGCTGCCAGCTGTCCTCGGCATCCATCGTTCCCAGCGCCGCGTTGATGCCACCGGCCGCGAGCGAGGTGTGCGCATCGTCACGATGACGCTTGCCGACGGCGAGGACGTCGACGCCCTGCTCGGCGACCTCGATCGCGGCGCGCAGGCCGGAGCCGCCGGTGCCGATGACGAGGACGGTGGTGGAGATCTGCCGTTCGCGAGTGCTCATGGCTTCCACGCTAGAAAGAAGCGCTCGATAACTCCAATCAATTGTTCTCATGATCACGATAGCCTGATGGTATGAACCTGGAGCAGCTGCGGGGCTTCGTCGCCGTCGCCGAGATCGGACACTTCACGCGTGCGGCCGAGATGCTCCACGTCGCGCAGCCGTCGCTGAGTCGCCAGATCGCCACGCTCGAGCAGGAGGTGGGCGGCGAGCTCTTCCATCGAGCGCGGGGCAACATCACGTTGACGGCCGCCGGTGAGACCCTGCTTCCGCGCGCTCGCCGGATGCTGGCCGACGCCGACGCCATCCGCGTGGAGATGGGCGAGCTCGCCGGGCTCCAGCGCGGACGAGTGCGCCTGGGCGCGACACCGACGCTCTGCGTCGGCCTCGTCGCCGAGGCCATGAGTGCGTTCCATCCGGCGCACCCCGGTATCGGACTGCAGCTGACCGAGGCCGGCTCGCGGCTGCTCATCGAGCGCCTCACGGCGGGCGAGCTGGACATGGCGCTCATCACGCTGTCCGAGGGTCTGGCTGCGGGGGAGCCGGCGCTGGTGCGCACTCCGCTGCTCACAGAGGAGCTCGTCGTCGTGTCAGCGACGTCGGCACCGCCCATCGCGGATGCCGCGGTGGACCTCGCTCGGCTGGCGACACTGCCGCTCGTGGCCTTCGCGGAGAGCTACGATCTGCGCGCCGCGACGGATGCTGCCTTCCGGGCGGCAGGCCTCGCGCCGACGACCGTCATCGAAGGGGCGGAGATGGATGCCGTCCTGCGCTTCGTCGAGCGGGGGCTCGGCGTCGCGGTCGTGCCGGCGACGGTGCTGCTGGACCGGCCGAACCTGCGCTCGGTGCGGCTGGTCGAACCGCAGCTGACCAGGACGATCAGCATCGCGCACCGCTCGGACGTGCACCCCAGCAGGGCTGCCGCTGCGATGCGCGAGATCATCGTGGCCACCGCCGCCGTCCTCGCGGCCGCGTCTCCGGAGACCCTCAGAGTCGCGAGCTGATCAGTCGGGAAGAGCCGTCACGGCGGCGGCGAGCATCTGCGGCACGGTCGGCACGCCCTCCGCGCGGAAGGTCTGCACGCCCGCGTCGTCGCGGACGATCACGGTCGGCGTGAAGCGGATGTCCAGGGCCTCGGCGGCATCCGGATCCCTGGCGACGTCGATCTCGGTCACCGTCGCGTCCGGCAGGAAGCGTGCGGCGTCGGCGATCACGGCTCTGGTGCGCGTGCAGGCTCCGCAGAACGCCGAAGTGACGAGCGTGATCTCCATGTCTGAGCCAACCGCGAACCGTGCCGGGGTGTTCCCGGTCAGGGGCGCCGTGGGTGCAGGAGGCCGGATGCCGCGCCCAGCGCCGCCCCGACGACGGTGTCGACGATCCTCTCGAGGGCGATCGACATGTCGCCGATCTCGCCGGTCGCGGCTCCGGTCAGCAGCAGTACGAGCGGCGTGATGAAGACCAGCGCCAGGGCGTAGTGGCGGACGACCACGAGTTCGATGAGGAACTGCAGGATGCCGAGCAGCAGTGCGAGCCACAGGCCGGCGGGGTGCAGCAGTGCCAGCAGCGCGTACAGGCCGGCACCGACGAGTGTGCCCAGCATCCGGTGGAGCCCTCGTTGCAGCGCGGCCGTGCGGTCGGCCGCGACGCCGACGACCGCGACCGCCCCTCCGACGACCCAGTAACTGCGCGCCGGATCGACGATGAGCGCCAGCAGCACGCCGATCACCGAGACGATCGCGACCCGCAGCAGCAGCATCCGCCCATCCGCGTCCAGGGACGGCCCGGGGAGGAGCTCTCGCAGCGGCCGCGCCGCGAGAGCGCGGGGACGCGGCAGCAGCAGCGGCGAGACGGCGACCAGGTACGAGAACACGCATCCGGCCGCGAACGCCGCAAGATAGACGGGTCCCGCGATCGGTGCACTCGTGACGACGTGCGCCGACAACCCGAAGACGAGCACGAAGAAGAGCGGACCTGGCGGGCCGAGTTTGAACCCGAACGCCAGCGCCGCGCTGCCGATCGCGACGGCCGCGACGCCGGCCAGCACGAGCCACATGTTCGGCGCGGCCAGCAGCCCGAGGGCAGCACTGGCGATGAGCCCCGCGGCGACGAACGGCAGGACCTTGGCGCGCTCCACGACGGGGGAGGAGCCGACGAACAGCACCGTGAAGGCGCCGGAGGCGGCGATGTACCCCAGCGAGGGCTGGCCGAGCAGCGTCATGATCGCGATCGGACTCGCGAGGCCGATCGCCGCCTGAAGGCCGATCGGCCACCGTGGACCGCGTGACGGACCGAATGCGAACAGACTCACCCGTCTATTGTCTCGCCCTTCGTTCTTCCGCGGAGACGAGGCGGGCCCACAGCGTCGCCCACTGCTCGGGGCGCACGTCGCGCGGAAGGGCGTTCCTGGCGATGCCGGCATCGCTCAGGGCTGCCAGGGCGCGTGAAGTCGGATGCCCGATGCCACGCAGGATCTGCAGCATCCCGCGGCCACGGCTGCGGAAGACCGTGGCCACGAAGCCTTCATACCGTCGTCGATCTCTCGGAGGGATCAGCGGCCTGCGGCGTCGCGTCACCGTGAGGAGGCCTCCGTCGACAGCAGGCATGGGCTGGAACCGCGCCGCGGGCACACGGTCGTGCAGTTCGAACGTGAACCACGGTCCGGCCTGCGCGGTCATCATGGTCGCTCCGCCGACGCCGGCGCGCTTGCGCGCGACCTCCCACTGGGTGAGCAGCACCGCGTGATGCCAACGGTCGTGACTCAGCATCCGCCGCAGGATCGGGGTCGTCAGGTGGAACGGGATGTTTCCGACGATGACCGGTCGGTCCAGGGGCTCGCGCAGGGCGTCGGCGACCCGCACGGATGCCGCGGGCAGGCGCGTCCTGAGCCGCGCGACACGGCGGGCGTCGATGTCGATCGCCCGCACATCCCGACCGAGTCGGACGAGGCGCTCGGTGATCGCTCCGTCGCCGGCGCCGAGCTCGAGGATCGGCCCTTCTGTTTCGGCGACGAGGTCGGCGATGCGCTGGAGGGTCGGACGGTGGGTGAGGAAGTTCTGGCCGAGTTCGTGGCGGCCGCCGATGGGGGAATGAGGTCGCATGGTGCGCTCCGGTCGAAGGAAGGGAGCACCCGTGAGCGGGCGTGCGAAGGCACGGCGAACGCGCTTCCAGGTGCAGGGCATCCGGGAAACGACGCGCGGAGGCGTGGGAGTGCGACCGTCAGCGCGCCGTCAGGCGCGGCGGTCGCGGAAGGCGAAGCAGCGCGCGTCGAACAGCGCGCTGGACGTTATCGAACCCATGTCGGCGAGTTTATCAGTTCGGGCGTGTCGTCCCGAGAACGCGGGCGAGGGCGGCATCCCACGCCAGAGCCCCCAGCTCGGCATCCGCCTCGGGCGAACCCCCGCGGGCCATGCGCTGTCCGCCCCGCGCCACAGGCTCGCCGGGGAACGGCGCGCGATGCCCCGCCAGCGGATGCCGCAGCACATCGGTCTTCAGCCCTGCGGCCGCGCGGCGGGTGGCGATCTCGTCGGCGAAGCGCGCGCTCGGCCAGACCCGGTCGTCCTCACCGGCCACGAGGAGCAGATCGCCCAGGATGCGCTCGACGGGGATCTCGGCGGCTTCGACGCGATGGCGATCCAGACTGGCGGTGTACAGGCCGAGGAATTCCGGCGGATCCGTCGTCGCCGCCCAGTCGTCGACGAACGGCACCCACGGCAGCGGGGCGCCGCCTTCGGTCCAGTGCGAGGACCACGATCCGTCGAGGATGCCGGGCCACACCACGCTCGTCGGAGCGACGGCGATCACGGCATCCAGCGGTGTGCGGGTCGCGGTCAGCAGTGCGGCCTCCGCCCCGAAAGAAGTGCCGAGGATCGCCACCCGCTCGCAGGATTCGCGCAGCAGGGCGACCTCGTCGACGAACAACTCCAGCGGAACCTCGTGCGGAATCGGGCGCTGACCGCGACCGCCGAACCAGCGGATCGCGTGCGCACGGATGCCGTGCCGGGCGAACAGCTCGGCACGGTCCGCTTCGATCCGTCCGCTGGACCCCGCGAGGATGAGGATCCCCGAGCCGGTCGGGTGCGCCGGGATGGCGACGTGCCGGTCCCCTTCGTCGACTCGTGCCATGGCGTCAGCTGCGCGCCAGCCAGTCGGCGAAGGTCAGCGTGGTGAGGTCGGCATCGGGCCCTGGAAGCGCGAGGCCGGCCCGCATGCCCTTCATCTGAGCGGTCGGCAGGCTCACCCGGGGAATCCAGCCGCCGTGGCCGTTCGCGCGGGCGAATGCGATGATCATGTCATCCAGCGCCTCTTCGCGCGGGCCGGCGAGGTCGCGGGCGCGGCCCTGCGCAGGGCCGGTGGCCAGCGCGACGAGCCGCTCCGCGACGTCCTGCGCTGCGACCGGCTGAGTGCGCGCTCGCAGGGCGAGATGGAGCGGGCCGAGCTTCGCGCGATCGTACATCTGGCCGGCGAATTCGTGGAATTGCGTCGCCCGGAGGATGGTCCACGGCACGGTCGAGGTCTCGACGATCTTCTCCTGCGCGAGTTTGCCGGCGTAGTAGTCGACCGGCATCCGATGAATGCCGACGATCGACAGCAGCACGATGTGCGCACCGCCGGCCTCCGCGGCCGCGGTCACGAGGTTGCCGGTGGCCGCGGTGAAGAACTCCACGGCCTCGGTGGCCTTGAGCGTCGTGATGTTCGCGGTGTCGATCACCGCGTCGACGCCGTCGAGTGCGGCGTCCAGTCCTCGGCCGGTGACGAGGTCGACTCCGGTGGAGCGGCTCAGGACGACGGCTTCATGCCCGGCGGCGCGGACGGCTTCGACGGTGCGGCGTCCGACGACCCCGGTGCCTCCGGCGACGGCGATCCTCATGCGCCCATCTTCTCAGTCCCATCCCGCCGGGTTGTGCATGAACTCGATGCGGATGCCGTCGTCGTCCTCGACGAAGGAGGCGTAGTACCGCTCGGTGAAGCGGGGGTACTCCTTGGGATCGCGCACAGCGGTCCAGCCGGCGTCGAGCGCGATCGCGTGCAGGCGATCGACCTCCTCGCGGGAGTCGACCGCGAACGCCACGTGCTGCCAGCCGACGCGTCCGTGCTCGTGGGGGCCGGTGTCCTCGGCGCGCGCCGGGTACAGGAGCACCTCCGGTTGGCCGGGCTGTCGCCAGTAGGCGTGGTCGTCCGCGTCGTGTGCGCGGACGTAGCCGAGCGCTTCCATCACCGGATTGAACTGCGCCGACGCGCGCGGGACGCTGTCGACCGTGATGCCGAGGTGATCCAGTTTCGCCATGCGCCCAGTGTGCCCGACGACCAGGAGAACCCGCGGCATCAGATGACCGGGGTCCTCCGGGTCGGCGTCTCAATCGCCCTTCACATTGACGATCTGCCGCAGCGTGTGCCGGATCGACACCAGATCCGCGGCATCAGCCATGACCCGATCGATCGGCTTGTACGCCTGCGGGATCTCGTCGATGAAGGCGTCGGTGTCCCGGAACTCGATTCCGACCATCGCCTCCCGCAGCTGCTCGTGGGTGAAGGTCTTCCGCGCGGCGGACCGTGAGTACTCCCGCCCTGCACCATGGGGTGAGGAGTTCAGCGACAGCGGATCGCCCAGACCGGTCACGACGTAGGATGCCGTGCCCATCGAACCGGGGATGAGACCCGGCCTGCCGGCATCCGCCTGGATGGCGCCCTTCCGCGATACCCACACCCGCTTGCCGAAATGCATCTCCGACTCGGTGAAATTGTGGTGGCAGTTGATCCGCTCCTGCTCGACGACCTGCGCCCCGAGGAACTCCGAGGCCTGCCTGACCACGCGGTCCATCATCTCCTCCCTGTTGAGCAGGGCGAAGTGCTGCGCCCATCGCAGCTCCTGGATGTACCGCGTGAACTCCGCAGTCCCCTCGACGAGGTAGGCGAGGTCGGGATCGGGCAGGTCGATCCACCACCGCTTCGCGAGCTGCTGGGCGACGGTGATGTGGTGGCCGGCGATCTTGTTGCCGATCCCTCGGGATCCCGAGTGCAGGAACAGCCACACCCGGTCCTGCTCGTCGAGCGAGACCTCGATGAAGTGATTCCCCGACCCGAGCGTGCCCAGCTGCAGCCGCCAGTTCTTCGCATAGCGGTCCGGATCGAATGCCGCCGCGACGGCGCGCTCCTCCAGCTCGGCGATCCGCGGCTGCGCCGTGGCCACGACCCTGTTGTTGTAGCGGCCGGCCGACAGCGGGATGGCGCGCTCGATCTGCTCGCGCAGTTCAGCGAGCTCCCGACCATCGAGGTCGGACCGCGTGAACTGCGTGCGGACGGCGATCATCCCGCAGCCGATGTCGACGCCGACGGCGGCCGGGATGACGGAACCGAGCGTCGGGATGACCGAGCCGACGGTCGCCCCCTTGCCAAGGTGCGCGTCCGGCATGAGCGCCAGGTGCGGGTGGATGAACGGCATGCGGGCCGTGGTGTGCGCCTGATCGAGCGTCTTCTCGTCGATCAGCGACGCCCAGGACAGCAGCCGTGCGGAGAGCCTCTCCATGATTCCTTTCCTTCGTGCGTTGGATCAGCCACAGGTCGGGATTCACGAAGAAAGCCCCGGACCTGACGGTGCGGGGCTTGGTGAGAGCGGATGCTGTCACACGGCGCGCGCCGGAGGGTACGACTCGTGGCGGTCATTGCGCTTCACCTGGAAGGCAAGGACCACGGGAAGGCTGCGCAGGGCGGTCATCCGTCGTCTCCTCGGCTGAGTGCTGCACCGGTCGGCACAGTCTTGCAACCTTAGGCGAGGATCGAGCAGAGCGTCAAGCACCGCTCGATCCGCGAGGCTCAGTGCGGCGCGTGATACTCGGCCTCGCCGCGCTTCCAGTAGCCCTTGACGACGGCCTGCGTCGTGTCGACGCCCCACCGTTCGAGCAGTGCGCGGCCCGGCTTGACGATCGTCTGCTCTGCGGCGATGAACACGAACGGGTGCTCGCCCACGGCATCCGACGTCTGCAGAGAATCCAGGAAGGCGATGAGCACGGATCCCGACGGTGCGTCACCGCGATGCAGCCACTCGACATCCACCGGGGCGTCGATCGCGATCTCGTCCTCCGCGCCGCGGACCTCGATCACGATGCGTGCGGGCGCGTCGTCGCTGATCTGCGCGGCGAAGCGACGGATCGCGGGGATCGCCGTCTCGTCGCCCACCAGCATCCAACTCCCCGGTGTGCCGGTCACGACGGCGGAGCCGCGCGGCCCGCCGACTCCGATCCGCGCACCGAGCGGCGCAGTCGCCGCCCACGGGGCTGCGACACCCTCATCCCCGTGCACGGCGAACTCGACCTCGAGCCAGCCATCCCCCCAGAACAACGGCGTGTACTCGCGGCTCGGCGCGGCGCGCAGCTCCTCGATCGTGTCCGGCATCTCGGCCGGGAAGAACAGGCGCATGTGGTCGTCGGCGCCGGGGGAGTCGAACCCCGCCAGGTCGCTGCCCTCCACGCGGATCCGCACGTAATTCGGCGCCAGCTGCTCCCTTGCGGCGAGCGAGACGGTACGGAAGCGCAGGTCGTTCATACGGCGCTCGATGCGGAAGGGCGAGTTCGACGAGGTCATGGAAGTTAGGCTAGCCTACATCTGAGCAGGTGAGGCTTACCTTACCTTCGCTTGATCCGTTGTCCATCGTCTCAGGGAGAACCATGTCCTCGCGCCGGCCGCTTGCCGCAGCATCCTTCGTCCTCATCTCAGCGCTTGCGCTCGCCGGTTGCGCGAGTGCCGAATCCGCGCCCGCCGCCGAGGAGGAATCGTCCGACGTGAGCACGGTCACCTACTCATGGGAGCGCAACACCGCGGGTGAGGACGAGGAGCCGGCCTACGAGACCGAGACCGTCGAAGTGCCGAAGGACCCGCAGAAGATCGTCGCCTTCGAGATGGCGACCGTCGACACCATCGGCGCCCTGGGCGGCGAGGTCGCCGGTGCGCCGCTGGACTCCGTTCCCGAATACCTGCAGGACAGCCTCGCCGACGACGCGTTCAACGCCGGAACCCTGTTCGAAGCCGACCTCATCGAGATCGAGGCGCAGCAGCCCGACCTCATCATCATCGGCGGGCGGTCGTCCGGACTGTACGACGATCTGAGCCAGATCGCGCCGACGATCGATCTCGGCATCGCCGGCACCTACCTCGAGACCCTCGAGCGCAACGTGACCTTCCTCGGGGAGGTGCTCGGCGCCGAGAACGAGGCGACCGAGGCACTCGCCGATCTCGAAGCGGGCATCGACGAGGCCAAGGAGGCCACCGCTGAGGCGGGCGACGGCCTCGCCGTGATCGTGTCGGGCGGCGAGCTCAGCGCCATGGCGCCCTCCAGCGCCGATGGCGGCAGCGCGAACGTGCGCGGCGGCCTGCTGTACGACGTGTTCGGCGTCGAGCCCGTCGTCGAGGACGTCGCCTCGGCGACGCACGGCGAGCCGATCTCGTTCGAGTTCCTGCTCGAGCACGACCCTGACACGCTCTGGATCGTCGATCGCGACGTCGCCACCGGTGAAGCCGAGGCCGGAGTGGCCGCCCAGGTGCTCGACAACGACATCGTGAAGCAGACCTCCGCGTCCAAGAACGACGCGATCGTCTACCTCGACCCGGTGGCCTGGTACATCGTCTACGGCGGCATCGAGACGACCCAGCTGCTCATCGACGACGTGATGCAGATCACGGAGTGACCACCTCCGCACACGCGTGACACTCACCGCAACCGCCTCGACGAGCGCCCCCGCTCCGGCACGCCAACGGCGTCGCTGGGCGGGGGTGCTCATCGGCGTCCTCTTCGTCCTGCTCGCCGTCGCGAGCCTGTTCATCGGCGCGTCCGACGTGTCGCCGGTCGCGCTGTTCACCGGTGGTCCGGACAGCACGGCATCCTTCCTCCTGCTGGTCAGTCGCGTCCCCCGCACGATCGCCGTGATCCTCGTCGGCGCCTCGCTCGGCATCGCGGGACTCATCATGCAGATGCTGGTGCGCAACCGGTTCGTCGAGCCGTCGACGACCGGCGTCAGCGAGTTCGCCACACTCGGGATGCTGGTGACGACCGTCTTCTGGCCCGGACTCGCCGTGGTCGGCAAGATGGGCGTCGCCGCCGTGTTCGGTCTCGCCGGGACCTGGGTGTTCCTGCGGATCGTGCGCGCGATCCCGGTCCGCCAACTCGTGCTCGTCCCGCTGGTGGGCATCATGCTGGGCGGGGTCGTGGCGTCCGTCACGACGTTCTTCGCGTATCGGCTCGACCTGCTGCAGTCGCTCGGCCAGTGGGCGCAGGGCAGCTTCGCGACCGTCATGCAGGGGCGCTACGAGATCCTCTGGATCGCGGCCGCGATGGTCGTGGTCGCCTGGATCGCGGCCGACCGGTTCAGCGTCATCGGGCTCGGGGAGGAGTTCGCCACGAACCTCGGGCTGAACTACCGCCGCGTCGTCGCGATCGGGATGGTCATCATCGCGATGATCACGGCAGCGGTGCTCGTGACCGCCGGCATGATCCCGTTCCTCGGACTCGTGGTTCCGAACATCGTCAGCCTCATCATCGGCGACAACGTGCGCCGCTCGATCCCGTGGGTCGCCGGTCTCGGCGCCGTCTTCGTGCTCGGCTGCGACATCCTCGCCCGCGTCGTGCGCTTCCCGTACGAGATCCCGCTGTCGGTCATCGTCGGGATGGTCGGCGCCGTGCTGTTCCTCTGGCTGCTGCTGCGAAAGGGGAGTCGTGCTCACTGACACCCGCACCCCGACCCTGCCGCAGGCGCTGCACAAGCGCCCGTGGGTGCGCCTGAGCGCGCTGGGTCTCACGGTGATCGCGCTCATCGCGGTCTACCTCTTCACCGACGTACCGGGTTCGCTGGCGTTCGCGCTGCGCATCCGCTCTCTGACGGTCCTCGCGATGCTCGTCGTGGCGGTCGCGGTCGGCGTCTCGACGGTCGTCTTCCACACGATCACGCAGAACCGCATCCTGACGCCCTCGATCATGGGCTTCGACGCTTTCTACGTGCTGATCGCGACGACCATCGTGTTCTTCTTCGGATCCGCATCCTTCCTGCGCGCGAACGAACTGCTGCTGTGGGTCGTGCAGGTGGTCGTCATGGTCGCGTTCAGCGTGTTCCTGTTCACGTGGATGTTCGGCGGCAAGCGGCGATCCCTGCACCTCATGCTGCTCGTCGGCATCGTGCTGGGCACGTTCTTCCGCAGCTTCTCGGAGTGGATGCAGCGGATGCTGGATCCCCTCGACTTCCAGGTGCTCACCGACGCGATGTTCGCCTCGCTCACCCGCCCGGACCCGATGCTCCTGCTGTTCACCGGCGTGCTGGTCGCGGCATCGTGCATCGCGATCGTCCCGCTGGTGCGCAAACTCGACGTCCTGACGCTCGGCGAGCCGGCCGCGGTCGGACTCGGCATCGACCATCGGCGCCTCGTCATGCTGCTGTTCACCCTGATCTCGGTGATGATCGCGGCATCCACCGCCCTGGTCGGACCGATCCTGTTCTTCGGGCTCATCGTCGCCAACCTGGCCTACTCCTGGGCCGGGACGTTCCGACACGCATGGACGCTGCCGACGGCGGCCCTCATCGGGATGCTGTGCCTGCTGGGCGGGCAGGTCGTCCTCGAGCAGATCTTCGGGTTCGGGGGAAGCATCTCGATGATCATCGAGTTCGCCGGCGGACTCTTCTTCCTCTTCCTCGTCCTCAGAAAGGGGGCGCGATGATCGCGCTCGAGAACGTCACGAAACGCTACGGGAAGACGGTCGTGCTCGACGATGTCTCCCTCGAATTCGGCGGCGAAGGGGTGACAGCCTTGATCGGGCCGAACGGTGCGGGCAAGTCCACCCTGTTCGGTCTGATCGGACGGCTCATCGCGGCCGACGAGGGCCGGGTCACCGTCGACGGCGAGGATGTCACCACGGCATCATCGAGCGAACTGGCCAAGATCCTCGCCGTGCTCCGGCAGGACAACCACATCGCGGCGCGCCTCACCGTGCACGACCTGGTCGAGTTCGGACGCTTCCCGCATTCCAAGGGACGCTTCACGGTCGACGATCGCGCGCACATCGACCGCGCGATCGACTACCTCGACCTGGCACCGTTCCGGGAGCGCTTCCTGGACGAACTGTCCGGCGGCCAGCGGCAGCGGGCATTCATCGCGATGGTGCTCGCACAGGACACCCGCTACGTGCTTCTGGATGAACCGCTCAACAATCTCGACCTGCGCCACGCAGCCGAGATCATGCAGTTGATCCGTCGCATGGCCGATGAACTCGGCAAGAAGGTGATCGTCGTGCTGCACGACATCAACGTCGCCGGCCACCACGCGGATCGGATCGTCGCGATGCGCGACGGGCGGATCGTCGCCGACGCCGCGCCGGATGACATCGTCCGCACCGACGTGCTGCGTGAGATCTACGACCACCCGGTCGACGTCAGGATGATCGACGGACGACCTGTCGCGCTGACGTTCTGACGCTCAGATCTCGATGCCGTGGGTCTCGTCGTTCACCCCGGTGTTGTTGTGACCCTTGCGGGACTCGACGAGCATGAGCCAGCCGATCGACACGATCGCCGCCAGCAGGATGCCGAGCCACACGTTCTGCAGGATCAGACCGATCACCACCCCCAGCACGAGCAGCAGAATCGTGCCGCCGAGCCAGGTCCACCGCTGCTTCTTCGTCGCTGCCATGCCGTCAGCCTAGCCCTCAGTGCCGGCGGTGGTCCTGGGGTGCGAGGCGAGGGCCGCGGCGGGGTTCGCGAGGACCTCCGGCGAGGATCAACCGGATCACGCGCTGCCGGTGACCGGCCCACGGGGCCAGCAGTTCGAGCATCCCGTGGTCGTCGACGCGTGAACCGGTCAGCGCATAACCGACCTCGTGAGCGAGGTGATAATCGCCGACGCTCACGGCATCCGGGTCGCCGAGCGCCCTGATGCGCGTCTCGGATGCCGTCCAGGCGCCGATGCCGGACAGGCTCGTGAGGATGCGGTCGCGATCGGCGCCGTCCGGTGCGGCCAGGACGGCGTCCGCGATGCGCTGCCCGCGTGCGGCCGCGGCCACGATGGCGCGGGATTGGGGAGGTTCGAGCCCCGATCGATGCCAGGCCCAGGACGGGATGCCGCGCCAGCCGTCGATCGTCGGCGGGGCGAACATCGGTCGGGGGGTCGGGCCGGGTGCCGGGTCGCCGAAACGGCTGACCAGCACGCGCCACGCGCCGAACGCCTGGAACGAGGTGACCTTCTGCTCGATCACGGCGCTCGCCAGGGCGTCGAACACGAGGTCGGTGCGGGTGAGGCGGGTGCCGGACGTGCGACGGGCGATCTCGGCGAGCATCGGGACCGCCGTGACATCGAAGCCCGTGGCATCGTCCTCCGCACCGCACAGTGCGGGCAGCTGCTCGAGGGCCCAGCCGGCGCCAGGGCCCCATGCCGTCGCATGAACCTCGCCCGAGACCGACCGCAGCGCGAGCGTCGCGACGCCGTCCGGCGTGCGGCTCGCACGCCACAGAGTCGCACCGTCGACCAGCATCGTCGGGTCCTTCGGACCGCGCATCAGCACGCGGACCGTCCGGACCGGATCCAGCGGATGCCCTGGGCGGTACACGGTCGACAGCGGCGGGGCCTGGTGCGCCTCGGCATCCGCTGTCATCGTCATGCGATCACCCTACGCCGCGGGGCTGACATCGCCCGCGGCGTCGTCGCGGGTCAGAAGCGGTCTGGCGAGGGGGTGCCGTGGCCGTAGCGGATCACGACGTCCGCGTGGCGGTCGAAGCGGTAGCCGACGCCGCGAACGGTGCGCACGATGTCCTCGTAGCGGCCGAGCTTGGCGCGCAGACGGCGGACGTGCACGTCGATCGTGCGCTCGCCGGGGGTCTCGTCATCCGGCGACTGCCACAGTGCGCCGACGAGTTCGGTTCGCTCGATCGTGCGGCCTTCGCGGAGCACGAGGTACTGCAGGAGCTCGAATTCCTTGTAGGTGAAGGCGGCCGAGTCGCCGTCGATGAGGACGCGCTTGCGCGAGATGTCGACGACCACGCCCTCGTCCTCTTCGGCCGCCTCTTCCTCGGCGGCCTTGGTGCGGGCGATGGCGCCGGGCTCCTGCAGGGCGAGACGGACGACATCGAGGTCGCGACCGCCTGCTCCGTGCGGGGAGAGCGCGACGGTGGCGTGCGTCTCGGCGCCGGGGGCGAGTTCGGCCAGCGTGCGGCGCAGGGCGTCGACGAGCAGCGGCAGGCTGACTCCGGCCTCAGCCGCCTTGATCTCGTCGAGACCGACGTAGAGGGCGAAGCCGCGGGGCGATCGGGTCGCGGGCAGATCGGCGGCGACGGCCGGGGCATCGGCGACGGGGCGCAGGCGGCTGGTGGTGGCGGAGGGACGCTCGAGGGTAGCGGTGTTCGACATGATGATGAAGTCCTTGGGAGGGTGAGCCGACGGGCTCTGATGCGTTGCGAGAATGACCTTGAGGGCCGGTGGCGAGCACGCAGGTGGATGCTCGGGAGCTCAGGCGTCGCAGATCGCGAAGGCCGAGCCGGGCGGGGTGGGCTGAAGTGTCAGCTGCACATTCGGCAACACATGGCAACGCGGCCGGGCATCATCATCCCGGCAGTCCCGTTCGCCTCCTGGGCGGACAAAGGGCGTGCGTTGGTGGTCATGGGTGGATTATGTCGGATCGTGTCGTCCCGTGTCAAAACGGAGCCCCTGTCGGAAGCCGGGCGTAACGTGGGGTTGTGACCGAATCGACCCTTGCAGACGGCTTCGTCCTGACCGATGAGAAAGACGCGTCGCGCTATGCGCTGCTGCATGACGGGCAGCTCGTCAGCGTGCTGGACTATCGGGACGACGGGGCGACGATCGCCCTCACGAGAGCCTTCACAGTCCCGACTTTCCGGGGGCAGGGGCACGCCGCACGCGTGGTGGAGGGGGCTGTCGCCGACATCGCCTCGCGCGGCGATCGGAAGGTGGACGCTGTCTGCTGGTACGTATCGGATTGGTTCGAAGCGCACCCCGAGCACCAGGGGCTGCTGCGTCGCCGATGATGCGTAGCAGATTTCTCAGCGTGTGACGGTTTGTTACGTCGCATCCCGACTCGACGGTCTGCAAGGATGGCGGCATGAGACTCGCCGAGGCACTGGCAGCCCGCGCTGATCTGCAGCGACGCATCGAGCAGCTGCGCGCACGGATCACCGGAAGCGCGCGGTATCAGGAGGGTGAGGAGCCGGCGGAGGATCCGGCGGAACTGCTGGTCGAGGCCGAGGCGGCCTTCGAGCAGTTGCGTGAGCTGATCACCCGCATCAACAGGACCAATGCCGGGCTCGACCTCGGCGATGACGGCACCATGACCGACGCGCTCGCGAGCCGCGACGTGCTCCGGCTGCAGCACTCCGTTCTGACGGATGCCGCGGCGGCCGCGTCGGGGGCGAATCAGGTCGGACTGCGCCAGATGCGCTCCGAACTGCGGCAGGTCGCGGCGCTGCCGGTCGCACCGCTGCGTGCGGCCGCGGATGACGTCGCGCGGCGTCTGCGCGAGCTGGACAATCGGATCCAGCAGGCCAACTGGACCAACGACCTGGAGGAATGACGCGGAAGTCGGTAGTCGGACGAGGCGGACACACCCCCTGCCGGAGGGGCATTTCCGGCCCTGTCGGGTGGTGGGCAGCCCGGATCCTTCATCGCGCAGCCCCGCACACCGCACAGGACAAGGCGCACAGCGCATGGCGCATCACCGCGTGTCGATCGTCCTGACGAGGGTGGGAACGGGGACCTTCCGCAGGCGCTCACGCACTACGCGGCACGCCTCTCGGGCGATGTCCGAGGCCCTCCGTACCGTGTGAGTATGCGCATCCTGCACACCTCCGACTGGCATATCGGCCGTACGTTCCATGGCACCTCGACCATGGACGCACTGGCCGACGTGCTCGCCGCGCTGGTCGCGCAGGTGCGTGCGCAGGATGTCGACGTCGTCGTCGTCGCCGGCGACGTGTTCGACTCGGCCACGCCGGCCGGCCCCGCCTACACGCTGCTGGGCGACACGCTGGTGGCGCTGCACGATGCCGGTGCCGCGGTCGTCGTCACGAGCGGCAACCACGATTCGGCCGCCAGGCTCGGTTTCCAGGCGCGGCTGCTGCGCGACGGCATCCATGTGATGACCGACCCCGTCGCGATCGGGCAGCCCGTCACGATCTCGGATGCCGATGGTCCGGTCCATTTCTACGGCATCCCGTATCTCGAGCCCGCGATCGTGCGGCAGCACTGGCCGGATGCCGTGCTCCGCACGCAGGCTCAGACGATGGCGCACGCCATGGAACTGGTGCGCGGCGGCATGGCGGCGAACTCCGGTCGCTCCGTCGCCATCGCGCACTGCTTCGCCGCCGGGGTCGACGCGACCGCAGGGCTCGAGCGCGAGGTCCGTCAGGGCGGTCTCGACGTCGTGCCGCTGTCGGTGTTCGACGGTCCCGACTACGTCGCCCTCGGTCACATCCACGGCCGGCAGCGGGTGAGCGATCGCGTCCGCTATGCCGGTGCTCCACTGCACTACAGCTTCGGCGAGCAGGACAAACCGCGCGGCTCGTGGCTCGTCGACCTCGACGCGGACGGACTCGCCTCCGTCGAATGGCTCGAGCTTCCCGTGCCGCGCAGACTCGTCACCCTCACCGGCGCACTGGACGACATCCTCGCGGCGGACAACGTCGCGGCCCACGCCGCGGACTGGGTGTGCGCGGTGTACACCGACGCGCTCCCGCAGTCGGAGCCCATGCGTCGGCTGAAGGAGCGGTTCCCGTTCTGCGCGATGGTGCAGCACGAACCGGCGAACACGGTCGAGCGCATCGAACGGTCGTATGCGACGCGCCTGCGGTCGGCGGTCACGGACACCGATCGCATCGAGGCGTTCCTCGAGCACGTCCGCGAGGGGCACGGGCCGACCGAGCGTGAGCGCGAGCTGATCCGCGAGGTGCTCGACGAGCGGGTGGCCGCAGAGGCACTGGTCTAGTGCGCCTGCATCGCCTCGAGGTCGAGGGGTTCGGTCCATTCCGCGAACGGCAGACGGTCGACTTCGATGCGTTCGCGGCCGACGGCATCTTCCTCATCGCCGGCCGAACAGGAGCAGGCAAATCCAGCATCCTCGACGCGGTCTGCTTCGGGCTGTACGGATCGGTGCCGCGCTACGACGGCGGGGAGAAGCGGCTGCGCAGCGATCATTGCGGCCCAGACGACCCCAGCGAGGTCGTCGTAGAGTTCAGCACGACCGCCGGACGCTTCCGCGTCACGCGGTCGCCCGAGTATCCGAGGCCGGCCAAGCGCGGCGGAGGCATGACCAAGCAGCCGGCCGCTGTCGCTCTCGATGAGTGGAGCGGCGAAGGGTGGGTCGGACGCGCGGCACGAGCGGTCGACGTGGCCAACGAGCTGGATGCGATCCTGCAGCTGAGTCAGTCCCAGTTCCTCCAGGTGATCCTGCTGGCGCAGAACCGGTTCGCGCGTTTCCTGCTCGCGGACAGCAAAGAGCGACAGGCGCTGCTGCGCCGTCTGTTCGGCACCGAGCGCTTCGAGGACATCCAGACCCGTTTCGAGGAGCGCCGGAAGGCCTCGGACGATCAGCTGAGTGCGCGCCTCATGACCGTCACGACGCGCATCGAAGAGGCCGAGTCGGTCGTCGAGGCCGCGGGGCTCTCGGGGGCGCCTTCGGATGCCGAGGACGCCGACGACGATGCGCCGGTGCCGGTCGAGGCTCACGCCGTCACGACGGACGAGCGGCTGGAGGCGCTGCGGCGCGCGCTGGCGCGGGCGGAGTACCGGGCCGAACGCGCGCAGGCGGATCGCGACGAGGCCGAACAGCTGTCGACGACGGCGGATGCAGCGCTCGCGACGCGTCGTGAGGATCAGGCGGCGCAGCGCGAGCGGGATCGCGCCCGCGTCGCACTGAACCTTCTCGACGAAGAGGAACCGCAGATCTCGGCGGCCAGGGCCGAACTCGAGCGCGCCCGCAGCGCGGAAACGCTCCGGCCCGCCATCGCCGCCGCGGTGAAAGCGCAGCGCGCACTGGCCGCGGCCGCCGAGAGCGAGACCGAAGCGCGCGAACGCTGGAAATCGCTCGAGGTCCCCCTGCCGGAGATCACCGCGGCGTCGCTGGAGGAGTGGGCCGCCGCTCGAACCGAGGAGCGCGGCAGCTGGCAGCACGCCGTCGCGCACGAGGCACGGGCGACCCAGCGCGCCGCCGAGCTGGCGAAGGCCAGGGAGAAGGTCGCCGCGGCATCCGCGCGGATCCAGGCAGACGAGGGCGAGCGCGCGACGCTGCCCGCGCTTCGCGTCGAACTGACGACCGAGCGCGATGCCGCGCGTCGAGCCGCCGACCGGATCGACGACCTCGCCCGCGATCGTGACCGCGCCGTGGCCCGTCGCACCGCGGCCGCAGAGGTCGAGCGACTGACCGCGACTCTGGCGACGGCAGAGGCCGAGTTCGCCGCGGCCAACTCGGCGCTCACGCGGGCGCAGACACGGCTGTCCGATCTTCTGCAGCGTCGACTCGACGGGATGGCAGGTGAACTCGCCGGCGCGCTGGTGCCGGGGGAGGCGTGCGCGGTGTGCGGGTCGACCGCGCATCCGGCGCCGGCCGCGCACATCGATCCGGTGTCCGCGGACGACGTCGCCGTCGCGCAGCAGCAGCGCGATGCCGCAGCAGACGCCGAGCGCGAAGCCGCCGAGAGAGTGACGGCGCTGCGCGCCGAGCTCGCCACGGCCACCGCGCAGGCGGAGGGACGCGGCGTCGCGCAGGCCGAGACCGAGTTGTCCGAGGCGAACTCCGCGCACGAAGAGGCCGCCGCAGCGGGCGGTCGGGTCGCCGAAGCCGAGGCACGACTCGCCGAGCTCGACGAGCGCGCCGCCCGACTGGAACACGAACGAACCGAATCCACCCAGGCGCTCGCCTCGGCCAGGGAGGCGCTCGCGGTTCTCGAGGAACGCGAACGCGAGGCCGATGCGCTCATCGCAGACGCACGCGGCGGCTTCGACTCGGTCGCCGAGCGGGTCGAGGCCGCGGCCGCCGGCATCGCCGCAGCCCAGCACCTGGCTGAGGCGCTCGCAGAGGTCGCACGTCGCACCGGCACCGTCGAGGAGACCCGCACCGAACGCGATACGGCGATCGAGCGCTCTGATTTCGATGGGCCGGATGCCGTGGAGACGGCCCTGCGTTCCGCGAGCGAGCGGGATCGACTCGAAGCGCGGATCACCGAGCATGCCGTCCAGCGCGAGAAGGAGAAGGCGATTCTCCTCCCGCTCGAGATGCGCGCGCTCCCCGAGGATCCGATCGATCTCGCGCCGGTCGAAGAAGCAGCCACGACCGCGCGTGCGGCATGGAAGGACCAGGTGGACGCCGCGGCGCGTGCCACCGGCATCGCCGAGCGTCTCAGCGACCTGATCGACAGGGCGGCGAACGAGCACGCGCGCAGCGCCGATCAGGCGAAGGAGCACGAGGTGCTGAAAGGCCTGGCCGACGCGATCGCGGGCCGCGCGGGCAACACCCACCGGATGACCCTGGAGACGTTCGTGCTCGCCGCCGAGCTCGAGGAGATCGTGGATGCCGCGAATCGGCGCCTCGGTGACATGTCGACCGGTCGCTATCAGCTGCGCCACTCCGACGCGCTCGCCGCGCGCGGTGCCGCATCCGGTCTCGGCATCGTCGTGTTCGACGCCTTCACCGGCCAGACGCGGCCCGCGCAGTCGCTGTCCGGCGGTGAGACGTTCCTCTCATCCCTCGCGCTCGCCCTCGGGCTCGCCGAGGTCGTCACCGCCCGTGCCGGCGGGATCACCCTCGACACGCTGTTCATCGACGAGGGGTTCGGGTCGCTGGATGCCGACACGCTCGACGTCGCGATGCGCACGCTCGACGAGCTGCGCGCCGGTGGCCGCACGGTCGGCGTGATCAGTCACGTCGAAGCCATGCAGGAGCAGATCCCTGCTCAGCTGCGCGTCGAGCAGACCGATGCCGGTCCGAGCCGGATCGTCGCCCCCGCGTGACCCTCGCGCGCGTTCAGTTCGCGTACGACCAGGCCGACACCGCGCTGAGAGACGCGATCTCCTCTGCGCTCAGCTGAATCCGAGCACTGGCCAGCAGATCCGCCACCTGTCCGACGCGCGACGCGCTGGCGATCGGGGCGACGACCGTGGGCTGCGACCGCAGCCAGGCGAGCGCGACGGACGCGATCGACGCGCCGTGCGCCGTGCCGATGCGCTCCAGTTCGTCGATGATGCGCAGGCCGTGCGCCGTGGCGTACTTCGCCGCTCCGCCGGCACGGGCTGATGCCACTGCCGAAGCATCCTCGGACCGGTATTTCCCCGTGAGGAAGCCGCTCGCGAGCGCGTAGTACGGGACCAGCCCGAGTCCGAAATCCTCGGCGAGCGGGATGATGCTCTCCTCGACGTCGTTGCGGTGCACGAGGTTGTAGTGCGGCTGCACCGCGACAGGCAGTGCCGTCCCGGCCTCCTGGGCGATCGACATCCACGATGTGATGCGGTCGGCGGAGTAGTTCGAGACGGCCGTGTAACGGACCAGGCCGTCGGTCACGAGCTGGCCGAAGGCCGCGACGGTCTCCTCCAGCGGCACCGATTCGTCGTCGAAGTGCGCGTAGTAGAGGTCGATCGTCTCGACGCCGAGTCGCTTCAGCGAGGCCTCTGCCGCGGCGCGGACGTTCTTCGCCGACAGGCCGCGGAACTCCGGATGCGTGCTGACCTTCGTCGCGACGACGATGTCGCGCGGCTTGCGGGATGCCAGCCATTCGCCGATGATCGTCTCGCTCTCGCCGCCCGCGTTGCCTGGCACCCAGGCGCTGTACCCGTCGGCGGTGTCGATGAAGTCGCCGCCGCCCTGGGTGAAGGCGTCGAGGATCGCGAACGAGGCGTCGCGGTCGGCGGTCCAGCCGAACACGTTGCCGCCGAGGGCGAGGGGGAACACATCGAGGTCGCTGCGGCCGATCAGGGTCATGAGGTCTCACTTTCGTCGTCTTCTGAGGACAAGTCCGACGCGCGTCGGGGTATTCCGGCGCGATGTCATCCGGTCGTAATGCGGGCGCGGGATACTGGACGCAGACAGAGTGGAGGATTCCGTGTCGCTTCAGCAGCAGATCGCCGATGCCCTCGGCGTGCAGCCCGAGATCGATCCGAAGGCGGAGATCGAGCGGCGGGTGCAGTTCCTCGTCGACTATCTCGTGACCACCGGTGCGCACGGATACGTGCTCGGCATCTCGGGAGGGCAGGACTCCACGCTCGCGGGCCGACTCGTGCAGCTCGCCGTCGAGAAGGCGCGCGCACTGGGCGCACGGGCGTCGTTCATCGCGGTTCGGCTGCCCTACAAGGTGCAGCACGATGCCGATGACGCGGCCGCCGCGCTGCAGTTCATCGCGGCGGATCGCGTGATCGAGGTGAACATCCAAGGCGGTGTGGACGGCGTCGAGAGCGACATCGAGCACGCCGCGGGCGCCGATATCTCGGACTTCAACCGCGGCAACATCAAGGCCCGCATCCGCATGGTCACCCAGTACGCACTCGCCGGACACGACCGGATGCTGGTCATCGGCACCGATCACGCGGCCGAAGCGGTCACGGGCTTCTACACGAAGTTCGGCGACGGCGCCGCCGACCTTCTACCGCTGTCGGGCCTCACCAAACGCCAGGGGAAGGAGCTGCTGCGCGAACTCGGCGCTCCGGACCGGCTGTGGCTCAAGGTGCCGACCGCTGATCTTCTGGACGGTCAGCCTGGGCGTGCCGACGAGGACGAGCTCGGTCTGACCTACGCGCAGATCGACGACTATCTGGAGGGCATCGAAGTGGATGCCGAGGTGGCCGCTCGCATCGAGGGCAAGTACCTCGCCACCGAGCACAAGCGACAGCTGCCGGTGACGCCGACCGACACCTGGTGGCGCCCCGCCGCTCGCTGACGGCGCCTCGTTCGCCGGTCGAGGCCATGTCCGACCCCGGAACTAGTCTCGAAGCATGAGGATCGACACCGAGGCGCAGCGCGTCATCTGGAGCGCCAGCGACCTGAAGCTGGCCGCCGAGTGCGAGTTCGCCTGGTGCCGCGCGATCGACGCGAAGCTCGGTCGTGTCTCTGCCGTCGAAGAGCCCGAGGACGCCACTCTGCGACGCGCCGCCGAGCTCGGCGACGTGCACGAGCAGAACGTGCTCCAGTCGTATCGCGACCGCTTCGGCGCAGCCGTGCACGAGGTGTCCAAGGTCTCCTCCCGTGATGCGGCCTCGCTCGCGGCCGTCGTCGCCGAGACGAACGACGCACTGCGGTCCGAGGCGAGGGTCCTCTTCCAGGCCGCGTTCTCCACCGACGAGTTCGTCGGATTCGCCGACTTCCTGCTGCGCGACGACGACGGGCGGTGGCGTGTGCAGGATTCCAAGCTCGCCCGCAAGGCGCGCGTCACGGCGCTCATGCAGCTCGCGGCATATGTCGACCAACTGGATGCGCTCGACATCCCTCGATCCGACGAGGTCGATCTGATCCTCGGCGACGGCACGCTCAGCACCCACGCGGTCGATGACCTTCTTCCACTTTTCCGGGTCCGCAGGACGCGACTGCGCGCGCTCATCGCCGACCGGAGGGTCGCCGACGGCGCCGCCGGTTCGCCGCTGGCCTGGGGCGACGACCGCGGCGACCTGCAGCTCACGGCCTGCGGCCGGTGCGCGACGTGCGACGAACAGGTGATCGCGCACCGCGACCTGCTGATGGTGGCTCGGATGCGCCCGGTGCAGCGGCAGAAGCTCCGTGCGGCCGGCATCCGGACCATCGACGATCTCGCGGCGGCGACCGACGCGCCTGAGGGCATGAACGCCGACACGTTCGCGGCGCTGCGTGCGCAGGCCCGCCTGCAGGCCGGTGGGCCGGCCGATGCCGCCGATGCACCGCCGTTCGAGCTCGTCTCGGCCCACGCGATCGGACTGATGCCGCGGCCCAGCCACGGTGACATCTTCTTCGACTTCGAGGGCGATCCGCTGTACACCGAAGAGGTCATCGACGCCGATCGCGGTGGGAGGCCCGACTGGGGCATCGACTACCTCTTCGGCTGGATCGACAACGCCGAGCAGTACACCGCGCTGTGGGCGCACACGTTCGCCGACGAGAAGCAGGCGCTGCTCGACTTCCTCGCATTCGTGAAGCTGCGCCGGCAGGCGCACCCCGACATGCACATCTACCACTACGCACCGTACGAGACGTCGCACCTGTCGGCGATGGCGGCCAGGCACGGAGTGGGCGAAGCCGACGTCGATCGACTGCTGCGCGAGGGCGTGTTCGTCGACCTGTACCCGCTGGTGCTGCGATCGGTGCGGGTCGGCTCGCGGTCGTACTCGATCAAGAAGCTCGAGCCGCTGTACATGGGCGACGAGGTGCGCACCAGCGATGTGCAGAAGGGCGACGATTCGATCGTCCAGTACGTCCAGGCACGTGAGCTGCGCGAGGCCGGGAACGACGCCGAGGCCGACGGCATCCTCGCCGACCTGGCGGATTACAACCGCTACGACTGCGTGTCGACACGTCGACTGCGCGACTGGCTGATCGGACTCGCGAAGCAGGAGGGCGTGCTCCCCGCGCCGCCGGACGACATTCAGGCGCGCGCATACGAACCCTCGCCGCTCTCGCTCGCCCTGCTCGCCGATGGCGAGGCGGCCGTGCGCGGCGGAGGGGACGGCGAAGTGCATCGGGTCGCGGCCGCCGCGATCGACTACTACCCGCGTGAGGCGAAGAGCTTCTGGCAGGGGCACTTCCAGCGACTGCGTGAACCCGTCTCGGTGTGGGAGCAGACGCGCGACGTGCTGCGCATCGACGCCGGCCGCAGCAGCACCGTCGAGGACTGGGCCGTCGGCGAGGGCACCCGCACGCTGACGCGGCTCGTCGAGCTGCGCGGCGAGGTGGCACCGGGGAGCACTCTCGGCGTCGGCGGGCGTCCGTTCGCGCTGTACGAGACTCCGGCGCCCTTCTTCGCCGACAACCTGACCCGGGTCATCCACGCCCCGCACGAGGTCGAGATCGTCGAGGTCCTGGACGACGGCTACACCGTGCGCGAGCGCGCCATCCAGGGGGAGACGTGGCACGATCTGCCGATCGCTCTCACGCCGGCATCGCCACCGAATGTGGCATCGCAGCAGAAGGCGATCGAGGAATGGGCGCAGGCCGTGCACCTCGCCGCGCCCGAGTTCCCGCGCGATGCAGCGACCGACATCCTGCGCAGAGTCGTGCCCCGCACGAGGTCAGGGTCCGCGCTGCCGCAGGCGGACGGCGAAACGATCGACGCGATCGTGCGGGGAATCCTGGATCTGGATCGCAGCTACATCGCCGTCCAGGGTCCACCTGGCACGGGGAAGACCTTCACCGGATCGCAGGTGATCTC